>NC_019908.1:0-319444 GCF_000325665.1 Brachyspira pilosicoli P43/6/78
TTAATTTTTTTAAAGATAGATAAATGGAAAAGATAAAAGAATATTTCAATGAATTTCTAGAGATAATATCAGAAAACGGAGAATATGCTGGGGTAGCTTTACTCAAGGGCAGTTTTTTTAGGGTTGATGATGAGGAAAATGTAAGTATTATTTGTTCTGGGGATTTTGCAGCTAATCATATAAAGAAGGATTTTTTAGAGCGTATAAAATCTTATTTAAAAGATAAGTGCGGGCATGATATAAATGTAGAAGTACTAGTTGATGTAAATGTTGTTAATAATAATGAAGAAGAAAATATTGATGATGCTGCAGAAATAACAGTAACAACAGAAAATAATAATAATAATACAAAAAGTAAATCCAATTTAAACGAATATTTTAAGTTTGACAACTTTATAGAGGGAAGCAATAATAAATTTGTATTTGCAGCTGCTAAGTTAGTTGCTGAAAAACCAGGCAGAGAATACAATCCTCTTTATATATATGGAAGTGTTGGTATAGGTAAAACGCATTTACTTCAAGCTATTGGTAATTATTATTTAGAGAATAACCCTAATGCAAAAGTAAACTATATAGACGGAAGCGGATTTAGAGATGAATATATATATGGCCTTCAAACTAAAAAGTCAGACAACTTCAAAAAGAAATATAAATCTTTAGACATGTTTTTGCTTGATGATTTGCAATTGTTAGAAAGTGCTCAGGAGACTTCTAAAGAGTTATTTGAGATATTTCAGGCTTTAGATAATGCTTGTAAGCAGATGGTGTTTGTAAGTGATAAGCCTCCGAAGGAACTTAGAAACATAGAGGCAAGATTAAAAAACAGATTTGAAAAGAGTTTGATATTATCCATAGAGCCTCCGCAGTATGAAACTAGGCTTGCCATAATTGAAAGAAAATTAATTGATTTAAATACAACTATTGATGAAGAAGTAGTTAAATATATGGCAGAAAATATTACAACAGATGTTCGTAAGATTGAAGGAGCTATTAGGGCTTATTTGTCTGTGAGAGATTTGATGAAAATAACTCCTAATGTTGAAGAGTGCGATAAGTTAAATATATTCAAAGATTATTTTACTAATAAGCCAAAATTAAAAAATGCTACTATAAAAGAAATAAAAAGAATAGTTGCTGATTATTACGGCATAGAGATGAATGCTTTTGACAGTAAAGACAGAACAAAGTTTATAGCTAAAGTAAGACATGTTGCTGTATACTTAGCTTGTGAATATTCTAAGAAATCTGTTACAGAAATAGGCTTGGAGTTTAATAGAGACCATGCTTCTATTATACATGCGAGAGAAAAAATTAAAGAAGAGCTTAAAGCAGATTCTCATGTAGCAAGGGAAATTAACGACATAATATCAAGCATATCATGATTAATAAAAAAGTATGATATTTTGATATTTTGCCTTGACATTTGTTTAAATTCTTATATAATATTAATTGTATTGTTAAATAATACAATTTTTCATAAACCTCCTTATCACCCTGCAGATCCTTTCTCGGGGTGATACTTTTTTAAACACCTTTTTATAATTCACTGTATAATTATTAAACATCTATTATTCGCTTTTGTGTGTTATTATTAAACATAATAAATTGTTAATGTTTTTTATTTTTTATAATTATAATATATATGTGTAGTTTCGCTAATTTATGGCATCTTCTATTAAATAAACTATATAATTTAAGCTCATATCAATGTTTTATTCAATTATTTTCTTTTGTTTTAAATAGATATAACAATAAAAAATAATATCTTTGGCACGATTATTGCATATATTATAGGTGTAACTTCTGTAAATAATTAAGAGGAAATTAAAAAGGAAACAAAAAGGAGATTAAATGCAAGAAGAAGAAATGAAAGAAGGCAATGAAGCTGCTAGTAATGGTAGTGAGGACATTGCAGAAAACAATTCTAATGCAGAAGCTAATGAAATTAATGAGACTAATGAAGTTAATGAAGAAGAAAAAGAAAATTTAGAAAATAATGAAGATGAAATTAGCATTCTAAAAAAGAGAGTAGAAGAGTTAGAAAATGAAGTTTCTGATATGAAAGATAAATATATGCGTGCTATGGCTGAGGCAGAAAATATTAGAAAGAGAACTGCCAAAGAAAAAGCTGACGGCATAAAGAGAGCTAATAAAGGTTTATTATTATCTCTTATCAATTTTATGGATAATTTTGAGAGGGCATTAAAATCTTTTGATAATGATGAAACTATAAAGGGAAGCGAATATTATAAGGGTATAGAATTAATACATAAACAGTTTATAGATTTTTTAACTGATAATGGCGTGAGTGAAATAGAGGCATTAGGAGAGGAGTTTGACCCTAACTTGCATGAGGCATTAACTATGTTAGAAGTTCCTGATATTGATAAAGAGCAGGTTGTAGAAGTTTATGCTAAGGGTTACAAATTAAATGATGAACTTTTGAGAACAGCTAAGGTTGTGGTTGGAAAACCAAAGAAAGCTGAACAATAAATTTTTATAAGGAGATTTTTTTTATGGCACATATTCAACTTTTTAGAGCTTATTTTGAACCTAAAGATTCAAAGAAAGAAAGCATAAATCATATTAATAAGGTTTTGCAAGATTTAACAGATGAGATTAACAGACATATAGAAAACAGAGAAGTTATCAATGTTGATCTTAATACATCACATTTAGGCAATGGGCATACTGAATATATTGTAAGCGTTCTAACGAAGAATTAGACTTATAGACTTTAATCGTACATAAACATTTAATTAATATTTAAGGAGAAATTTATAATGAGCAAAATTATTGGAATAGATTTAGGAACAACAAATTCATGTGTATCAGTAATGGAAGGCGGAAAACCTGTAGTAATAACAAACAGCGAAGGAAACAGAACAACACCTTCTATAGTAGCATTTACAAATAAAGGGGAAGTATTAGTAGGTCAGCCTGCTAAAAACCAAATGGTAACTAACCCAGAAAATACAATATTTTCTATAAAAAGATTTATGGGTAACACTTATTCTGAAGTAACAGAAGAGCGTTCAAGAATGCCTTATACAGTTATAGAGGAAGACGGAAAAGTAAAAATTAAAACACTTGAAGGAAACTTTACTCCTCAAGAGATAAGTGCAAGAACACTTCAAAAGATGAAACAAACAGCTGAAGAGTATCTAGGAGAAACTGTAACAGATGCAATCATCACAGTACCTGCATACTTTAATGACAGCCAAAGACAAGCAACTAAAGATGCTGGAAGAATTGCTGGGCTTAATGTATTAAGAATAATAAACGAGCCTACAGCTGCTGCTTTAGCTTATGGTATGGAGAAAAAGAAAGATGAGAAAATAGCAGTTTATGACTTGGGCGGCGGTACATTTGATATATCTATACTTGAATTAGCTGACGGAGTATTTGAAGTAAAAAGTACAAACGGTGATACACATTTAGGCGGTGATGACTTTGACCAAGCTATAATTAACTGGCTAATAGAAGAGTTTAAGAAAGATACAGGCGTTGATTTAAATAGCGACAAAATGGCTTTACAGAGATTAAAAGAAGCTGCTGAAAAAGCTAAAAAAGAACTTTCTAGCTCACTTCAAACAGATATCAACTTGCCATACTTGACAGCAGATGCATCAGGTCCTAAACACTTGAATGTATCTTTATCAAGAGCAAAATTTGAGGATTTAGTAAGAGACTTAGTAGAAAAAACTCGTATCCCATGTGAAAAAGCATTGAAAGATGCAGGACTTTCTACTAGCGATATAGATGAAGTTATACTTGTTGGAGGTTCTACAAGAATACCTTTAGTACAAGAGACAGTTAAAAACATATTTGGAAAAGACCCAAATAAAAGCGTAAACCCAGACGAAGCAGTAGCAATGGGTGCTGCAGTACAGGGCGGTATTATTAAAGGTGATGTTAAAGACGTTCTTCTTCTTGACGTTACTCCGCTTTCACTTGGTATTGAAACAGAAGGTTCAGTAATGACTGTTTTAATTAACAGAAACACTACTATCCCTACAAACAAAAAACAAGTGTTCTCAACAGCAGCAGACAATCAATCATCTGTAACTATTAGAGTATTACAAGGTGAAAGAAAAATGGCTAATGACAACAGAGAGCTTGGAAGATTTGATTTAGTAGGCATACCACCTGCACCAAGAGGCGTACCACAAATTGAAGTTTCATTTGATATAGACGCTAACGGTATAGTACATGTTACAGCTAAAGATTTGGGTACTGGTAAAGAGCAGAAAATAACAATAGCTTCTTCAAGCGGACTTAGCGAGGAAGAAATAAACAAAATGGTTCAGGATGCAGAAAAACATGCTGAAGAAGATAAAAAGAAAAAAGAGGAAGTTGAAGCTAAAAACAATGCTGACCATATGATTTATCAAACAGAAAAATTGTTAAAAGAAAATGGCGATAAATTACAGCCTTCAGATAAATCAGAGATTGAGTCAAAAATGAGTGCTTTAAAATCAGCAGTAGAATCTAACAATACAGACAGCATTAAAAAAGCTACAGATGATTTACAAGCAGCATGGAGCAAAGCTTCAGAGGCTCTTTACAAACAAGCAGGAGCACAGCAAGGACAAGCTGATGCAGGACAGCAGCAAGCACAGCAAAACACTAACCAAGATTCAGGCAGAAAAGATGACGGCGTAGTTGATGCTGACTATGAGGTTGTTGATGACAATAAATAATAATATAGATAAAAAGTAAAAGTTGAATATATAAAGTCTAGTAGGCGGTTGGAAGTTAATTTTTAATGGTTAATTTCTAGCCGCTTATGTTTTTTTAAATTATAACAAAATATTATTTGACGATTTTTCTATGATATTAGAATATGCAATTATATTTCATCATACAAGTTTTTTGTTCAACTTTTTCCCGTAGCATACGCTCTGCGGACTTCGTCAAAGTTTTAGCCCTTCGGGCACGCTTCGCAAAAGTGCAATTATAAGAAAGTACATTACTATACAAAGCCCTGCAAAATAAAAAACATATTTTCAACGCATAAGCCTAAATAATCAAATGAATCACTCTTTGACAATTTTCTCCAACATTAGTATAATATATATATGAACAAGATTAATCTATTAAATGACTTTTTTATTAGGTATCTTTTAGCTTCTAAAGGTGATGAGGATATACTTGAAAATATAGTGAATGCTGTACTTACTAATATTGGTTTTGAGACGGTTCATAATTTAGAGATAATTAATCCTTATAATCTTAAAGATAATCAATATTTAAAAGAATCTATTTTAGATGTTAAAGCTAAAACTAATGATAATAAAAAAATCATAATAGAGTTTCAGCTCTTTGGAAATATAGATTTTTTAAAAAGAATTTATTATTATATATCAAAAAATATAGCTTTAGAATTAAAAACTAATGAGGCTTACAGAGATATAAGTCAAATAATTAGTATAAATTTTTTGGATTTTAATTTAAACTTTAATGATAACGGAAAAGAGCATAGATGTTTTAAGCTTATAGATACTGATAATCATGATATAAGTTTAGATATGATTCAAATACATTTAATAGAGATAAAAAGATTTAAGAAAATATTAGAAGCTTCAACTATTGAAGAAATAAAGAAAAATAAATTACTTTCTTGGATAGAGTTTTTTACATCGAATGATTTAAATAAAATTATAGATAAGCTAAAGGAGGAAAACATTATTATGAGTAAAGTTATAGAAAAATATAAAATATTTACCTCTGATGAAGAGAGTATGCAAGTTTATAATGCTCGTGAGGCTTTTCTATATGGACAGGAAGTAATGCTAAAGAGAGAAAGAGAAGAAGGTATAAAAGAAGGTATAAAAGAGGGTATTGAAAAAGGTGTAGAAAAAGAAAAATATGCATTAGCTAAAAATATGAAAACAGAAAATATAGATATTAATTTAATAAGCAAAATAACAGGTTTAAGCAAAGAAGAAATTGATAATTTATAATTCAATTATTTGCAAACGGATTTATTTATGGAAAATAATATTAAAAATGAAACCACTTTTGACAATTTCCTTTCACTTGACATTAGAGTAGGTACAATCATAGAGGCAGAGGATTTTCCAAAGGCTAAAAGACCAGCATACAAATTAAAAATTGATTTTGGAGAATTGGGCATAAAGGTGTCATCTGCTCAAATTACAAAACTCTACAAAAAAGAAGATTTAATCGGAAGAAAAATTATTGCTGTTGTGAATTTCCCAAAAAAACAAATTGCTAACTTTTTTTCTGAATGTCTTGTCCTTGGTGCTGTAAAAGAAAATAATGAAGTTGTTTTACTTAGCATTAATGAAGAAGCAGAAAACGGCACTCCTATAGGCTAATTTTTTAACATACTAATTATAATTTGACTTTTTGTATAATTGATTTATCATTATATCCAAATACATTTATTAAATATTTTTTATTAGAGGAAAATATGGAAAAGATAAAAATAGAAAATGTAGAGCTTACATTATCTCACCCAGATAATTTAAATATAAAATGGACAGGACAAAATGATTTAGTAAGGCAGATAATGGCTTCTTGGCATATAATATCTGAAGATGATATACCACTAAACCCTAGAATTGTGGGAAAACCTGGTGCTGGAAAAACTACTCTTTCTTATTATGTAGCTAAAGAGCTTCTTAAAAGAGATGTTTATATATTTCAATGTACAGTGGATACTAGACCAGAGGATTTAATAATAATACCTGTAATATCAGAAAATAACACAATAAGCTATCATGCTTCAAGTTTGGTTACTGCTATGATTAAAGGCGGCGTTGCTATACTTGACGAAGGAAACAGAATGAGTGAGAAAACTTGGGCTTCTCTTGCTCCGCTTCTTGATGACAGAAGATATGTTGAAAGTGTTATTGCCGGCATAAAAATAAAAGCTCACCCAGATTTTAGAGTGATAGTTACAATGAATGATGATGCGAGCACTTTTGAGCTTCCTGAATATATACATTCTCGTTTGCAGCCTACAATAGAGCTTCCTTTTCCAGATGTTAAAGAAGAGTATGATATATTAAAAATGAATCTTCCTTTTGCTGATGATGAAATATTAAAAATTACTGTTGGTTTTCTACAGAAGTCGCATATACATAATGCTTCTTTTTCTGTGAGAGATGGTATTAGTATGGCAAGGTATGCTATGAAGCTTTATAACAGCAATATTGCTCATAGTAAAGATTCCGCTTTTTTAATAGCTTTAAAATCTGTGCTTGGAAGTGAAGGTATTAGAATATTATCGCTTAATATTGATGAGAATAACAAAGATGAATAATTTTAAAAATTTAAAAAACAAAAAAGATAAAAGAGATTATTTAAAAGAGAATTATTTTAATAAGTCTATATACTGCGTTACTGCTGAAGATTTTTCTAAGGGCAGAAATAATATTGAAGTAGTAGGCTCTATGCTTGATGCGGGTATAAAGATTATTCAATATAGAGAAAAAGAGAACCCTAAAAAATATATGCGTGAGAAGTATAAAGAGTGCGTTAAGATAAGAGAGATGACAAGAAAGAGTAATGCATTATTTATAGTAGATGATTATGCTGATTTGGCTTTAGCAGTGGAAGCTGATGGGGTGCATATTGGGCAAAATGACATGCCAATAGAAGTGGTTAGAAAGATTGTTGGCGATGATATGATTATAGGGCTTTCTACAAAAAATATTGATGAAGCTAATGAGGCTTTTAATAGCAGTGCTGATTATATTGGGGTTGGTCCTATATTTGATACTAATACTAAGATTGATGCTAATAGTGCTGTGGGTATTGAGTATTTAGATTATATTGCTAAAAATATTGATATGCCTTTTGTTTGTATTGGTGGTATTAAACTTAATAATATGGATTTACTTATAGAGCATAATGCAAAATGTTTATGCATGCTTACTGAGATTGTTGCTTCTGATGATATTAAAAATAAATGCGAAACTTTAATAAAAAAAATGCACTCTTAATAATAATAATTTCATTTGTTTTTTTATTTATTTTAAGTAATTTTTTATTTGATGATAAAGAAGCGTTATTTATAGATGATGTTTCTATTGAGGCATTTATTAAAAACTCTAACACTCAAATAATATATGATTATATAAAATTTAGAGAAGATGTTTTTGTTGTTGGATATAATAATAAAGATTATATAAAAAATGTTTTCCCAAGTATTAAGTTTATAAGCGAGTTTCGTTTTAGAATATATTCAAGATTAAGAAAAAATATATTATGTTTTTTTAGCGATGATAGTCTAATAGAATATGCGTATAAAAACAAAATAACCTATTATAAAGTTGTACTAAATATTAACGACATAAAAAAAGAAGAATATATTACATTAAGAGATTTTAATAATTCAAAAATATTTTTATCTGTTACAAATAATAATTATAGTGAAAATAATATTGATAAAGATTTGATAAAAGTTTTGGACGGAGACACCATATCGTATAATAATAATGTTTATAGGTTCATAGGAATTGACGCACCAGAATTAGAACAAGTTTACGGCAAAGAGGCGAGGGACTATGTTTCTAATTTAATAAAAGACAGCGATAAAGTTTCTATGCTTGTTTCTTCCTATGATATATTTGATAGAATATTATGCCATGTTTTAATTGATGATGTACCTTTAGCTTATTATATGATAGAAGAAAAATTAGCAAAAGAGACTGTATTAAAATATGGAGATAATGGTTTTAGTGAGATTGCTAGTAATATAGTTTATTTATCGAAGTTTCAGGGCAGGAGAAAGTTTATAGACCCATCTAGATACAGAAGAGAGAACCGCTAATTTTGTTTAGCATTTTTTAATTATGAATATTAGTATAAAAATTATATTAATTTTATTTTAAATGTAGTATAAAGTATATATTTTAGCTAAAAAATAGCCTTTTTGCTTCTTTGGGTCACGCCGCCGGCACTTCCTTCGGTCGCAAAAGAAGTGGGGTCTGGGTCAAAGCCCCAGATATAAAACAAAAATATAAATTTATTTTTTGACAAAGTTAAAAAAATTAAGTATATAAAAAAGGAGCTTAAAAAATATTAAGCCCCTTTATATTTATTTTTTATTAATTATTATTTTTTAACATCAATGAGTTTGTCTAAAGCATTTATACTAAGAGATGATGTTGGCTCTATATTTGCATAATCATCAGAGTTAGTGATAATTACAGGAGTAACTGTAGGGTAGCCTGCAGATTTTATTCCCTCAATGTTAAACTCTAATAATAAATCGCCTTTCTTAATCTTCTGACCATCTTCAATATGTGAAGTAAAATGCTCACCATTGAGTTTAACAGTATCCATACCTATGTGTATTAACAACTCAACACCTTTATCAGAACTAAGTCCAATAGCATGTTTTGTAGGAAAAGCAGTTTCTATTATTCCGTCAAAAGGAGCATATACTTTGCCTTCAGCTGGGTCAATAGCAATACCTTTACCCATAGCACCAGAAGAAAATGCCTCATCTTTAACATCTTCAAGTTTAACAATGTTTCCTTTAATAGGAGCATAAACAGTGTCAACAAGTTCATTACTACCAGAAGCTGCAGATTCTTGCTTTTGAGGTTCATTAGCAGAAGTGTTTTCATTAGAAGCAGTCATATTATCTTCATTGTCGCTTATAGGGTCATGTAAATACTCTTCAAGTCTTGATTTTATTACTGTAACTTTAGGTCCGTATATAACCTGTATGCCATTACCTTTTTTGATGATTCCAGCAGCACCGCTTTGTTTTAGCATAGTGTCATTAACTTTAGAAGCATCAAACACTGTAACACGAAGTCTTGTAGCACAGCAGTCAACATCGCTTATATTTTTCTTTCCGCCAAGTCCTGAAGTGATTAAAGGAGCTTCTTCATATTTAAATAAAGGATTAGTATCAATATTTTCTCCTTTAGCTAAAGCCTTAGCAGCCTCAACATCTGCTCTTTTATAAAGTTTAGGCTCTTCACTGTCTGGTTCTCTTCCTGGTGTTTTCCAGTCAAATTTCTTAATCAATGTAGAGAATAAGAAATAATAAATAAAGAAATAAACAGCACCAACTACTACAATCCAAACCCAATTAGTTTTAGCATTTCCTTGTATTACACCAAATAAAAGCAAGTCAATTAAACCGCCTGAGAATGTCATACCAACTGTAACATGAAGTATATGCATAAGCATGAAAGATATACCAGCAAGTACACAGTGTATAGCATAGAATATTGGAGCTACAAAAAGGAATGTAAACTCTATAGGTTCAGTGATACCAGTAAGCATAGCAGTTAAAGCAGCTGAGAAAAGCAAAGCACCTACAACTTGTTTCTTTTCTGCTCTTGAAGTTTTATACATCGCCAAAGCAGCACCTGCAAACCAAATATCATGAATGGGAATTTACCAGTCATAAAACGAGTAGCATCAACACTAAATGCAGTTGTAGTAGGAGAGCCTAATTGAGCAAAGAATATGTTTTGTGCACCTTCTACCAAATTGCCGTCTATCATCATAGTGCCGCCGAGTGAAGTTTGCCATAAAGGTGTATAGAATACGTGGTGAAGACCGAAAGGTATTAATGCTCTTTCTATGATACCATAGAATAAAGTACCCACATAACCAGAACCAGCTATTAAATCACCGAGTTTATTCATTACAACCTGTATAGGAGGCCATACAAAATACATTAATATACCTACTACCAAAAAAGTAATAGCAGATATTATAGGAACAAATCTTGTACCGCCGAAGAATGATAATACTTGAGGAAGCTCTATAGTATAGAATTTGTTATGCAAAGCAGCTACTCCAAGTCCCACTATTATACCGCCGAACACACCCATTTGAAGTGATAATATACCAACAACATTAGTAGTAGAACCAGCCAATAATTTATCAGCTCCTCCCATAACTGTTATCATCTTACCAATAGAAGCATGCATTACAAAAAATGCTATAGCTCCAGATAAAGCAGCAACCTCTTTTTCTTTCTTTGCCATACCAATAGCTACGCTCATAGCAAATATAATAGGCAAGTTTCCAAATATAATATTACCAGCCTCGCTTAATACTGATAATATATCATAAGCAATAGTACCCGGTCCTAAAATCCCCATAAGATTATAGGTTTCAAGCATAGTAGTGTTTGTAAGAGAACTACCTATACCCAAAAAGAGCCCTGCTACAGGAAGCACCGCTATAGGAAGCATGAATGACCTTCCTACTCTTTGCAATACTCCAAAAAGTTTATCCTTCATATGTAAAAACTCCAATTTTTTTGATATATATAATATTATCAATATTTTTTTATATGTCAAATGCTATTTTGTTTTAACGATACTATTATCACAAAAAAGGGCAAATATCACTAAAATATCTTCTAATAACTATAATAAATATTGAAAATAAATGCTTGATTTTTTCGCTTTTACTATTATAATTAAATACTAAAAATAATGAAATTAATAAGAGGATATTATGTCTGAAAATACTACATCTAAACTTCAAAAAAATGCGGAATTAATATTTACTTATGTATATAACAATAAAGTAATTTTTATCTCTGGTTTTGTGTTGATAATAGCAATTATAGCTGGTATTTTAATTTATAATATGAATATAGAAAATGCTGATAAAGAAACAGCAGCAAATTTTGAAGAAGCTTTGGCTTTATACGGTATGTATCAAACAGCAAATATTCCTCAGGATCAATTAAACAACCCTGCTTTAATAGTAGATATTACTACAAGAGTTCAAAAGGCTTATAATGATGCTAAAGGTAAAACTCTAAAACTTAGAGCAGCTTTCACTTTGGGCGGACTTTATTTTGATGTTGCTAATTATAATGAAGCTAAAAAATATTATCAGGAAGTGGCAAACTCTAGAGGTTTTTATTTACAGCCAGCAGCTTCATACAATTTGGCTAATGTATTAATAGAGCAAACTAATTATACAGAAGCAGCTACTGTTTTAGAAAACTTCACTAAAGCATATCCTAAAAATTATTTAACTCCTCAAGCAACTTTAACATTATCTGATGTATATAGAAAACAAAATGATAAAACTAAAGCTATTAATGTATTAAGAACTTGGGTAAACAACAATACTAATAATACAGAATATTTTAATATATTTAATGAAACTATCACTCTTATAGAAAATAATATATATTAATTTTTTATTAATTTTAAGGAAAAAACATTGAATAATAATGCTCCTATCATAGTTCAGGGCGATGGTACTATTTTATTAGATGTAAGTACAGAGCATTTTGAAGAAATAAGAAATTTTTTGCTTGTATTTGCAGAGCTTGTAAAGAGTCCTGAATATATTCATACATATAGAATTACATTAGTATCATTATGGAATGCTGCTAGTTTGAATTATACAGCTCAGTCTATAATAGATTTTTTAAAGAAATATTCTTCTTATGATATACCAAAAAACATTGTAAAACAAATAGAAAGCAGTATATCAAAATACGGAAGAATAAAAATTATTAAAGAAGATGATGATAAATATTATCTTGTAAGCGATGATGAAAGCATTATAGAAGAAGTATTGCATTATAAGGCAATGGTAAAATATATTAAAAGAGAAGTTAATGACAATAAAATAGAGATAGACCCAATTTACAGAGGTCATATAAAATTAGCTCTTATAAATATAGGATACCCTGTAGAAGATTTAGCTGGTTATAAAACAGGAGAAGAGTATCATTTTAATTTAAGAAACAAGCTTTTATCTAATGGTGAAGATTTTTCTTTGAGAGAGTATCAATTAAATGCGATAGAAGCTTTTTATGCAAATGGGCGTCCTGAGGGTGGGGCTGGTGTTATAGCTTTGCCTTGCGGTACTGGTAAAACTGTTGTAGGAATAGCTGCTATGAGTAAGATGCAGACAAAAACTCTTATAATAGTTACAGGGGTTACAGCTTGCAGACAGTGGAGAGATGAGATATTAGATAAAACAGATATACCAAAAGAAGATATTGGCGAGTATAATGGACTCAACAAAGAAATAAAACCTATAACAATAGCTACATACAAAATACTTACATATAGAAAAGACAAAGAATCTCCTTTTGTGCATTTTGAATTATTTTTTAAGCATAATTGGGGGCTTATAATATATGATGAGGTTCATTTGCTTCCTGCTCCTATAATAAAGCTTACAAGTGAGATTCAGAGTATGAGAAGGCTTGGGCTTACTGCTACTTTAGTGCGCGAGGACGGGCTTGAAAAAGATGTATTTTGTCTTATTGGACCTAAGAAGTTTGATATGCCTTGGAGGGAGCTTGAAGAGAAGAAGTTTATTGCTGAGGCTTATTGTTATGATTTGAGAATACCGCTTGACAATGAGCAGAGGGCTGATTATGTGGTTTCTAGCGATAAAGTGAAGTTTAGAATTGCAAGCGAAAATATACTTAAATACGAAATAGTTAAAAAAATCATCAAAAAACTAGAAGGCAAAAACATACTAATTATAGGGCAGTATTTAAATCAGCTTAATGAGATGAAAAGACAAACTGGATATACAATCATTACAGGTAAAACTCCTCAAGCTGAAAGAGATGAGATTTATAAAAAGTTTAAGTCTGGTGAAATAAAAATACTTATAGTAAGCAAAGTAGCTAATTTGGCAGTTGATTTGCCTGATGCTAATGTATTAATACAGATATCTGGTACTTTTGGTTCTAGACAGGAAGAAGCTCAAAGGTTAGGACGTGTTCTTCGTCCGAAAAAAGGTGAAAATAAAAGCTATTTCTTTTCGGTTATTACAAGCGATACAAAAGAAGAAGATTTCTCTCATAAAAGACAATTATTTCTTACAGAGCAGGGATATCATTATGAGCTTTTGGATATGGCTTCTTTTGAAGAGCTTACTTTTTCAAAATAAAATTTAAATTATTAATTAAATATAAAAAAACACTCTATAGAGAACCTATAGAGTGAAAGTAATGGGTTTGTATATATATCTTAAGAGTGCAACAAATGACGTTTGTGCTATTTATATAAACATATTATAATAAAAATAGTAAAATATTATGGAAAAATAACATAAAAAAAAATGGGGCTTATGAAAACATCATAAGCCCTTCATAATAGTGTTAGGAGTCTGATAATAATGAATAATTACTTATCTTTTAGTTATACTTATATAACCCAATAATTTAGTTTAGGTAAAATAGCCAAAAATATTAATACTATTGATTTTTATTTTTATAAACATTTTCTTTTTTTGAAATATTAAATTTTGATAATATATAAACTATTCCAATTAGAAATCTCAAAAAATACATAGATGTTGTATAAATAGGGTGAAGTAGTAATTTTTTCCATTTGCCTTTTTCTATATATACACCAAAATAGCGATAAAATAATCCAAATTGTTTTTTGGTAGTTTCATCATATCCCCATTTATCAAAGTAATTATTAAAGTTTGAAGCGTAGTAGCTTTTTTTTACTATATATTGTTTGAGTGTATGATTTTCATGATGATATAGAGGAGATTTTATTATATCAACATCTCCTATTTGTTTTATGCGTCTGTCAATATCCCAATCTTCTGTGCCGTTTAAATTTGAATCGAAACCTCCTATTTTTATGAATGCTTCTTTTCTAAAAAAACGAACAGCATCTATTACAGTGGCATCATAAAAAGAGCGTTCAAAACTTCTCACTCTATTAAAAAAACTATTTCCAAATATTTTCTCTGGTATATATAATGCTTGAATATTTTTATTGCTATTAAAAACTTCCAAGCATTCTGTTATAACATTTTCTGAGAGAGTCATATCAACATCTAAAAATCCTATTATTTCACCGCTTGACATTTCAGCTCCATAGTTTCTTTGAGCAGAGCGTTCAGGGCCTTTAATAAAAGTTTTAGCTCCTAATTCTTTTGCTATTTCTACGGTTCTGTCAGTTGAGTTGTTGTCTACTAATATTATTTCTGTATCTTTATAATTAGAGTTTTTTACAGCATTTATGCAATCAGCAATAAAGCTTTCAGAGTTTCTTGTTGTGATGATTATGCTTACCATTAGTATTTCCAAAAGTATTTTTTAAAAAGTTATATATATAAATAACTATATTTTATAAAAAATAAATCTAGAGTTTTACTATAACTGTATGTAAAGCTATATTCAAATCTAATAATTTATCTTCCATATAAAGTATAATTATTTTGATATTGTTTTTAACTTGCACTTTTTGGTTCTTTTGACGAAGTCCGCACCGCGACCGAAGGAAGTGCCTGTGGGTGCGAGCTGCGGGAAAAAGAACAACAAAAAAACATAAACTTAAAATGATACAAAAAAATAACAAGAGTTATTAATAAAAGCTCTTGTTATTTAATTTCAAAAAATAAAATTAATTATTCTTAGCTCTCCAAGTTTCTTTTTCAAATTCATTAGCAATACCTACCAATGATTCATCTAAATCTATTTGAAGTACAGCATTAAAATTGTTAGTAGCCATCATTTGAGCTGCAAAACCTACTATAGTAACTATTTCAGAATCATTAAAATATTTTTTTAAGTTATTCATAAGTTCATCAGTTACACCATTAGGGTCTTTTACCATTTGTTTGCCTAATTCTGATAATAATTTTTCTTTTTCATCTAATTTAAGATTTTTAGGGTCATCGCCTATAGCTTTCAAATCTCTTATAAAAAATAAAGAACAAAGCATACAGCCATTTGTAGTAGAAACACTATGTGCTAGTATCATAGCAGCTCTTTTTCCTACAACTTCTACCAATCTTTCAAAAGATACATACCAACCCATAAATGCTTCATATGTTGCATAATCATTTAAAAGTGCTTTTTTCATGTTTGTAACATTACCGCTTTTTTTTAATTGATAATCAAAAGCCTCTTTTACTTTGCCTTGAGCTTCTTCATATTGCATAAACTTCACTCTTGCCATAATTTTACTCCTAATATAAAAGCTTTATAAAAAAATATTATATTATAAGAAAATAATTTAATATAATTTTTTAATGATGCAATGATAAACAACATTTATAACTAAGTCAAGCAGTTTTATTATTGTTTAAAAGTGTTTGTATAAAATAAAAAACTATTATATAATTTTTTATTATTATGTAAAATATAGGTTATTATTATTTATAAAATTCAAATTATTAGATATGGACATTATGAGAAAAATAGCATTTATAATTTTTGTATTATCATTTAATTTATTATTCGCACAAGAAGAAGAAAAGCTTCCTCCAATGCCTCCAGATAATCCAGAGGTAATACCTATGAGTGAAATAAAAGAGGGTATGGAAGGAGTAGGCTACACTGTAATACATGGTACAAATGTAGAGCCATTTAAAGTAAAAGTAATATCTGTATTAAGAAAGATGTGGAATGGAAGCGACGCTATACTTATACAGCTAGAGGGGCTTAATTTAGAGCATTCTGGCACTGTTGCGGGAATGAGCGGCTCTCCTATATATTTTGACGGTAAAATAGCAGGTGCTTTAGCTTTTGGCTGGAATTATTCTAAAGACCCTATTGCTGGTGTTACTCCTATAGAAGAGATGTATAAATTATATAATGACACTAATGTAAGACCTACAGGATCAAAGGGAGGAAATGCTTTACAGACTCCTTTAATGTTTTCTGGATTTAATGCTAATTCTTTTAATGAATATTCTTCAAAGTTTAAAGAGATGGGCTTTTACCCTATGCAAGCTGGCGGAACTGTATCAGACACTAATCAAAGCAGTAAGTTTTTATTTGGAGATTCTGTTGCTATAGTTTTGGTTGATGGAGATTTATCTATAGCGGGAGTTGGTACTGTTTCTCATACTGATGATGAGAAGTTTTTGCTTTTTGGTCACTCTATGTGGGGCAAAGGGCATTTGAGAGCTCCTGTTTCAAGGGCTTATATTAATCATATAGTGGCATCTGTTGCTTCTTCTTTTAAGATTGGTGCTGCTTATTCTAATTATTTAGGTTATACTGTTTATGACGGTACTTTTGGGGTGTCTGGTGTATATGGTGAAGTACCTGAAGATACTATGATACCTGTTAGTCTTAAAGTTGAAGACCAGAACTTTTTAAATAGAGATTTTAATTTAAGAGTATTAAATGACCCTACATATTTTTCACAGCTTCTTTCTATGGCTATATATGAGGCTATTAGTTCTACTGCAGGAAGCGAAGAGGAAGGGGTGTTTAGCATAAGCTATGAGATTGAAACTGATTATTTTGATGAGCCTTATAAAATAGAAGAGAGAATACTTTCTTATTCTTCAAAAGATGCTTTTAGAGAGGCTATTAATCAGCTTGTAGCTCCTATAGATTTCTTTATATACAATAACTTTAATAGGGTAGCTATAAAATCTATTAAATTATCTGTAAAAAGAAGCAATTTGGAATATGGTTTTATTAATGATATTACATTATTAGAGCCTAGAGCTGTTGCAGGAGAGACTATACATTTAAGAGTTGGTGTTACTCCTTACGGCAAAGAAAAAACTTATGTAGATATACCTGTAAAATTGCCTGTTAATCTTAATACTGATGTTTATTCTATATATGCTGCCAATGAATATATATATGCTTATGCACAAAAATTGTTTATGCCGAGTAAATATAAAATTAGAAGTTTAGATGATGTAATGAAATATTATAACAAGTCTTATGATGATAAGGCATTAAAGGTTTGGCTGTATTCATCATCGAGAGGAGTTCAGATAGGGGAGTATTCTTACCCAACGCTTCCTATGTCTAAATATGGTGTAATGGCAAAAGATGCTACATCAGACAAGGCGGCTGTTATTACTGATATAAATGGAAATTATAATATGCCATATTCTATACTTGGTTTAATGAAAATAGATATAATAATTGAAGGGGCTAAAAAATATGAAAATCGCTAAGATAATTTTTATACTGCAAACTATACTAATATTATCATCTTCGAATGTTTTTGCTGTTGTAACAAGAAGTTATGCAAGCACAAAAAAAGGTTTTTATGATAATGGACTTTACAATGGAATAATGCTTACAGAGCAAGGTTCTTTGAGTTTAGCTCCTCTAATAGAGAAAGAAAGTTCTATAGACGGCAAATATATATGGAAAATCTATCCTGCTAAAGACGGAAGTATGTATGCTGCTATAAGCGGAAATGGAGCTGAGTTATATAAAAAAAGTGCTAATGAAACTAATTTCAGCCTTTTTGTAAAATCTGATAATGACAATGCTTTTACTGCTGTAATTACAGATGATGCCGGCAATGTTTATGCGGCAGTTGGACCTTATGCTAAAATTATGAAATATGACAGTAACGGAAAAGAGATTTGGTCTAAAGATGTTGATGATACTTATATATGGGACATGAAGTTTGATGCTAATGGTAATTTATATTTAGCTGCAGGCGGAAACAATGCAAGAGTATTAAAAGTATCTGTTGCCGACGGAAAGATTACTGAAATATTAAAAACAGAAGAACAGCATGCTATGTCATTATATTATGATAAAAAGCAAAACAAATTATATGTAGGCACTGCTGGAAGAGGCTTAGTATTATATATTGATTTATCTACAAATGTTGAAAACCCTTCATATAATGTGCTTTATGATACAGCACAAAACGAAGTATATGCTATCACTATGGATAATATAGGCAATTTATATTTTGGTACAGCTACAAGAGAGCCTTCATATTTAATACTTCCTTCCATAATAGATAGCGGTAAAACAGTAGAAGACAGCGATAAAGAGTTTAGAAACTCTCTATATAAGGCAGATACAAACGGTACAGTTCAGAGACTTTTCTTCTTAAATCAAACATTAGTATTTGCTTTAAGCAGCGATAACAACAATAATATATATTTCATTACAGGCGATTCTGCTGATGTTTATAGAATAAATGGAAATGACGGTTTATTATCATATATAGGCGGCTTAAGAAACAAGATATTATCCACTTTTGCTGCTACAGATAATGGACTTTATTTTGCAATATCAAAAACTGGTGAAATATATAAAATGGACAATGAATATCCAACAGAAGGCACTTTTACAAGCGATACTTTAGATTTGAGAGTGCTTAGCAAATTTGGAAGTTTAAATGCTGTAACTACTACACCAGATGGTTCTAGCATTACTATAGAGATGAGAAGCGGAAATGTTGCTAGAGTTGATGAGACATGGAGCGAGTTTAAGCCTATAAACAATAATGGTAAAATAGAAGCTCCTGACGGAAGATTTTTGCAATACAAAGTTACAATGAAAACTACAAATCCAGAGATAAGCCCTGTATTAAGTTCTATGGATTTTACTTATGTAGAAAATAATTTAGCTCCTGATGTTATTAATGGAGGTTTGGCTACATATTACAGACAGCAAAATGATTCTGCTGAAAATAAAACTCCTCAATTAGAAGAGAATGAGGCTATGGTATATTGGAAGGGAACTGACCCTAACGGAGATAAACTAACATATACTTTAGAATATAGATTAAAAGGCGAGAAAAATTATAAGCTTATTGCTGACAATATAGAAAATCAATATTATAAGTTTAAGTCTTATTTGCTTCCTTCTGGTATTTATGACTTTAGAATAACTGCAAGCGATAAGTATGATAATCCTGTTGGAGATATTAAAACAAAATCTCTTGAGGTATTTAATATAAAATATGATAATGAAGCTCCTGAGTTGCTTGATTTTAAATCTGTTTCTGAAGGAAAGATAAGAAAAATTACGTTTAAATTATCTGACAAATTATCATTCTTAAAAACAGTAAGATATTCTACTATTAACAATGAATGGTTATATATAGTTCCAGATGATAGAATATTAGATTCTATGAATGAGAGTTTTACTATTACTATAGAAGATGAAAATATATCATCTATTACTATAGAGGCTATGGACGTTGAGGGTAATGTTAAATATTATTCTTTCTTAATATAATAGGAGTGTGTGTATAATGGCAGTTAATTGTGTATGGTGCGGCAAGAAAATAGATGATGTTGCAGGACAGGCTACAATGGACACTTGTGATGAGTGCGAGGAGTTTTTTGAAGAGCATATTGATGATATAGCAAAGTCATTAAATGAGCTTCTTAAAAAAAATGAATCCTCTTCCTCTAAGCCAGATAGAAAAAAAAGCTTGGATTAGCTATTCACTTATAACTGCTATACATATGCTAAGTTCAAAGCCTTGTATTGAGTTTAAGGATTCTAAATATAAAGATATTTTATCAGAATAATTTATGAGAGTAAAATTATTATTATTTATATTATCTATTTTTTTTATTTTATCTATGTCTAGAAATAAAGAGACTCTCTACTGTGAAAGATGCGGTTTAACTTTTAAAAATTTAAACGAACTATTATCACAAAGATGTGAAAAAGCTTTGGAAGGACCTTATTTAAATAGACATAAACTTTATGAAGGCACAGAAAAAGAGATGTACACTTGTAAATATTGCGGCTATCAGTATAAAACGATAAGGCTTCTCACTTCATTAAAATGCATCAAACACCCAGACGGAGAATACAAGGGCGACCATGCTCCTGAATTATAGAATAAACATTTTTTAAATATAATTTTTTCATATTTTTTGCTTTAATTTTTAATAGTAATATGTTATAATACGGCAAAATTTTCAAATATTATTAATATTTGTTATAAGGAGAATTATATTATGAACAAAAAATTATTAACTATCTTTTCATTATTATTAATCTTTTTTGCAATGTCTTGTAACAACAAAACTACAGATCCAGTAGCACCTTTGAAAGATTCTCAATATGTAGGAAAATGGTATGAAGTAAACGTGGATACTCCTGTATTTGAAATAAAACAAGATGGAAGTATTGATACTTTAAATGGAACAACAGTGGTAGCAACTGTAAACGGAACTGATGTTGTAAAAGAAAATGATACTACATTTAAAGCTACTTTTTCAGCAAATGGTCAAAGCCAAGAAGTTGTTTTTGTTTTTACTAGTGATACAACTGGTACTGTAACAGCATCAGGACAAGAAGGCAGTACTATTTCAATTGTGAAAAAATAATAGTTAATTAGTTTATTTAAAAAAGTGTCTGATATCATATTTCAGGCACTTTTTATATTTTAAATAATTTCAAATAAATATTAAAATATATACTCCTAAACAAATTATAATAACTTTTTTGTCTTGATAATAGAAAAAAAATAAAAGTATAATCATATAAATTTAATTACAAAAAAAGGAAAATTGTTTTATGAAACAAACTGTGCTTCTTAAAATATCAGGTGAAGCTTTGCTTGGCGAAAAGGACTATGGTATAGATAATAATGTTGTAGACAGAATAGCTATGGAGATGAAAGAGGCTGGAAATAATACTCAAATAGCTGTTGTTGTGGGAGGAGGCAACATATTTAGAGGAATGCAGCTTTCTAGTAAGACAGGTATGGTAAGAGCTACAGCAGACTCTATGGGTATGCTTGCTACTATAATGAATGCTATTGCTTTAAAAGACAGATTTATGGCTGCCGGCACTCCTACACAGATACTTTCTGCTTTCAATATTGAAGGCATGATTGAGGGCTTTGAAAGAGATAAGGCTATTCGTATATTAGAAAGAGGTAATGTGCTTATAATAGCAGGAGGTACATCTAACCCTTACTTTACTACAGACAGTACTTCTATATTGAGAGCTTTAGAGATTGGTGCTTCTATAGTGTTAAAAGGCACTAATGTTGATGGGGTTTACAATAAAGACCCTAAAACTAATGAAGATGCTGTTATGTATAATGATATTACTTTTAAAGAGGCTATTAATCAAAACTTACGCGTTATGGATATGACTGCTTTTGCTATGGCTAATGATAATAATATGCCTATTAGAGTATTTAACATGAATAAAATGGGCAATATTACAAAGGCTATTAAAGGCGAAAATATAGGAACTTATGTTCATAATTAAAAAATAAAATTCAAAATAAAATTAAGGAGATTATGATGTTTGATTTATTTTGGGGGGCTGGAGTGGCACCTATGTTTGTTGGAATAATAATTATAGTAATATTTTTAATTATTTTCTTTAGATTTTTCCCATTAGGTTTATGGATTACTGCTTTATTTTCTGGGGTAAGAATTAGTATCATTACTTTACTTACTATGCGTTTGAGGAGAGTTAATCCTTCTTTAATAGTATTGAATCAAATTAAGCTATGGAAAGCTGGATTAAAAATAAACAGTAATGAACTTGAGGCACATTATTTAGCTGGCGGTAACCCTACTGCTGTTGCTGATGCTTTGATTGCTGCTGATAAAGCTTCATTAGATTTAAGCTTTGAGAGAGCTGCTGCTATAGACTTAGCTGGAAGAGATTTAGTTGATGCTATAAGAACATCAGTTTCTCCTAGAGTTATAGCTACTCCATTAATTGCTGCTGTTGCTAAAGACGGTATACAGGTAAAAGCTACTGCTAGAGTTACTGTTAGAACAAACATTAACAGACTTGTTGGCGGTGCTGGAGAAGAGACTATTATTGCTAGAGTAGGTGAGGGTATTGTTACTACTATTGGTAGTGCTGCTACACATAAAGAGGTATTAGAAAATCCTGATAGAATATCACAGGTCGTTTCTGCTAAGGGGCTTGATTCTGGTACTGCTTTTGAGATACTTTCTATAGATATTGCTGATGTTGATGTTGGAAGCAATATTGGTGCTGTTTTACAAATTGACCAAGCTGAGGCTGATAAGAAAATTGCTCAGGCTAAAGCTGAAGAGAGACGCGTTATGGCTATTGCTCGTGAACAGGAGATGAAAGCTCAAGTTGAAGAGATGAAGGCTAAAGTTGTTGAGGCAGAAAGTCAGTTGCCGCTTGCTATTGCTGAGGCTTTGAAAAAAGGAAATATTGGAGTATTGGATTATTACAACATGAAAAATGTAATGGCTGATACTGAAATGCGTTACAGTATATCTGGAATGGATACAACAAGCAAAAATTCAAAATAATTTATTTTTTATAAAATAAGCGGGCTATTAATTTTTAGCTCGCTTTTTTATTTATTAAATTAATAAAAACATTTATGGAAATATTAGATTTAGACAGAGCCGAGTATGAATTAAATAAGGCTTACAAATTAAATCCAACTCCTTGGGCTAATCATTCAAGATATGTAGCAAAGGCTGCTAGGATTATATCAAGTGAATATAATAAAAAAAGTCCTTCTGATAAAAAACTCAATGAAGATAATGCGTATATATTTGGTTTGCTGCATGATATAGGCAGATATACAGGCATAAGTGCTGAGAGGCATTTAATTGATGGATATAAATATTGCATTAATTATGGCTGGGAGAAGATGGCTCAGATATGTATAAGTCATGCTTTTATGATAAAAGATATTAATAGTGCAATAGGTGCTTTTGATATGAGTGATGAAGACTATAATTTTATTAAAGAGTTTTTAGAAAATGTTCAATATGATGATTATGATTTACTTATTCAATTATGCGATAGTCTTGCTTTGCCTGATGGTTTTTGTTTATTAGAAAAGAGATTTATTGATGTTGCTTTGAGATATGGTACATTTCCGCAAAGTGCATTAAGATGGAAAAAAGTATTTGAAATAAAAAAATATTTTGAAGATACTATTTCTACTTCAATATATAATTTACTTCCAAATATTAATATTTATTAAACTAATTTGTTTTTATATTTCTTTTAATATATAATAATTATCATGAAAAAAGAAAGAAAAGAAATTTATTTAGATAAAAATGAAAACCCATATAAACCTTCAAAAAATATTATAAAAGAGCTTGAAAGTTTTGATATAGAATCTTTTAGGCTTTTTCCAGATTATAGTGCCAAAGAATTGGATTTAGCTATGGCGAATAATCTTAATATTGATAAGGATAATATTATATCTGTTAATGGTATGTATGAGGCTTTTTACTGTATATTAAATTCATTTGAAAATAAAAAAATATTATTACAAGAGCCTTATAGGGATTTGTATAAAAAGATTTTAGAATATTCAAAAATTAGTTATGATACTATTAAAATAAAAGAAGATTATAATATAGATTTAGAGAGTTTTAATAATATAGATAAAAGCATTATAATAACAAGCAACCCAAATGCAGAAACAGGGCTTTTTGTAGAAAATATAGAAAAATATATAAACAATAATAATATATATATAATAGATGAGTCCTATATAAGTTTTGCTTGGAATAGTGCTTTAAGATTAATAGATAAATACGACAATTTAGTAATAATATCATCGATAGCTCACTCTCATTCACTTTCAGCACTTAATATAAACTTTTTAATATCAAATAAAACTAATATAGAAAAGTTTTCTCATATAAGACAAAAATACGGCATAAATAAATTATCAGAAAAAATAGCAATATCTTCAATTAATGATAAAGAGACTTCTATAAAAAATATAAGCTCAATAATATTAGAAAGAGATAAAATGGAGAGTTTATTAAGCAAAGAAGGTTTTTTAGTACTTCCTTCTAAAGCAAATTTCCTTCTTATAAAGCACCCAAATAAAAGCTCTAAGTATATATATGATGAACTTAAAAAGAATCATATATTTGTAAAAAGCTATGAAGATAGTAATGTCTTAAAAGATTTCTTAAGAGTTACAATATCAGACAGCAAAACAAACAATATATTTCTAAAAACTTTATGCGATATAATTAATTAATAGCCTCAGAACCGCCTATAATATCAAGAAGTTCATTAGTAATATGTTCTTGTCTAGCTCTGTTAGCTTTATTTTTCAAGTCTTCTATTAGCCTTTCTGCATTATCAGTAGCATTTCTCATAGCAATAGCTCTCTCAGCATTCTCTGATAAAAAAGAACTAGTAATCATAAAGTAAAAATAAGTTTTTATAGCTAATGGAACAACTTCTTTTAATACATCATCAATATTAGGCTCTATCAAATAATCAATCTGTTTTTTTACTTTTCTTCCCTCAATATCTTCTTCATCTGGAATCATAGGAATTAAACTTTTAATTTTAGGTATATGCACCACTCTTGTATAATATCTTGTATATATAACTTCCACCCTTGAAGCATTGTCCACAACATAATCATGCATGAAACGCTGTACAACAGTAGCACAATCATCAAAAGTAGATTCTTCATCTATACGCGGATATTTACGGGATATTGGTATGTTTTGTTTTTCAAAGTATACTTCGCCTTTTTTACCCAATACGTGAAGCTCAACAGTTCTTCCATGTCTGTAATGGTGTCTAATTCTCTCCATTGCTTCATCTAATATTTTTGTATTATAAGAACCGCATAATCCTCTGCTTGATGTTATTACAAATAAGATAATATTTTTTATTGTCTTTTTAGGAGAGAGAAGCGGATGCAAATGGTCCATATCTGAATGTGAAAGCTCTTCTACTATTCTGTTTAGCTTTTGTGTATAAGGTCTCATGCCTTGTTCTATTGTAAGTATTTTAGCAGTTTTTGAACGAGCTATCATATCCATAGTTTTAGTAATTTTATGTGTGCTTGTTACAGCTTTAATTCTTGCTTTTAATACATTAAGTTTCTCTGCCATATTATTTCACCTCTAAATCTTTATATAGCTTATTTATTATATCATTATCAAAATTTTCATCAAATTTACGTGCAAATAAATTATTGTTAATATTTTCTTTTATAATATTATAATCATTAATATTAAAAGTCTTTGGAGAAGAGCCCTTTTTCTCACTCCAATCAATATATCTTAAATTATCATTTATACAATCATTCTTAAACTCGCTGTTTAATAATATAGATTGAAAAAACATCTCATCACCGCACCAAGTATAATTAAATCTCTTAAGAAAATTAGGATTTTTTTCTATATACTCTAATATATATTTAATAGCATTATTAGTTAAGTTCCACCAAGATGAACCATAATAAATATTTTTAGGCATCTCTCTTTTTAAAAAAGGTATATTTGATATAAAAGCTCTTACCTTAGCATGTAAACATTTTCTATACAAAGGTCCGAGATTATAAGTGTTAAATCTATAGCACATCTCTTTATACATGTTTTCATCAGCTTCAACATCTTGATATGAGATAAACTCTTTATTTATTTTATTTTTAAAAAACTCATTTATTTCTTTATTAGTTTTTAAAGGTATATCCTGAGCACTTATAAAAATATATCTGTCATAATTATTCTTAAAAGCCTCTTTCATTAAATATAAAGTAGTAGTTATCTGACTAAATCCTCCATAATAAACACTATATTTTTTGTATATATAAACATTATCAAAACTTTTTATGTTTAATTTGCTTTTTTTATCTATATGCACATACAAATCAAAATCGGTTTTAAGATGATTAATTAATCTCATAGTCTGATTATAATTTTTATGTGCTATAATAATAAAACAAATCCTACTCATTTAAATCCTCATACAATTTATCTATTATAGTGTTATCAATATCTTCATCAAATTTACGTGCAAATATATTGTTGTTAATATTGTTTTTTATATTCTCATAATCTTTCATTTGTAAATTAAACGGAGTTCCGCCATTCCATATAAGATATCTTAAATTATCATTTATACAAT
Source organism: Brachyspira pilosicoli P43/6/78 (assembly GCF_000325665.1). Taxonomy (NCBI): domain Bacteria; kingdom Pseudomonadati; phylum Spirochaetota; class Spirochaetia; order Brachyspirales; family Brachyspiraceae; genus Brachyspira; species Brachyspira pilosicoli. Next base: position 26,576 of record NC_019908.1, read on the forward strand.
TATTCTTAAACTCGCTATTAAGAAGTATAGACTGAAAATAAAACTCATCACTTCCCCAAGTATAATTAAATCTCTTAAGAAAATTAGGATTTTGTTTTGTATAATCTAATATATATTTAATAGCATTATTAGTTAAGTTCCACCACTGAGAGCCATAATAAATATTTTTTGGAGTAGCGCGTTTTATAAGAGGAAAATTAGATAATAATTCTCTTATATTTCTATGGAAAATTAGTCTATATAGTTTTCCAAAATTATAGGAATTTAATCTAAAAGACATTTCTTTATACATAGCTTCACTATTATTAATGCTTTCGTATGAAATATATTCTTTATTTTTGTTTGTATCAAAGAAGTTAATAATCTCTTTATTTGTTTTTAGAGGCACATCTTGACCGCTAATAAATATATATCTATCATAGTTGTTTTTATAAGCTTCTTCTATTAAAAATAGGGTAGCTATAACTAAACTTACACCGCCATGATAAGTTTTAAATTTTTTATAAACATTTACATTATCAAAGCTTTTTATGTTTAATTTATTTCTTTTATCTATATGCACATACAAATCAAAATCAGTTTTAAGATGATTAATTAATCTCATTATCTGATTATGATTCTTATGTGCTAAGATTAAAATACAATTTTTATTCATTATTAGAATTTAGCCTTAAACTCTTCTATTACGCTGCTAAGTTCATCAATATTTTCAATATCTTTTTTCTCTTTTATATTATCCAATATATACTGTTTATCAGCCTTCATATATTGAAGCAGTCTCCATTCAAATTCAGGCACTCTTTCTAATTCAATATTATCCAAAAATCCCTTTGTAGCAGCAAATAATATAACAACTTGCTCTTCCATAGGTATTGGGCTATATTGTTTTTGTTTAAGAAGCTCAACCATTTTAGCACCTCTGTCTAATTGAGCCAAAGTAGCCTTGTCAAGACCTATACCAAGCTGAGAGAAAGCCTCAAGAGACCTATATGATGCCAAATCAAGCCTCAAAGTACCGGCAACTTTTTTCATAGCCTTAGTTTGAGCATTACCTCCAACACGAGAAACCGATATACCAACATCAATAGCAGGACGAACACCGCTCATAAACAAACTAGGAAGCAAATATATCTGTCCGTCTGTAATTGATATTACGTTTGTAGGAATATATGCAGATACTTCATTGTCTTGAGTTTCAATGATAGGCAAAGCAGTTAGAGAGCCTCCTCCTAATTCATCGCTAAGTTTTGAAGCTCTTTCCAATAATCTTGAATGCAAATAAAATACATCACCAGGAAAAGCTTCCCTTCCAGGAGGTCTTCTAAGAAGAAGTGATATTTGTCTGTATGCATTAGCCTGCTTAGATAAGTCATCGTATATTATGAGAGTGTCTTTTTTCTCTTCATACATAAAATATTCTGCCATCGCACAACCAGCATAAGGAGCAATATATAATAGCGGAGCAGAATCTGAAGCAGTAGCAGCTACTACTATAGTATAATCTAAAGCACCATGCTGTCTCAAAGTTTCAACAACACCCGCAACAGTAGAAGCCTTTTGACCTATAGCTACATATACACATATAACACCAGTATCTTTTTGATTGATAATTGTATCAAGAGCAATTGAAGTTTTACCAGTGCTTCTGTCTCCAATAATAAGCTGTCTCTGTCCTCTTCCTATAGGAGTCATAGAGTCTATTGCCTTTATACCAGTTTGAAGCGGTTGTTTTACAGCCTGCCTATCTGCAATTCCAGGAGCAGGGTATTCAATCACTCTTCTTTTACTTGTATTAATATCACCTTTTCCGTCTAAAGGCACTCCCAAAGGATTAACAACTCTTCCTAAAAGCTCTTCACCAACAGGAACTTCTAATATTCTTTTTAATCTGCTAACCTTACTTCCTTCTTTGATGCCGACATAGTCCCCTAAAACAATAGCACCAATAGTCTCTTCTTCCAAGTTAAAAGCTATTCCTATAGCACCGCATTCAAATTTAATCATCTCATTAGCCATAATATGCGGAAGTCCAACTATTCTTGCTATACCATCACCAACTTCTACTACTACACCAACCTCATTAGGAGCAAAATCTGCTTTGTAATTTTTTATCTCCTCTTTAAGTAAAGCAGCAATTTCATTAGCTTTTATATTCATAAAACGTTTCCTTAAAAATTATTCGCAAAAATTATTCTGCAAGAAGAGAATCTTTTACATTATTTAAAAGTCTCTTCATACTATAATCATATATAATATCTTCTATCTCTACTATAATACCGCCTATAATAGATTCATTAATATCAATATAAAAATGAACATTCTTATTAACCATCTTTATAATATCTCTCTTCAATTCTTCAATGCCTTCCAATTCTTTGGCAATGGTAATTCTTACAGAAAGTATATCATAAAACTCATTACATAAGTTTTCATATTCTACTATTATAGCAGGCAAAATATTAAATAAATCCTTTTCAACTAATATAGATAATAAATTAAGAGCCTCATGAGATATTTTATTCTCATATACCCTCCTAATAACATCAACCCTTACGTTTCCATCTATAAAATTTGAAGTAAAGAAAGAAAAAGTATCCTTATCCTCAAATAAAGATGAATAAATAATGTCAAAATCTTTTTTAATAATATCTATCTTTTTTAATTCATTAGCTGCATCAAACATAGCCTTAGCATAGTTTTTAGCACTTGCCTCGTTTTTTACTATACGCTTAAATCTAGCAGTTTTCTCTTTCTGAACTTCATTGAATATTTCAGTTTTTAAATTTGTAAAAATCTCAGCAGTTATAGGATTCATATTCTCCTCTATAAACTAATAATTATTAAACAAATCTATTTTTCATCATATTTATCTGATTCTTTATACTATAATCATAAACCGTGTCGCCAATATTAACTATTATACCGCCAATTAAACTATCATCTACCTCTATAGTATATTCTATTTTTTTATCAGAAAATGTTTTTATAGTATCTATTATTTTTTTTATAGTATCTTCATTTATGCTGCAAGAAGCTATAATTTTTACCCTCACAGTATTATTATATTCATCAAGCATTTTACCATAAATATCTGCTATATTTGCTAATTCATCTATAAGCTCATTTTCTATGAGTAAATTGATAAAAGAAAAAATCTCTTTAGAAAATATTGATTTTAATTTTTTTTCTACAAGTTTTGTTTTTTCTCTTTTATCTATTTTTTTATCATCAAAATATTTTTTTATTTCCTCATCTTCAAATAATTTAGAGCATTCTTTAAGTTCTTTATATATTTCATTTATTAAACCAGCCTCTTTAGCTATGTTAAATATAGCACTGGCAGCCGGTGTTAATAATTTCTCTTCATTACTATTCATATTTTAATAAAGCCCTATCTTTATAGAGATACATATTTTTTATTTATTGTTATCTTTTTCAAAATTATTCACAAACTCATTTATCAAAGCCTGATTATCATTTTTATCTATATTTCTTTTTAATATAGTTTCAGCCATAACAACGGCAATATCCACAGCCTGTTTTCTTACATTTCCCATAGCTTCATCTTTAGCTCTATCAATTTCAGAGAGTATTTTATTTCTATGAGATTCAGCCTCTTCACGAGCATTGCCAATAATCTTATCTCTAACCCTATTAGCCTCAATCCTAGCATTTTCTATTATAGAACTAGCCTCTGCTTTAGCATTGTCAATCTGCTCTCTATATGCAGCCAAAGATTTCTTAGCATTTTCCCTAGTTTTTTCTGCCTCTTCCAAGTCCTCTTGTATCTTATCTGCACGTGCATTCAAGCCTTTAAGAATAATCTTCCAAGTAGAAGCTCCAAGCACAGCAAGAACTAGTAAAAATGTTATCCAAGTCCATATAATAATACCCGGATCTATTTTTAAAAGTGCCATAGGTATTTACCCCCATTTATCTTTTATTATAATCAGTATTATTAAATGTTATTTGGTAAATAAAGCTAAAATACATATAACCAAAGCAAATAAACCAACACCTTCTATTAAAGCAGCAGAAATAAGCATAGCTGTTTGTATCTTACCAGAAGCCTCAGGCTGTCTAGCAATACCCTCAACTGCTCTTGAACCTATAAAACCTATACCCAAACCAACTCCAATAGCTGCAAGTCCTGCTCCTATAGTAGCTCCTATTATAGCAAATTCCATTTTTTTACTCCTTTTTATTAAAAAATATAATTTAATTTATAATTAATGCTCATCGCTAATGGCAATCTGTATATAAACCGCCGATAACAATGAGAATATATAAGCTTGTAAAACAGCAACAAACATCTCAAGTACATATATAAAACTTAAGAATAATACTGCAAAAGGCGATACCAATAAACTTCCAGACATAATGATAAGATAAGGTATTACTATCATCATTATGTGTCCGCCTGTGATGTTCGCAAATAAACGAATAGTTAAAGCAAATGCTCTATTAAACAAAGTAATAAACTCTAAAACCCATATTATAGGTATTAAAGGTATTGGGAGACCTTTTGGTACTAATTTTACCCAGTATTTTATTATTCCTTTTTTCCTTATTCCTGCGAATATATAGACAATAAATACTAATAAAGCAACAGCACCGGTAAAACCAATATTAGCTCCTAAACCGCCTGCCAAATAAGCATAATGTCCATCTTCTGTAGGAAGTTTTATTAGTGCAGGTAAAAGTCCTAGAAGGTTAGAGAATAATACGAATAAAAATACAGTTAAGCAGAAAGGTACATATTTTTTGCCTTCTTCACCCAAAGCGGCCCCTATAACATCTTTATTCATATAGTCTATTATAATTTCTAATAGGTTTTGTAAATATGTTGGCTTGTTAAATGGTCTTTTTAATTTATGAGCCAAATATTTCATGCTAAGTATTGATAAAATACCTGCTATTGTAACTAAAATAATATGTTTTGTTATTTTAAAGTCGAAATCTATATAATGTCCTAATTTTATAGGTATAGAGAAGAAAGGGTGTTCTGTATTATCTCCAATCTCTTCCATAATATAGTCATTAATACTTTCGGCAGCAAACACTTTAGTATTTGAAAAAACACTGAAGCAAATTAAAAACATTATAAAAACATTTCTAATAAAAATTAATCTATTCATAAGTTCTTTTCTTTAATATAATTTGATATTAATTGTATAACTATTAAATAAAAAATCAAGAATTATTTTACAACTTTTCTATAGCATCAGATACAGTCATAAAAATAGGAAAGAAGCTTATTATTTTAGTTAATTCAAAAACCTTTCTTACATTTTCTGTGATTTTTACTATACCTATTTTACCATTTACCCTTTTAAAAGAGCCTATTGCAAATACAAAAACTCCTATTCCGCTGCTGTCTATATAATATACATCTTCCATATCTATAATTATTCTTTTTGCTCCGAAGTCTATTTGAGAGTTTATAGCATCTTTTAAATCTGAAGAAGTATAAACATCAATATCTCCCACTAATTTTATTACAGAAGTATTATTTTCTAATTCTTCGACACTTATCTCCATTTTTTTACTCCAATAAAATTATATAAAATTATATATATAAAAATTAACATATATGCCAATTTTTTACAACAATATTTTAAAAAGCACCATATAAAAAATAAAGAGCCTGATTTATAAAAAAACAGACTCTCTTAAAAAATTAAATACTAAATTATTTTATTCAAATATTACTCTAGGATTATTATCTATATAGCTTTCTGGTATATTATTAAGCTCTTTAATTTTTGCTATCATAGCATCACGCATATCATTGCCAGTCATAACTATATTTTTGCCCTTTTCTCCTATAGCTTTTCCTTCACTGTCTTGATAACCGTCTCCTCCCAAAAATACAAAACTAGATAAAGCAACAGTGTAATCTTTTGTTTCATCAATATTTTCACCATCTAAAGCAGCAGATAATAATTCTCCATTAGCATTATATTTTACTTCCATTCCTCTAGATAACTGTAGAAAAGCACCAGCACCTCTCTTTTGTCCAGATATTTTTAGCATTTCAATAACATCTTTTCCTGTTAATGTTACTAATACAACCTCATTATCAAATGGGAAAAACTCATTTTGTATATTACCCAATGTTATATCGCCTTTTTTTAATGGAGTTCTAAGTCCGCCAGAGTTCATCAATACCATATCCAAATTATCATAAGAATCTAATACCAAATCGCAAGCAAAGTTTCCTATAGCCATAGAATTAGACCTTATTCCGTCATGTAGAAGTTCTACAGGCAAAGTTCCTATTCTTACATTAAACTCTTTATCCACAGTGCCTTTCATCTCATCAATAAATGCAAGCATATCAGCATCTTGTTCTATATTACCGTCCATAGGTATGAGTTTATAATTAAATTTTTCTATTTTTCCGCTATTTACAGATAAATCTATTTGTCCTAAATATCTTCCATAATATCCAGCCTGTACTATAGGCGTGCCGTTTACAATGTCTGCCTCTTCTAATACAGTGTGGCTATGTCCTCCAACTATTACATCAAAAGTTTTAGGGAAGGCTTCTGCTATTTTTTTATCGCCCTCATAACCTACATGGCTTAAAAGTATTGTAATATCGTTTGTTGTATTAAGAGGTGTAGACTTTAAGAAACTTTTTAATGAATCTATCTCTTTTTCAAATACTAAACCTTCAACATATTTAGGATTATAAACAGAATCTGTTGTTGTAATTCCTATTATAGCTACATTAAGTCCATTTACATTTGTAACTATATATGGTAAAGCATAATAACTATTGTCTTCTTTATTTTTTATATTTATAGATAGAGTAGGGAATTTCCTCTCTTTCATTATTGCTGTAAAATTATCAAGTCCATAATCTACAAAATGGTTTCCAATAGCAGCAGCATCAACTCCTATCATATTCATAATATCAACTTCATCTCTTCCCATAAATACTGTAGAATAAACGCTTCCTGTGATAGTGTCTCCTGCATGAAGAATTAAAACATTATTATTTGTTTTTTCTACATCTTTTATATATGAAGCTCTTCTTGCAGCTCCATACATATAATTAGTTTCTGGTGGGGTTACTTCTTTATTAACTATCATTTCTTCTTCATCTCTTCCATGTGTATCATTCATATGTATAATAGTTAATTCACCGCTGTTTGTAGATTTTTTTGCTGTGTTATTATTGCATGATGATAAAGCAAAAAAAATCATTAGTAAAATAATGCTAATTTTTTTCATATATATAAACTCCAATATTTTATATATAATATAGTATATTTTACTAATGATTATTGTCAATTATTAATATAAATTATTTTTTTTGTTTAGTACCTGTCTTAAACCCTCTTTTGCCTGGTAGTCTCCTCCATTATAGCTTAAAGCATTTCTATAGCTTTCTTCTGCATTATCCAATTCATTTAATCTGAAATAACATTTACCCAAAGCCAAGTTTATATCAAACATTTCTTTTTTCTCTTCTGCCATACTTAAAGCCTCACTATAAGCATATATAGCATCATTATATTGAAGTCTTCTATAACAATAATTACCATAAAGCATATAGTTTTCTACTTTAGGAGACATTTCTACAAGCTGTCTATAATATGAGTTTGCTTCATTATATGAACGAATCTCTTCCATCATAGTAGCCAATGTTTTCCAAGCTGTTTCTCTTATAAAAGTATTGTTGTTTTCATCATTAGCCGCTGCCAATAGAGATTCATTTGCTTTTTTATATTCTCTGTTTCTGTAATATAGCATTCCAGCCCTATATAAGCTTTCTCTGTCATTAGGGTATTTTGATAATGTGTAATTATAATAATTTAAAGCTTCATTATAATTACCTATACTTTCATAATATATAGCCAAAGTTCTGCTAGGAAAAGCGTTTCCTATAGATTCTTTTATTGAGTTTTCAAGTAATTTAATTCCTCTGTCTGAGTTGCCGTAATATAATTCTAATTCGCCTAATCTTGGTTTGAATATTGCATTATTTGTTTCTATTGTATATATTTCTTTATAATATTTTAGTGAAGCAGTAAAAGACTTTTGTCTATAAGTGATATCTCCAAGTCTCTCTAAAGCTGTTTTATATAAATCATCTTTTTTATCTAGCATGATTATTTTTTTATAATTATCTTCAGCTTCATCTAATTTGCTTCCTTTATAGTAGGCATTGGCAAGTAAACCTATAGCCTCATAAGCATTTGTATAATTTTTTATTTTTGATAATCTATAATAATACTTTATAGCCTTATCATAATCATTTTCTTCTTCATATAAATTACCCAAAGCTATAATTGTATTAATATCATTAGGATTTTGATATAATATCTGTTCATAAACCTTTTTAATAGAGTCATAGTCTTCAACTTGTTCATATACCTTTACTAATCTCTTTACAGACTCTACTTGTGTCTTTGAATTAGCTAAACTTTTTAAATACATTTCTATGGCACTGTCAGTATCTCCAGCTATAACATATATATCGCCAAGCACATTAGCAGCCATATCAGCATATTCATTATTGCTCTTTCTCACTAGCTTACTTAAAGTATCATAAGCTAAACTTTGCATTCCTTCGTTTAGGGCTATTATACCAACATTAAACATAGCCTCATCATTTTCTTCTAGTTTTAATACTCTTTCATAATACCCCTTAGCTAAACGCGGTAAATCCCTATCCATATAAAATTTACCAATAGTAAGCAGAGTAGGCACATAGTTTGAATTAATAGATAATGCCTCTTCAAATGTTACCAAAGCATCATCATACATCTCCATATTTAAATATGTTATTCCTATATTATGCTTCAACTCTTCATCAAAATACAAAGAATTGCTCACAGAACTAAATATTTTTAAAGCTTCCTCATAATTTTCTGTATCATTGTATATTTTTCCTAATAAAATATTAGCTTCATATTCTTTTTTTGGGTCTATAGTTGTTGCTATTTCTTTTTTTAATATTGATTTTGCTTTATTATAATCTTTTTTCTATAATATTCTTGTGCTAAAGTATATTCATCTACTATTCTTGGGTTTAATCTTATTTTGCCTTGATTAATAGCTACATTTAAAGATATTATAGATATTAAGCCCAATGCTCCTATAGATAATATAAATACAAAGATTCGTATACTTTGAAATTTTTTTTCAATTTTTTTATTGTATATCTTCTTCTTGTATTGCATCTAAAATCCCATTAACAAATTTATAAGAATCTTTATCACCAAATATTTTAGCTATTTCTACAGCCTCATCTATTATTACAGACTTTGGTATATCTTTTAAATATATAAGTGAATATATAGACATTCTTATTATAGATTTATCTACATATTGTATTCTTGAAATGTTCCAGTTTTTAGAATATTTTTCTATAATACTGTCGATTTTTTGTAAATTATTTATAGTGCCTTCAACAAGCTCTTTTGTAAAACTGTTATTAGCAGCTTTTTTGTCATCATATTCAAAATTAAATAGCTCATTTATATTTACTTTTTTTCATTTATCTCATACGAATACAAAGCCATAACAGCATATATTCTAGCCTGTCTTCTTGTTCCATATTTTGATAAATCTAAATCTTTTATTTTCTCTTTAGATTTTACAATTACTTTTTTCTTGATAGCTTTTTTAGGTGCTTCAGTATTTACTTCTTCGTTATTGTTTATTTCTTCAGACATACATATCCCAGCAAAAAATTAATTTTCTGTTATTATTTTCGGCAATGATATGCTTAAAAAATAATAGCAAATAATATTTTATATATATAAATATTAATAAATATTCATAAAATTAGTAGTGCAAATTAATAGTTTTTATTTTTATTAATTTAAAATAAAAAATATTAAGATAAAATAAAAACTTGTAAAAAATTAGCTTCTAATATAAAATTGAATATCTTTGTATATTCAAAAAATATTAAAGAAAATAAAAAAATGGAGCAAAAATAAGATGGATTATAGTTCTACTATCAATTTGCCTAAAACCGCTTTTCCTATGAAAGCTGGTTTAAAGGAAAAAGAGCCCAAAATAATAAAAAAATGGGAAGATGAAAAACTTTATCAACAACTTAGAGAATTAAGAAAAGGTGCTCCTAAATGTATTTTACATGATGGACCGCCTTATGCGAATGGAGACATTCATATTGGAACATCATTAAATAAAATTATTAAAGATATTATTGTAAGATATAAATCTGCTAAGGGGTTTGATTCTCCTTATGTTCCTGGTTGGGATTGTCATGGTATGCCTATAGAATTAAAGGTTCAAGAAAGTTTAGGAGATAAATATAAAGAAACTTCTAAATTTATAATGAGAAAAAAATGCCGTGCTTATGCTCAAAAATATATTGATATTCAAAGAAAAGAGTTTAAAAGACTTGGAGTAATGGGAGATTGGGAAAATCCTTATCTTACAATGTCTCCTGAATATGAATCTGAAATAGTTGAAGTATTTGCACAGTTAGTAGAGAAAGGCTACATATATAAAGGACTTAGAACTATTCACTGGTGTATGGAGTGTGAAACTGCATTGGCTGCTGCTGAGATAGAATATGATGAAAACCATACTTCTACAAGTGTGTATGTAAGATTTCCTGTATTAAATAAAATAAATGATAAATTAAACGGCAATGTTGATGTTATGATATGGACTACTACTCCTTGGACATTGCCTTCAAATATGGCTTGTGCTTTCAATAGAGATTTAGAGTATGTTGCTGTTGAAATAGATGGAAGATATGCGATAATGACAACTTCTTTGGTTGATACAGTTTTATCTAAGAAAGAAATGAAAGCAGAGGGAAGAGACATTATTCCTATATCTATAGAAGAGATTGAAAAACTTGAAATAGCACACCCATTTATAAAAGACAGAAAGTCTGCTGTTGTATTTGCTGATTATGTTGAGGCTACTGCTGGTACAGGTGTTGTTCATACTGCTCCTGGTCATGGTATGGAAGACTATCAGACAGGTATGAATTATGGGCTTGAAATATATTGTCCGGTTGATAAAGCTGGAAGATATACAAGCGAGTTTCCAGAAATGCAGGGCATGAAAGTAAGAGATGCTAACCCTAAAGTGGTAGAAATACTTGAAAATAACGGTTCATTATACCATAAAGAGAAAGTTACTCACAGTTATCCTATTTGTTGGAGATGTAAAAATCCATTAATATTCAGAGCTACTTCTCAGTGGTTTATGAATATGACTCATGATAATATAGATGAAAGAACAGTTAAATCTTTAGATAATATTAAATGGTATCCAGCTTGGGGACATGACAGAATGAAAAAAATGCTTGAAAATCGCCCTGACTGGTGTTTATCAAGACAGCGTTCTTGGGGAGTTCCTATACCTGCATTCTATTGTAAAAACTGCGGAAAAACTTTACTTACTGCTGAATCTACAAGACATTTTGCTGAAATAGTAAAAACTAAAGGAATGGACGTTTGGTTTGAATTAGAGGCTAAAGATTTACTTCCTGAAGGCACTAAATGTGAATGCGGAAGCTGTGATTTTGATAAAGAGCAAGATATTTTGGACGTTTGGTTTGATTCTGGTGTATCATCTTTTGCAGCACAGAAAACTAACAAAGATTTGGACGGAGTTTTCCCTGTTGATATATATTTAGAGGGAGGCGACCAATACAGAGGTTGGTTCCAAGCTGCAATTTGGCCTTCTATGGCTATAAGAGGAATACCTCCATACAAAGAGCTTGTAACTCATGGTTGGACTTTAGACGAGCAGGGCAGAGCTATGCATAAAAGTGCGGGTAATGTTGTTTCACCTTTAGAAGTTATTGACAAATATGGTGCTGATATATTAAGACTTTGGTGTATAAGCGAAGACTTCACTCACAATGCACGTGTTGGTGATAACATGATGAAGGCTATTGCTGACAACTACAGAAAAATAAGAAACACTTTCAGATATTTGTTAGGCAATATTTCTGATTTTGATTACAGCAAAGAAAAGGTTGAAGTTAAAGATTTACTTCCTGTAGACAGATATGCTTTATCAAGACTTCATAGTTTTATAAAAGTTGCTGATAAGGCTTGTGATGGTTATGAGTTCCATTTATTCTATCAAAGACTTATAAATTACTGTGTTGTTGAGCTTTCTGCTACTTACTTTGACATTATAAAAGATAGATTATACTGTGATAGAAAAGATTCTCTCTCAAGAAGAAGTGCTCAGACTGTACTTGTTGAGATATTAGATGTATTAGTAAAATTAATAGCTCCAGTACTTCCTTTCACAACCGATGAGGTTTGGGGGTACTACAAAGGTGAAAATGCTTCTTCTGTACATTTAGAGTTATATCCTAAAGCTGATGAGAGTTTAATTGATTTAGAGTTAGAAAGCGAGTGGGCTTCAATTCTTAAAGTACGCGATGATGTATTATTATCACTTGAAAGAGCTAGAGATAACAGCACAATCGGAAAATCTTTAGAGGCTTATATCACAATATGCACTAAAGAATCATCAACTAAAGACTTGCTTGCTAAATACGAAAAATATTTAAACGAAATCTTCATCGTAAGTAAAGTAACACTTTCTGATAGCAAAGATGACACATTTATAGAAGGCGCCGTTTCTTTTGTTAAGACAGAGAAAGCTAGTCATGAAAAATGCGTACGCTGTTGGGGACATTATGACAGTGTAGGAAGTGAGCATAAAGAGTTATGTACTAGATGTGCTGAGGCAGTAAAATAAAAAAATAATTAATATTTAGATATTATAAAAGGGCGGCTGTAATGGCTGCCTTTTTTTATTTATAAATTTGTTAAAATATAATATTAATTATTGATAGCAGTAAAATGGAACTATAAGAGGTTTAAATAAATTATTATATTATTATAATTTAAGAATTAAAAAGGAGTTATAATGATGACAGTATATAATAAAATAGGAACTTCAAACGAAAATCCTCCAAATGGTTATAATACTTGGAAAGAATATTGGGAATATAAAAAAGGGAAAAAATTTCAAAAGTGTTCTAATCTGCTATGTAATAATGATGCTGAAGTTGGAGCTCATGTTTATCCTAATTATTCACATGATACAATATACATAGTACCTTTGTGCAAAGAATGTAATCATATTTATAACCAATCACCTATGAATGTAGAAGAAATGGATTTGCTTAGACTTAATCAGTAAATATATTTTTGTATGATGAAAATTATTTATTATCAATTCTTTTATTGATTATTAAAATTTAAAATAAACTGTTAAATTTATATATAAGTAATAAATATTTTATTATAATGTAAATATAATGGTATAGTTAGTATTTGCTAGCTATACTTTTTTGTTTTAATAATCATTATTCTATTAAAATATTAAAAAATAATTATCTTTCTACTTGACAATTCTATGTATATGATGTACTATACTGTGTATAACACACTATAGCGTAATAACTAATAAGGAGGTCTGCTTGAATAATGATGATTTAATTTCTAGTTTGGTGCAAGAATTAAGGAGGGGAACTTTAATAATGGTTGTATTAAGCCAGCTAAAAAATGAAGAATATGGATACAGCTTAATAAATAAGTTAAAAGAAAATGGGATAACAATAGAGTCTAATACTTTATACCCGCTTTTAAGAAGATTGGAAAATCAGGGGCTTTTAAAAAGTGAGTGGAAAACAAATGAAGAAAAACCCAGAAAATATTATTTAATAACAAAAGATGGTTTGAAAGTATTAGAAAAATCTAAAGAACATTGGAGAGAGTATTCTAATGCCATAAACAAAATTCTTGAAAAATAATTAAATTAAAGGAAAAATTATGAAAGAACTTAGTAAAGATGTAAATGATTTAATAGAAAGATATATTTATGCTGTTACAAAGAAAATGTCTTCAAAAATTAGAAATGATGTTGCTGATGAATTAAAGACATTAATTTATGATACAATAGAAGAAAGATATAATGATAAAGAAATAACTTTAAAAGATGCAAAAATCGTTTTAATGGAATTGGGAAGCCCTAATCAACTTTATCAAAAATATGATAATTCTTCAGATAAATGCTTAATAGGTCAGCCTTATTATAATTATTATAAAGATATATTAAAGATTGTTTTAACATGCACTATCTTTGGAATAGTATTGTCTTATATAGTTAATATTGGAAATCAGAGTATATCAAAATTTATTAGTGATATAATATTTGCTGCTATATTATCTTTTTCTTTTGTTACTTTAATATTTATTTTTATGTATAAGTTTAATATTGATTTTTTAAACAATGATATTGATTTTGATAAATTACCAAAACTTCCAAATAATAATATAAAAACAAATAAATATTTTTCTTTATTATCAATATTATTTGCTGTTATATTTTTAAGTTTATTTATTTTATCTCCAAGTATATTTAGTTTTAATATAGATGGTAAGTTTATAAATTTATTTAATACTGATATTATAAAATCATCATATTTATTTGCTGTATTTTTTATTGTTTTATTAATATTTAGAGAGATAATAAAGATAGTTGATAATAGTTATAATATTAGAAACACAATATTATTTATAGCTATTAATATATTTTCTGCCGTTGTTTCTTTTGTATGGTTTTTTAATTATAATTTAATAAATGAAGTATTTATTGATTCTTTGATAAAAAATGCAAGCAATAATTTGATTTTATCTATATTTAATAATTTTCAAATTTTTTGTTTTTTTATGATATTATTAGCATTGGTTTTAGATAGTATTGATAAAATATTAAAATTTAGGCGTAACTGTTAAATTTGTATATTTATATAACTAAATAAAAATGTAGAAGATATGAGAGGATAGTTAGTATTTGCTGACTGTCCTTTTTATTATTATTGAATATTTAAGTAAAATTTTATATACTATATAAAAAGTATTGTGAAAATGAGGTGTTTATGGCGAATTATAATTCAGCTAAACAGAAAGCTTATGATGTTATTTTGCATTTGGTGGATAATTTTCAAAATGGTATAAAAAGTAAAAATGAAACGGAGACTAGAAGGTATTATATTGATAAGTTTTTTGAGGCTTTGGGGTGGGATGTTGGTAATGAAAAAGGTAAAAGGGAAGTTATACATGAGGATATAGTGAAGGTGAAAGGGAAGACTAAATTTCCTGATTATGGCTTTTATTTTAAGGGGAAGAGAGTATTTTTTGTGGAGGCGAAAGATACTAAAGTTGATATAAAAAATGACAGTAGGCCTGCATTTCAATTGAGGTCTTATGCTTGGAGTGCAAAACTTGGTGTGAGTATTTTGACGGATTTTGAGGAGTTTGCCGTTTATGACTGTACTGTGCGTCCGAAAGAAAATGATAGGACTGAGGCGGCTAGAATAAAGTATTTTACTTATGAAGATTATTTGAAAGAGGGTGTTTTTGATTATATATATGATTTATTTGAAAGAGATAATGTTGCTAATGGTTCTTTAGATGCTTATTCTGAGAACTTATGCAATAGAAAGGGGAGCGAGACAGTTGATGTGCATTTTCTTAGCACTTTAGATGAGCTTAGGACGAAATTGGCTGTTGTGATAAGTAAGCTTAATAGGGAGATGAGCGAGAAAGATATAAATTATGCGGTGCAGCAGATTATTGACAGGATTATATTTTTGAGGGTGGCTGAGGATAGGAATGTTGAGAATTATGGGCTTCTTGCTTTGGCTAATCCTAAAAATAAAAATGAAGATGATTTTAAAAATTACGGTTTTAATGGGGAGAATAGTTATTATGAGAATTTGAATTATATTTTTGATAGGGCTAATGAGAAATATAATTCGGGGTTATTTGATGAAGATGCGATAGTAAGAAATTTAAATATAGATGATAAAACAATAAAAGATATTATAGATGAGCTTTATACACCTAAGAATCCTTATCAGTTTTCAGTGATACCAGTTGAGATAATAGGTAATGCTTATGAGCAGTTTTTGGGCAAGACTATTAGTATAGATAAGAATCACAAGGCGGTTATAGAATTAAAGCCTGAGGTACGCAAGGCGGGAGGAGTTTATTATACGCCTGAGTATATAGTAGATTACATAGTAGCGAATACGGTAGGGGAGGCTATAAAGGGTAAGACACCCGATGAGATAGTAAATATAAAGATATTGGACCCAGCTTGCGGCAGCGGAAGTTTTTTACTTGGGGCGTATAAATATTTGCTAAATTATCATAAGGAATATTTTTTGAAGAATAAGACAAAGAAATATATGGGTTCAAGATATGAGATAATAGACGAGAGCGGTAATTTAGCATTATGGGTACGTAAGCAGATACTAATTAATAACATATTTGGTGTAGACATAGACAGCAATGCGGTAGAGGTAGCGAAATTATCACTTTTATTAAAAAGTTTTGAAGATTCTTTCAATGTTAATGAATACGGGCAAGGTTCTTTACTTAATGAGAAAATCCTTCCAAGTTTGGATAACAATATCAAGTGCGGTAACAGCTTGATAGGTAATGATTTTTACGAGAGCCATTTAGATTTGGACGATGCCACTTTATATAAAATAAACTGCTTTGATTGGGAGGAAGAGTTTAAAAGCATTTTTAAAGGCGGCGGCTTTGATGTAGTTATTGGCAATCCTCCGTATGTAAAAATTCAAACTATGATGGAGTCAAGTCCTTTATCTGTTGAAACATTAAAACAAACTTATAAAAGTGCAAGCAGCGGTAATATAGATATTTATTTATGTTTTGTTGAAAAAGCTTTTGAGTTATTAAAGCCTACAGGTGAAATGGGCTATATTTTGCCGCATAAATTTTTTAAAGTAGATATGGGAGAGAATTTAAGAGAAATAATATCTAATAAGAAGGCATTAAAAAAAGTTGTATATTTTGGAGAAAACCAAATATTTGATAATGCTACTACATATACTTGTTTATTATTTTTATCTAATGAAGAACAAGATAATTTTAAATTATTGAGATTTGATGAAAATGTAGATGTAAAAGAAAAATTGATTGACGCTACTTTTGAAACTTTTCCTATTAGTATAATAACAAAAGATAATTGGAATTTCTATAGTAATAATACTTTATCTATAATAGAAAAGTTAAAAAATTATAAAACAGTTTTAAAAGACATATCTCGTAAAATTTTTGTTGGACTTCAAACTAGTTCTGACATTATTTATGTTTTACATGGAGGAGAAGAAAATAACGGAATTGTTAAAACTTATTCTAAATCATTAGATAGAGAAATTGAGATAGAAAGAGGATTTATAAAACCATTTTTATTTGGTAAAGATATTAAAAGATATTGTACACCTATAAATACTAAATGGGTTATATTTCCATATAAATTAGTATCTGATTCTGCAGTATTATATTCTCAAAAAGAAATAAAGGAACAGTTTCCAAAGGCTTGGGAATATTTAAAAGAGAATAAAAAAGCATTAGAAAATAGAGAAAATGGTAAAATGCGAAATGAAAAATTTTATGCATATATATATCCTAAAAATCTTAATGAATTTGAGCATAAGAAAATTTCTTTTCCTGATATTAATATGAGAATGCAGGCTGTTATTGATGATAAAAATTTGTATCATACAACTACAATTTACAGTATTGTATTTAATGAAAAAGCTATATATAACATCAATGTTTATATGGGAATTTTTAATAGTAAGTTATTTACTTATTATGTTAAAAAAACAGGTACTATATTAAGAGGCAATACAACAAGATTTAAACCTCAATATATAAATGATTTTCCTATTCCAGATATTGATAAAAATACAGAAGAAAATTTAATTAAACTCGTTGATAATATTATGGAGCTTAATAAAAAATTATCTTCTGAAAAAAATCCTAATTCTATTACTATGCTCAACAGGCAAATAAATGCTGTTGACAAGCAGATTGATGCTTTAGTGTACAAGTTATATAATTTGAACGATGAGGAAATAAAGATTATTGAGGGTGAATAATGGAATCTAATGCCAAAAAAGAATTTTTTGATAAAAAATCAAAATTATTAAAATTGGAAAAAAAAGATATTTATAATTATCTTTTTTATAATGGATATTATGGGGAAAGATATACATATCCTCCAATATTTAATGTATTAAAGTATAACGAAAATAATTTGAATTCTAATACCGAAAACATAGACCATTATGATTTACTAAATATTGAAGTAAGACATACAGAAACTGCAAAGAGAATATTTTCTCTAATTCACCCAGATATATATTGTCAGATTGTTGATGAAATTGTTAATAATTGGGTTAAAATAATAAACCATATATATAATGATAATTTAAAAGTATATTCTTATAGTTTTCCAATTACTATTACAAATAAAAATAAGATAGATTTCAAAAAGTCTAAAACTATGATTTATAATTTTTTAACTTTAGAAGAAAAGATAGCTTACGATAGCTATAATTATAAATATATTTTGATAACAGATATATCTAAATTTTATCATTCTATATATACGCATAGTATAGCTTGGGCTTTATATGGTGATAGAGAAAAAGCTTATGAAAATAGAAAAGATAAAAGTGCTTTACCTAATAAATTAGATATGTTGTTTCAAAAAGCTAATCATAAACAGACTAATGGTATACCTATAGGTCCCGTTGTATCTGATATAATAGCCGAAATTGTTTTAGCAGGAGTTGATAAATCATTTTCTGAAAATGAAGAAATAAAAAAAATGGATTTTATTTCAATAAGATATAAAGACGATTATAGATTTTTGGTTAATACAAAAGAAGATGCTGAATATATATTAGAAATATTAGAAAGAGAATTACAAAAATATAATTTATGGGTTAATAAAGAAAAAACTAATATTTATAAAATGCCTGCAGGTTTAGAAAGAAAGTGGAAAAAAGAATATAATACGAATTGTGTATTATCAAATAAAATAACTATGAGTAAATTTCAAGATGCTTATAATTATTTAATAGAAATAGAAGAAAAATATCCCGGTACAGCTATGTTATCTAAATTCTTTGATAGTCTTATTGATAAAAAAGGAAATGTAATATTTAGTAAATTTGCCCTTATGAATAAAATTAAAGTAATTAATTTATTATCGTTATTAGTAGATTATTCTCCAAGAATTTTACCACAATTACTTTCTATTATAGAATTATTAATATTACATGATAAATCAGAAGAATTTAATAATTTTATAAAACAATTTATTAATAAAATGTACTATCATATAATTATAAATAAAAAAGTAGACATATTTAGATTTATATGGGTATACTATTTTGCTAAAAAACATAATATTATATTGGAAATAAATGAGGAGTTAAATATAAAAAAGGAAGAACTAAAAAAACAAAAAGAAGGATTGGAACAGACAATAAAAGAATTTGGGAAGACAATAAAAGAATTTGAGAATACAATAAAAGAGTTAGAAAGTAAAGGAGAATTAGAAAATAAAAAAGAATTTGAAAATAAAAAAGATGAATTAATAGAGTTAAAAGAAAAGTTAATAGAAGAAAAAAGTAAAATTAATGGAAGAAGAATTAACTCAAAAAGAAAAAGAATTAGAAAAAATATTAAAAACAGACCCATTTATACAATATATAGATAATGAAAAACCAATATTTGATTATAAAGATGATAGATTAATTATATATAAAGATACCAATTACGATGATTTTATATATAATTATGTTACAATTTTTGGTAAGAAAATAAAATAAAAAATAATTGAATTATTAATTGTTAATTGAGTTCTTTATTTAATTTATGTTAGATAGTCTATTGACGAAAACTTATGCTACTCTAATATGCGATAATGAACCGCACACTGTTACATATTCTACAATATTAAACTATGCCGTGCGGAAAGCCCGTATGGCGAATACTGCGGAGTGGTGCTACAGCTAGTAGTGGCGAATACTGCGGAGTGGTGCTACAGCTAGTAGTGGCGAATACCTACGATTGTACATAAGCAAAAAGCCTCCTTTTTTCTTTAATAATAATAATTATTAGTTGTATTTTTGTATTAATTTTATATAATATATACATGAATACTTCTATTTACAATCTATTTCCTCCTCTTTTGGGGCACATCTCCAACTGGTATAAGCATATTGATAGAATTAAATACATGGGTTTTGAATGGATTTATATAAACCCTATTACATATCCTGGCTTTAGCGGTAGTTTGTACGCTGCGAAAGATTATTACAAATATAATGAAAACTTCTTTTCAAGTGCTGAGGCTAATATTGCTGAAAAAGAATTAAAAGATTTTTTGAAATATTGTAAAAAAAATAATATTAAGGTTATGATAGATTTAGTTATCAATCATTCTTCGAAGGATAGTGTATTAGTTGATGAGCATTTTGAATGGTATTTGTTAGATGATGAAGGTAAATTAAAATCCCCTGGTGCTTGGGATAATGGTGTGTGGATTGAATGGGGCGATTTGGCTAGCTTCAACAATGAAAAGCCTGAAGATGGTGATAATTCTATTTGGAGCTATTGGAAAGAGTTAATACTTCATAATTTGAGTTTAGGTTTTGACGGGTTTAGATGTGATGCTGCTTACAAGGTTAATAAAGATTTGTGGATATATCTTATTGGCATTGCTAAAACTAAGAAAAAAGATACTGTGTTTTTTGCTGAGAGTTTAGGCTGTTCTATGGAAGATACATTGTCTTTGATTGAGGCTGGATTTGATTATGTGGCAAGCAGTGCAAAGTGGTGGGATTATGAGTCTGAATGGTTTATAGAGCAGTATGATTTGGCTAGAGAAAAATCTAAACAGATAGCTTTCCCTAGTAATCATGATACTTTGAGACTTATTAATGAATATAACGGTAATATATGGCAAGTTATGCAGAGATTTTTGTTTACTGCTATAGTTTGCGATATGTGGATGATAACTTTGGGCGATGAATACGGCTTTTATAATAGATGCGATGTTGTAAAAGGTAATGAGTTTGAGAATATTAGCTATGATTTAAGCGAGTTTATAAAAGATATTGGTAATTACATAAAAAATAATGATATACTTGCTAATTGCGGTAAAATAGTGTCTATTGATTTGCAGGAGAAGAAGCTAATAGAGGAGCTTAAAAAGAAACTAGAAAACTCACAAGAAGAAAATAATATAAATAATGATAATGAAGAAGAAGAGAAAAAAAATCCTCTAAAGCGTTTTTATAAATATAGCCTAGATGAAAAAGATGTTGTTTTAATAGTAATTAACACAAGTGAAGATAAAGAAACTTTAGAAATAGATAAATACAATATAATAGAAGATATATCATTTAATAATAGAGTAAATAATTTTGAAAGCGGCGTAGTGGAGTTTTTGCCTTATCAATTAAAGATATTTAAAGTGGTAAAAACTATTAGTTATAATTTAGAAGGTTAATTTGTTATGTCAGAACATAAATCTATAGAAACTTTTTTTAGAGACTTATCTATGGGGCTTCTTTATATGGAAAACACCTATGAGATAGATAGGGTTGTAGATTTTTTTTTGGAACAGGTTTGTACTTTTTATGGATTTGATTGCGGAGAGGTTTATTTTTCTAAAGGGGATTATGTAATACTTAGGGGAGTATACGGCATTGACAGGTATTATGTTTGTAAAGTTGATTTCCCTATAGCAAAAAATAGAATAGAAGAGGTTTTATATAAGCAAAAGAGATATGTCGGCAATAATATGAATATTAGTGAGTTTGAAGTTTTTAATGATTATTCTTCACTAATGGTTTTGCCTATTTATTTGCATAATAATCCTTTAGGTTTAATTGCTTTTAGAAATAAAGAGGATAAAAGAGAGTATTATAAAACTATATTAGAAGATTTACTTAATATAATAGGTCATTTTGCAGTATATGCCAATAATGTTTTACAGAATGTTACATATAAAGAGAAAGATAAACAATTAAAATTACTTAGAGAGCTTTATATAAAATTAAGCGATATAGACAAATTTGATTCTAATCTAAAAGGCATTTCAGAAGATATAGCAAATATATTCAGTTCACGCAAAGCATTTATGATGTTTAGCTATGATAATAATACTAGATTTGAAACTATATCTAAATATGGTTTTGATGATAATTTTGATTGTACTATTTTTGAGAAAGAAAATCATATATCTAATTGTATAAAAGACGATAAATGTTTTATTAATAATATAGCAAAGACAGAATGTGCAGAAAGATTTGTAGGTATTATTAATAGGTCTGTGTTGTTTAATAGGGTTATGATTAGAGAGGGTTTTGATGTTTATATTGTAGTAATAGATAGAATTCCAGATGCTGTTAATCCATTAGGTGATTTTGACAATGAAGATGCTGGATTATTAAAGCCTCTTTTATTAAACATTTCAAGTAGGGTATCAGAATATTTTAACATAGTAGAATTGAGCAAAGCTAATGAAAAAAATATGCGTCATATGGCACGTTTAAATACGTTATATGATATGAGTAATATTTTAGTAGAGCGTTCAAAGACAGAGGATATATTATTTTTATTATTAACTATTACAACGATAGGAGATGTTTTTGCTTTTAATAGGGCATTTGCTTTTCTTTATGATGAGGGCTTTAATGTATTTAGGGGGCGTATGTGTATAGCTCCTAAAGACGGAGAAGAGGCTGCTTATATATGGAATGATATGAAAAATATTGATAAGTATGCTTTAAGAGAGAAGATAATGCTTTCTTTTAATATGAATAGTATTAAAGCTTCTTGGGATTTGAATCAGCAATTTATTAATACAGTTATACCTAATAATGAAAATTGCGAATTGTTTTTTGAGGTTTTCAATACTCATGATACTATTAATATTACTAATATAAATGAAGATAATAGAGTTGAACAGTTAAGGCAATATACAGATTTATTTGGTAATTATCCTTTTGCTATTATACCAATAATGAACGCTACTAAATGTATAGGTATGATATTAGTTGATAATCCTTTTAATAATAAACCTATACCTAATGATGACTTAGATTATTTAAAAATGTTTGGAAGGCAGGCTGCTGTTGCTTTAGGGTATTCATATCTTTATAATGAACTTGAAAAGAATAATAGTGCTTTAAAGACTGCACAAAAGACTTTATTTGATATGAAGAGTTTAGCTATTATAGGAGAGATGAGCTCTTCTATGGCACATAATTTGAGGAACTTCATTGTACCTATTGCGGGATTTGCTAATAGGCTTGTAAGAGTAAGTACTGATGAAAATATTAAGAAATATGCTCAGATTATAGCTGATGAGGTTGAGAATTTAGAAAATTATATTAGAAAGAACCTATCATTTGCTAAGAGTATTAATCTAGAAACAGAAAAAATCAAAATAGAAGATATTATTAAATATATTACTATCATATCCAAAGAATATATAAAAAAGAGCAACAAAGATATAAAATTTTATGCTCATAATTTCTGTAAAAAAGATACTGTATACTGGGATTATGATAGAATGAATGAGGTTATATTTAATTTGGTTGTTAATGCGATAGATGCTATATCAAATGAAAAATATGCAATTATAAGCGTATTGTTTAGCAATAATTTATATAATGATTCAATGATAGATATAATAGTAGAAAATACTAATTCTTATATTTCAGATGAAGTAATGGAGAATATTTTTAAGCCGTTTTTTACTACAAAAAGTCATGGTGTTGGTATTGGTTTGGCTATATCCAAAAGAATAGTAGAAGCACATGGCGGAAGCATGAATGTAAAAAGTATTAATAATCCATTTGAAGCTACTAGTTTTACTATTACAGTTCCTGAGGTTTTAAATAATTAATAAATGTATTCCGATAATAGTATTGGAGTAAGTTTATGGCAAAGATAAGTGAAGTAGCTAAGGCTGAATGTATTAGAAGACAAAACAAATATAAAGATTTGCTTTCTGTTGTAGAGTCTAAGTTAAATAAATTAGAAAAAGAAATATCTACTATTGATGATGAACTATTGGCATCATATAAAAAAATAGATTTAGCAGTTTTATATATTAATGCTTCTTCTTTAATAGCAACTTCTTGTTATGTGGCAATAGATTCTATAGATGTAAGGTCAGAAAATCAGCTTAATGATGGAAGAAGATATATTAACAAGGCTATTATTTTGCTTGAAGAGGCTTTAGGAAATCATTCTGATGATTCGCTTTCATTAAATGAAAATATACATGAATACTTAAAAGATAAGCTTAATGATGAATGGAGATATAAGTTTATATGTTCTTTTGGGTATGTTATAGACTTTTTTAAGTACTGTTATGGTGAAAACTCAAAATGGCTTCAAAATTTTTATGAGATAGAATGGCGTTTTGCTTTAATATCAAAAAATATAATAGATTTCAAAAATTATATAAAAGAGTTAAGCCCAGATGTTGAAGGATATATTTACAGGGTGAAACTTATGAGATTATCAAAGTCTTTGTTATCGGCAGCAGCAGAACAGCATAGAACAAAATATGAATTAAAAGAGAGAAGATTAGACGATATGAAAA
Source organism: Brachyspira pilosicoli P43/6/78 (assembly GCF_000325665.1). Classification (NCBI taxonomy): domain Bacteria; kingdom Pseudomonadati; phylum Spirochaetota; class Spirochaetia; order Brachyspirales; family Brachyspiraceae; genus Brachyspira; species Brachyspira pilosicoli. Next base: position 51,071 of record NC_019908.1, read on the forward strand.
TAGCTCTAAATTTAATGGCTGCTTTAAGAAGAATAAATGTATATCTCAATGAAACAGAAGAGGCAGAATCACAGAAAAAGATTTATGACCTTTGGAAAAAGAAAATGGACGACGACATTAAGAAAATGTCATCTTAAATATTTTTTATATTCTTTTTACTCTGCTATTATAATATCATCTTCATATTTTAAAGATTTTACAGTTATAAGCTCTTTTTTATTTAGAGTTTTATCACTTTTAAACTTTACTTTTAAATATTCGCCGCTTGTGCCTATATAATAATTATTCTCCAAAACCTCTTCAACAATAACATCTAATTTTCTACCTAAAGCATTATTATAATAATTATCTTTCATTTTGTTGTTTAATTCATTTAAAAGTTTTGCTCTTTTTAATTTTCTTCTATATCCTATTTTATTTTGCATTTTTGATGATGGTGTATTTTCTCTGTCTGAATATCTAAACACATGCATTTTTATAAACTTTGATTTTTCGCATAAATTGTATGTATCATTAAAATCATCATTTTCTTCTTCTGGAAAGCCCACCATTACATCTGTGCTTATTGCCATATTGGGATTAACTTTATATAGCTTTTCTATGGAAGTTAAATATTCTTCTCTTGTATATCTTCTGTTCATTAATTTTAATATTTTGTTGCTTCCAGATTGTAAAGGAATATGAGCATGAGGGCATAATACATCTTTATTTTTAAAAAGGTTTATAAGCTCATCGTCAAAATAAATTGGCTCAACAGATGAAAGCCTTATTCTAATGCCGTATTTAGAAGAATGTTCTAATATGTTTTTTAGTATATCAGCAAATTTTATTTCGTTGTTAAAGTTGTAAGAGCCTAAATTAAGACCTGTTAATACTATTTCTTTATAATTATAATCATTAGCAATTTTTATAGCTTCATATATTTTATTTGGCTCAAGGCTTTTATGTTTGCCGCGTACTCTTGAGACTATACAATAACTGCAAAATACTTCACACCCATCTTGTATTTTTAAATATGCTCTGCTTTGCTCCTGCGGGAAAAATATTGGAGATTTTATTTCTTTGTTTGTATCTTTTTGTATAGTATTAAATATAATTTGTGCTGCTTCTTCTTTATGGTCATTATTAATTGTGATAATATTTTTATTTTCTGTAGTAAAGCCTTTTTTTGAAACATAACAGCCTATTAAAAATATTTTTTTTGTTCTATATCTTCCAATTTTTCTAAGTAGGACACTAATTTTTTATCGCTGTCATTTGTTACAGTGCATGTATTGATTGCTATAGCATCTGCTTCTTTTAGTGTTGTGATATTTGCTCCCATGTTTTTTAATTCGTAGGCTATCTTTTCGCTTTCGTATTGATTAAGTCTGCATCCGAATGTGTGTATGTGTATATTCATTTATTTCTCTCTTTATTAATAAAAAAACTATATTTATTTTTTGTTTATAAATAATAACAAATTATATAATAACATATTTTTTTATTTTTACTACTTGCAGAAAATTTTAATTATGTTAATATAATTATGTTTAGTAAAATGCCGATAATATCTTTATATTAAATTATATTCAGTGGAGTATATATGGATAGTAAGTATCGTATAGAATTAGATGAAAATTCCAAAGGGAGCATGGCAATGAATTCTTATAATAATCTCTCATCATTAGACACAGTAATCAAAGTTATAGGTGTCGGTAACGGCGGCTGTAATGCTATAAACAGAATGATAGCTGAAGGATTAGAAAATGTAGATTTCATAGCTATGAATACCGATGCACAGGCACTATCTCGTTCTAATGCTCCTACTAGAATAGTTTTAGGCGACAGAGTTACACAAGGTTTAGGTGCAGGTACAGACCCAGAGAAGGGTGCTGAAGCTGCTAGAGAAGATGTTGCTAAAATAGAAGAGATTGTAAGCGGTGCTAATTTGGTATTTATTGCAAGCAGTTTTGGAGGCGGTACTGGTACTGGTGCTAGTCCTGTTGTTGCAGAGGCTGCTAAAAAGGCTGGTGCTTTAACTATTGGTGTTGTAACTAAACCTTTTGAGTATGAAGGCAGACTTAAAATGGAGCGTGCTGAGGCTGGTATAGAAAAAATGCTTACAGTAGTAGACTCTCTTATCATTATACCTAATGAAAACCTTTATGATATGGTTGATATGGATAATTATAAATATGAAGAGGCTTTGGCTGTTGTTGATGATATACTACGTCAGGGTGTTCAGGGTATTTCTGATATAATTACTCAGGTTGGATTTATAAATGTGGACTTTGCCGATGTAAAAACTATGATTTCTCTTTCTAATGGAAGGGCTCATTTGGGTATTGGTGTTGGTAAAGGTGATGATAGACTTCATAAGGCTATTACTAATGCATTTGAAAATCCGCTTTTAGATGTTGCTAGTATTAAAAACGCTAGAGGAATACTTGCTAATATTGTTTGTCCTAAAGATTTTGGTATGAAAGAATATAGAGAGGCAAGCAAGATTATCAATAACTATGCTAATGAAAATGCTAATATCAAAATTGGTGTTTGTACTAAAGAAGATATTAAAGATGAAATTATTGTTACAATAGTTGCTACTGGTTTTGATAATAACTCTAATAATAGTGATGATAAAAAAATAGAAGATAAAGAATCTAATACTATAAAAGATGATAAAGTAAATGATGTTTCTAATGAAGTAAAAAATACTAATATAGAAAATAATTCTAATAATATTCAAGAAACTCAAAAAAGCGATTTTGTTGTTGATGTTGCTGATGTTGTTGATATTGAAGAAAAAGCTAATGTTGATATAGAAGTAAATAGAGAAAATCTAGACGAGATAAAAAGCAGCAAAATGGACGCTATTATAGGTAATTATATAAAAAACATAAAAAAATCAGACAATAATATAGAAGAAGAAATAGAAAATAATAATGATATTTCAAACAATAAATATGTTATCAACTTTAAAAATAAAATAGAAGAGATGAAAAAACCTGTAATAGTAAAAAGCGGTTTTAGCAGATTAAATCTTGAGAATGAATTAAAATCAAATAATTTAGATATTAATTTATCTAGCGATAACATATTGAGAGATGATGATGTTGCTGCGGAGTATGAAGAAGAGTTAGAGCATAGTAAAATGAGTAGTAAAGAGGAAGCTAAAGATTATAGACCTATGGCAGCAGTAGAGCTTAACAGTGTATTAGAAGATGAAGTTAATACAGAGAGAAAAGCTATATCTCCTTTTGAGATTATGCCTGAAGAGGAGATGCAAAAACATAATAATTTGGGAGCTAAATTGCCGTTTGCTGATGAGAGTGTGGATACTGATTATGAAAAACCAGCATTTCTTAGAAGACAATTGCAGGTGAGAAATATTAATAGATAAAAGGGTTGCAGCATTGAATATATATAAAATTTTTTGTTTATTTGTTTTAACAGTATGCAGTGCTTTGGCACAGAGTTATGATGATGCTTTAAATCTCTATAACAATAGAAATTATGAAGCATCTATCTCTGTGCTAAATTCTCTAAATATTAAACCTAGTAATATCAATGAATATCTTTTGCTTATAGATAATTATATAAAACTTCAAAATTATACCATGGCACAAACTCTTATAGATGATGCTTATAGATATCATTCTAAAGATTATAGAGTTTTGGAAAGAAAATTAACTATAGAACTTTTAAATAATAAAAACAATGAAGCAAGAACTACAATTAACCAAATTAAAGCATTAGACAGTAAAAATTATCTTGCTAATTATGCTGAAGGTGTATTAAGCGAAAGAGTAGGCTATTATAAAACTGCTATGAGCTTATATGAAAGGGCTATGATAATAAACAGAACTAGAAGTGAATCTCCTATAGCACTTGCATATTTAAAGCTTGCTAATGGTGATAGAAATGCTGCTTTAGATTTATTTAATCTTAATGTAAAAAACAACCCTAGAATGGCTGAGTCTTATTATAACTTGGCTAATTATTATTATATAACTGGAAATTATAATGCGTCTTTAAATGAAATAAAAAATGCTTTGTATTATTATACAAATTATAATGATGCTAAAATATTACAGGCAAATGTTTATATGGCTTTAGACAGATATAATGATGCTATAGCTATATTGGAATATTTACCGGAGTCAAGTTTTAGAGATGATACTAAAAATTATTATATAGGCAATGTTTATGAGAAGGCTAATAATTTTCCTAGTGCTAAAAATGCTTATATAAATTATTTAAGAGTAAAACCAGAAGATGAGCTTGGCAGATTAGCTTATGAGAGAGTTTTATTTAATACTAATCCTCAAGCTGATTATGAGAGAGACAGAGCTGCTTTATATTATGCTAATAAGGCTTCTTACTATACAAGACTTGCTGATAAAGTTCGCTCTCAAGCATATTTAAAACATATGTTAAAATTAAATCCTGCTAATACTTATGCAAGACTTATGCTTTCTGATGTTTATAAAAGAATGGGGTTAGAGGAAAAGGCTTTAGAAGAATTAGAGATTGCTAAGAATGTTAATCCTACTAATAAATCTATTGTTTATAAATATGATAGTTATAAAAGAAAATTAGATAAAAATATAATATCTAGAACTTGGGGAATAGATAATCAGTATAATGTAGAAAGACCGGGTTTTACAGTTGCTATAGCTGATACTATTAATATACAAAAAGACAGCCCAATGTTTTTAAATACTGCATTATATCAAACATTATCATACGTTCTTCCTCAATACGGCAGATTTAATGTTGTAGATATTTATAATACTTATTATTCTGAGAGAGATTTATATCAAGAATTAAAAAGAAGAAATGCTGATTATTATTTAAGAGGCTCTACATTTAGCGGATATGACAATATTACTTTAATGCTTGACTTAGTAGATGTTAATACAGAGAGAGTTGTTACTAATTTTACTATCACTACTAGAGGCAGAGATAAAATGATGACTGCTGCTGTTATGGCTGGAAATGTTATTAATAATACAGTGCCTTTCTATTCTAAAATAATTAAAATACATAATGACAATATATATATTAATGCCGGCAAACTTCAAGGCTTAAGCAATAATATGAATATGATGATATATAACACAACTAAAGCAGAGTTAAATATGACTAATGCAGAAAGTATTGGTATGGCTAAAGTAATAACAGTTGATGAGAATGTATCTTTAATTAAACTTATAGATAATAGAGCTTTAAGCAAACTTAATATAAATCAAATAACAGTTCCTTATGTTACTAATACAGTAAATACAAATATTGCTGCTGTTAATTAATAATTATTTATGAGAAACATTATAGGTGTATATGGTCTTATCTGTTCTGGTAAGAGTTCTTTTTCTAAAATGCTTGCAAAAGAGCTTGATGCGTTTTATATAGATGCTGATAAGCTTGGTCATGAGGCTTTAGAAAATAAAAAAGATATTATTGTAAAAGAGTTTTCTGATAGTATATTAGATTCCAATAATAATATAGACAGAAAAAAACTTGGAAGTATTGTATTTTCTAATAAAAACAAGCTTAAAAAACTTCAGGATATTACTTATTCTTATATAGAAAAAAAGACAGAAAATTTGATAAACTCCACTGATAAAGATGTTGTTATAGAAGCTGCTTTAATTATGAGGAGCAATATTTATAAACTTTGTAATAGTTTAGTTTTTGTTAATGCCAAAACTTCTAGTATCTTAAAAAGAATGCAAGAAACTAGAAACATATCAGAGCATCATGCAAGAAAGATATTAAAAATGCAAAGAGATGTAAAAAATAAGAAACTTGATGCCGATATTATTGTTAACAATATGAGAGATTATAATCATTTAGTAATTATATCTCGAAAATTAGGATGGCATTATGGAAATGAATCAAAAAGAAAACATGGAAGAAAGAGATTATTCTACTAATCTCAATAATCATCAAAAAAACAAAAGAACATTATATATAGTTAATTTTACACCTATAAGACTATTGGTATTTTCTGTAAGTGCCGCTAGTTTAGTATTATTTATATTTGTTATAGGTTTTCATTTAGGTTCTTCTAAAACTAGCTATGCTTCTAATAATAGTGCAGAAGTTTCAAGCGATATACTTATGAGAGAAAACAGCGGTGATTTAGATACTACTGATACTTTGGCTATGGCTAATGATTTAAATACTCAAGAAAACACTATGCAAGAATCTAGTATTGTTGATTCAAATATAGATAATATTGAGCCTTTAAATAATAATAATGCTTCAAGCGGAAACAGCAGCAGTATTATTAGAGAGGGTGTATCTTCAGAAGATAGATATAATGAATACACTAAAAATTTAGCTTCAGAACTTGATGCTATTAATGCAAATATTAAAGGCGAACAAGCTCCAAATTCAACATATACACCTCCAGAGCAAATGATAGCTAGTGTAAAACCTATAGAGAAAAAAGAAGTAACTACAACTGTACCATATACTAGAAGCTCTTCTCAAGACTCTATTTATTTTATACAAGTAGCAGTTGGTTTTGATAAAGATAATACATATTCTGTAAGAGATACATTAAAAGCAAAATACCCAAAAACTTTTGTAAAAGAAGAAGTAGGCTCTGACGGAAAAACTATGTATAAAATTAAAATAGGAAGATATGAAACTAGAGAAGATGCTCAGAAGGTTTTAGCTGAAATTAAAAAGAATCCTGTTTATAAAGATAGTTATATTTATTCCGATAAGAAAGTAAGTTAATATTTTAAAGATATCCTAAAAGTTATTGTTAGTCCCCTTTTTAAAGCTATTTGCTTTGAGAGGGGATTAATTTTTTAAAAATTTTTTAAAATAAAAGCATTTCTTCTTCTTTTATATTAATTTTTTCTTTATGAAGTTCTTCTCTTGATTTGTATGATATATTATATTTCTCTTCTAATGCTTTTATTTTTTTGTACATTTTCTCTTTATAATCATCTTTAAGAATACCATTGCTTCCATAAATATATAAATATTTTTTATAATGATTTGGAAAGTTCTCTCTAACAAAGTTTAAAAATATCTTTCTGCATTCTCCGCAAAGTTTTAATGCATCAGCAGCACAGTAATCTATATCACATTCTTTTGCTGTTTTAAAAATATTTTCTAATTCATCTTCTGTGATAAAAGGCATTACAGGCATTGTATGAATTGCAACTGTTGCTTTTGTTTTTTTGAACTCTTTTAATATTTCTAATCTTTTTAATGGGCTTATTACATTAGGCTCTATAAGTGATGAGAGTTTTTCATTTAATGTTGTTATAGTAACTGCTATTCTAACTGGCACTATATTTGAAAGCTCATCTATCAAATCAAAATCTCTTAATATTAAATCGCTTTTTGTAGATATGCACATTGGTGTTTTATATCTTATAAGAAGTTTTAATATATCTCTCATAAGTTTATAATCTTTTTCGCATTCTTGATAATTATCTGTAACGCTTCCTAAGTTAATAATATCCCTTTTCCAATTTCTTGATGATAACTCTTTTTCTAACATTTCTGCAATATTTTTCTTTACAAATATCTCGCCAAAAAAATCTCTTGAGTTAATATATTTATGAGAATATACAGCAAAGCAATAGTAGCACTTATGAATGCAGCCTCTGTATATATTTAAATCATAACAGAAACCGTATTTATTATTTATTTTATTTAATGCTGATTTACAGTTAATTTCTCTATATTTAATCATAAATACCCTTATATTTATACAGTATATTAATATATATTATATATTTTTGCAAGTGAGTTTTAATAAAATTCTTTAGTAAGTTTAATATATTTCGATATAGTTAATGGATTATTTTAAATTAAATAATAAAGGCAATTTTTAATTATGAAAGGTAAAAGAATTATCATAATAGGAGCTGGTCTATTACAAGTGCCGGCAATACAAATAGCCAAAGATATGGGATTATATACAATAGTATTGGATTATAATAAAGATGCTCCGGGAATGAAGATAGCAGATTATCCTATAATAGCGTCTACAAGAGATGTTGATGGGTGTGTGAGAGTTGCTAGGGCTTTAAGCAAAGAAATGGGTATAGATGGTGTTATTACTGTTGGAACCGATGCTTCTAGCACTGTTGCGGCTGTTGCCAATGCTTTGGGGCTTCCGGGCAATAGATTTGAAGATGCTTATGCTGCTTCAAACAAAATAAGAATGCGTGAGAGATTTAAGAAAAACAATGTTCCTCAGCCTAATTTTTTCCCTGTGTGGAATTATGATGAGGCGGTTGAGGCTTATAGAAATTTAACTAAACCTGTTGTAATAAAGCCTGCCGACAATATGGGAGCACGCGGAGTAATGAAGGTGTCTGATGAAAAAGATGTACTTAATGCTTTTAATAGGGCTAAGAGTGCTTCTCCTTCGGGTGAGGTTATAATAGAAGAGTTTATGGAAGGGCCTGAACTTTCTATAGACATGCTTATTTATAATGATGAGATATATGTTACAGGTGTTGCTGACAGAATTATAGAATATCCTCCGTTTTTTATAGAGACTGGGCATATACTTCCTTCTGCTTTAGAGCAAGAAAAGATAGATGATGCAATCAATGTAATGAAGGCTGGTATAAAGGCTTTGAATTTAAAAATTGGTGCTGCTAAGGGAGATATAAAAGTAACAAAAAACGGTGCTATGGTAGGGGAGATTGCTGCGAGACTTTCTGGCGGTTTTATGAGTGCTTATACTTATCCTTTTGCTACTGGTGTAAACCTTATTAAAAATGCAATAGAGATAGCTTTGGGTAATCCTCCAAGTGATTTAAAGCCTAAATGGGATAGAGTTTCTGTTGAGAAGGCTTTTTTACCTGGTACAGGAATTATTGAATCTATAGAAGGCTTGGAAAATGCTAAAAATATAGACGGCGTAAAAGAGATATTTATTAAAACAAAGGTAGGCGATATATTAGTTTCTCCTACAAGCAATCTTGATAAGGCTGGAAACGTTATAGCTGTGGCAGATACTAGAGATAAAGCCATAGAAATTGCTAATAAGGCTATAAATGCTGTTCATTTTAAGCTAACCGATGAAAAATCTCTTACAATAGAAGAAATTAAAAAAGTATCAAAAGAAAAGTTATCTTCAAAACATAATGTTGATTATTTGTTTGATGAAAATAAAGATACAGGATTGGAAAATTATTCTTTCTCTCCAAGCATAATACATAATGATGATAAAGATGTTAGTTTGCAAACTAGTATATTTAATATGCATTTATCTCAGCCTATTATAATAGATACTATTCATAACCTTCCAGAAGCTTTAGACGGTATAATGGATATAAAAGAATATTATAACATCACTATGGATATAGCTTCAAACTCTGAGATACTTGCTATACTCAATGATTTTAATAATGATGAAATATTTAATTTAGCTATCCAATCTATCAAAGAACATAAGAGAGGAATTGTTATGATTAGCGGTAATAACTCTCAAGATGTTATAATGAGAAAGCTTAAAGAGGCACAAAAAAATGGAGCTTGTGCTGTTGGAATAGATTTGTCTTATTATTATAATGGCTGTGAAAATAATATACATCTAAAAACTCATAAAGAAATAAATTATATTCAAAAACATTTGGACATACCTCTAATAGTAAAAGGCATATCTAATGAAAAAGATATAGTTAATAATAACTTAAATAATGTATATTTTTCTAATAATAATAAGTATTCATTAAAAGGTATGAAAAAAGTTTCCGATACTATTAGTAGCATAGCTTTAAACTTGCATAAGAATAAAATGCAAATTAATATTTTGGCAGAATCACCTAAATACGGCGGAGAATTATTTAAGTATTATGCTTTAGGTGCTAATGTTGTTTGCGTGACAGAAGAGAGTTTTATTTCTATTGTAAGCAAAGGCAGAAAAGGACTTGAATATATGATTTATTCTACTAAAGAAGAATTAGAAAGAATGATGAAAATATTCGGATTCAATAAATTAAAATATGATAATACCGTATGGTGCAAAAATTAGGTAGTTATTTATGGAAGTAAAAGAAATTAGCTTATCAAAATCATACCTTTATGGTTTTTTTGCTGCTATGATAAGCACTCTAATATATAGTGCTATAGCAATACCTATTTATATATTACTTATCTCTTCAAACCCTAATAACTTTTTGGTTTATTTGCTTTATACTTTGGATATTTGGGTTTGGATATGGATATCTATGTCTATATTATATGCTTTTGTTGTGGTGTTTATATTTTCTGCAAAAGAGCATGAGGCTAATTTAAGAAAAAGTATAGGAAATATTTTATTTTTTGTTGTTACTTCTATAGTGATGCTTCTTTCTTTAAGCTATATACCAGAAATACAAAAAATATTATACAGACAAGAATATACTTTCTATAGTACAATATTATCTCTATGCTTATTTTTTATGGCTATATTTTTATCTTATAATATAAGAAATATTATATTTTTTATGTATAATTTAATATTATTTAATTTAGGATATGAATCTGCTAATTCTTCTAATAATTCATCTGATGAAGCAGAAAAAACTAATACTTTAGAATATGAAATATTTAATAATACATTAAAAACAGTAATATCATTTTCACAGAGACATAATTATGCTATAGGTATAATGGCGTTTAATATATCTAATGCTAATGATATAATAGAGCATTATGACAGACTTGGATATTATAAGATAAGAAAAGATTTGGTTGCTTTTATAAAAAAAGAAGCTAGAGCAGGCGAGAGTCAATGTTTGATAGATGATGATATTATATATATAATAGTATATGCTAATGAAGAAGAGGCTTTGAAGATTACTAAGAGATATTTAAAGATGCTTCAAAATTATAACTTTAGCTATAATGGCGATAATATAGATGTAAAAGTGTCTATGGCTGTTAGCGGATTTGATTTTGCTGATAATAAGGCTAATAAAATATCAATATTTACAGTTAAAGATAATTTAACTGATAAGATAAAAGAAGCTTTAAGGGAATCTAAAGAAACAGAAAGCCCTGTTATAGTTTATCAAAAAGGAATATAATAGTGGAATTTTCAATTATACTTATAATGATGCTAATAGTTGTATTGGGAGTTGCAACTAATTTTATTGTAAAGAGCGGTTCTTATCCTGCCAAATTAAAACGCATTACTCAATTTTATGAAGATGGTAATGTTGAACTTGCAATGAAAGAAATCAATGAACTTGACCCGAAATTTAGAAAAGACCCAATTATATTATGGTATAGTGCCAATTTATATTATAAACAAAATCAGTATATATTGGCTATGGCGGCATTGCAATCTATGTTAGACGGTGCTTATTTTACTAAAGATATTACCGAATTAAAGGTGCGTGAGTTTTTGGCTAATATTTATGAAGAGACTGGAAACTCTAAAAAGGCTTTAGATGAATATGATTATATAATAAAAATAAAAAATCAGGATTATGATTCTTTATATAAAGCAGGTCTTATATCTTATCAAAGCGGTGAGTGGATATTGGCTCAAAAATATTTGTCATTGGCAGCTACACGTAATGACAGCAATCCTGAATTATTGTATATGCTTGCTTTTTCTTATTATAAAATGAGAAGCTATCATGCAGCTCAGCAAAATATTGAAAAGGCTATAGCTTTGGATTCCTCTAATTATAATTATCATTTACTTTATGGAAGGATATTATCAGCATCTAGAGATTTCCAAAATGCTGTAAAAGAATTAGAAATATCTTATGACAGCAGTTTTATAGATAATAAGGATAGTATATCATTAGATTTGGCTAATTCTTATTATGAGCTTGGAGATTATGATAAGGCTAATAAATATTATAGAGAAGTACTTACTAAAGATAATATTGCAAATGAGAAAGTTGTAGATGAAAGATATAGATATGCTGAAACTTTGGTTAAACAAAAACATTTTGAAGAGGCTGTTAAACAGTGGGAGATAATAAAATCTATAAGAAACATATATTTAGATGTTGATCAGAAATTAAAAACTTATAGTTCTATCATAGCTAATAATGCATTTAGAACAGCTTTGGAAATGGACGTTATTGATTATTTGGAAAAACATTTCTATAGAATATTAACTTTAAATGGATATATTGTAACAGACCATACTAAAAAATCTGATAGTTTAGTTTTCTTTGTAACTATTAAGAAATTTGGTTCTGAAGGTCAATCATATAAGAGTACTTTTGCTTTGGATACTTCTGGATATCCTATGAGACAAAATACTGTAGATGAGTTTATGGATTATGCTAGGGCGTATAAGAGTGCTCACTCATTCTTAATTAGTATAGGTGATTTTGCTCCTAATTTGAAAGTTGATGATACTGTTATGATTATAGAGCCTGAAAGATTTGAAGCTATTATTGAAGGCGTTATATCATTCAGCGACTAATTATTTTTGTAAAGTTCTATATTGCAAAAAAAAGTAAAAACTCTTACTTGCAAAAAAAGAAAAATATATTATTCTTTTTTTTAAAAATGTTTGGAGTTTTTATGATTAAGAAAGTATTATTATTAGTTTTATTTTTATTTGTTGCTTGTAATAATAAAGATAATTTGGATAAAAATCAAGAAAATACTGAAAATATAGAAAATAATTATATAGATACTAATCAAAACGCTTTACCTGAAACAACAACTACTACTACCGTTAAAAGTGATGGTGATTACAATGAATGGTTTTCGCCTTATACTTTTATGAAAAATGATAATGGCTCTATGGCTCAATTAGCTTTGAATGATATGGTTTTGCCGGAATATAATATTGCTCAATTTAGATTTACTTACATAGATGAAAATTTAATAAAGACTTATTTTTATTCTAATGCCACTATTGATAATGACGGAGCTGATATGTATGCTCAGTCTGATACAGGCTATACAATAAGAGGCAATTATTATAATAAAAACTTTACCATTACAACAAAAATAGATGAAGTAGATATTAGTGCTTCAGATTTTATTTCTGCTGTATCATACAATTATTTATACACAAACTCATCTCAAAATGATTCTCTTGGAAATGGTTCTACTTTCTTTTATAAAGATTCTATATTTGTTATTATTCCAAAAGATACAAATAATTTAGAAGTTTATGATAAAATAACTTTGGATATTAATAATAATATTGATAATATTGTACGTGATGAAAGATTATGGTTAAAAAATGAAACTCTTCCTTTCTTTGAAAAGGCTATGAGTGATTTTTATAATGACTGGTATACAAACTCGGATTTTAATTATGAGTATATAGCTGGTAAAGATATATTATATTTTAATGATACAACAATATCTATAAATAGCTATTCTTCTATCTATATGGGAGGAGCTCATGGCGTTTATAATAATACATCTTTAGTTTATTCTCTTAAAGACGGAGAAAAAATCTCAATTACAAATTTAATAAAAGATTTTAAAGATGAAAAATTGCGTATAAGTATGAAATCTAAGCTTCTTTCTATAAGCGACAGAACAGAAGAAGATTATTTAGTTCCTTTAGATGAAATAACTTTAGAAGATACTAGTTTTTATGTATATAAAGACGGCATTCACTTTGTATGGCCTATTTATACTATTACAGCATATGTTCAAGGTGAAACAGAAATAGTTTACTCTTTTGACGAAATAAGACCTTTTGTAAACGAAGAGTACTTATATATATTAGAGGAATAATAGTTTTGTATGTAGTATAGTTTATGAACTTGACTTTTAATAGTAAATTTGCTATACTGTATTCATAAAACAATATAATTAATTTATGGTAAGTATTTATGACTGAAGAACAAAATGAACAATCTCCAGAATGTGGAGGTATTTATTGTGCTAATTGCAGGTATTGTGTACTTTTTAGAAAGGCTAGCGGAATAGACGGCTCACAATATTTGCTAAGAGTAAAATGTACTCAGGAACAATGGCGTAAAAAACTTGGTGAAGAAAAAATGTACAAGTATTTTACAGTTGCAAGAAGAACTGTAGAAAAATGCGACGATTATAAGGATATGGGAGATTTAAGAAGTTTCCTAAAAATCTTACGCAAAAGTTTGCCAGTACGCGATGAAGTCTATTCTATAAAAAAATAGTGGATTTTATTGGTGAAAAAAACTTATTATTTATTGCTTATTTTTGCTTTATTTACAATCTCTTGTGCTACAACTGTAAAAGTTGATGCAGAAGAAAGGTATCCTAAAATCATAGCAGAAAAAGCTTATACTGAATTTAATAATAAAAGATATAAAACTGCTATAGCATACTATCAGTATATCATAGATAATTTTGATAGAAATAATTTTGCTAAAGATGTTTCTTGGGCTTATTATGAGATTGGTTTCTGTTATTATTATCAGAATAAGTATGAAGAGGCTATAGATTATTTTAATATTGTTATCAATGATTTTGCTGTTTTGCCTCCTAAAGTATTAGCTCAAAAAGTTATGCAAGATATTTATACTAAAAAACCAAAATTGAAACCTATTGAAACAGTAGAAGAAGTAATAATTGATGAAGATATTGAGCAAGTAGTGGAAGAATAATGAAAAAAATTAGTATAATGCTAAGATTGATACTAAGCTTTTCTATTATTAGTATTATTTCAATATTGTTTATATTCTTGCTATATAATATATATACTAGAGGCGAAGGTAAAGTATATGATTTGCCGGTATATATTTTTGTTTCACTTCTTATATACAAAAACTTTATTCCTTTTATTATAGCTTTAAGTGTATATTCTGCATTCTTTAAAGGCTCTTATTTGCCAGGATTACAAATATCTAGAATGATTGCTATACCTATTGCTTTAATAGTTGTATTAACAGCATTCTTTGCTTTTTATGATTATTTCTTGGCTAATAAATTGGTGTATGCGTTAAAAGAATACAATACAAATAAAGATTATAAACATTTCAATCAGTATAAATTATCGCTTAAAGAATATGAATATCAAAGGGCTCAGCAGGAATTTGATAATGGTAATTTGAATGAGGCTGAGAAGTTCGCTAGAAACGCTTTAATATATGATAGAAATGATGGTAATATTTTATTATTATTAAAGGATATTGAAAATAAAAGAATTGAATTGGAAGAGATTGCAAATACTGATAGGGCTACTTATGTAAATAATTTGCTTTCTCAAGGTTCTAGAGCATTTAGTCTTTCAAATTATAATCTTGCTAATAGATATTATACTGATGTGCTTAAAATTGATAGATATAATCCTTTAGCTATTTATTATCTTAATAAAATTAGCATTATACAAAATAATAAGCCTCTATATATTGGTAAAAACTTTTATGAATCATTAGCATACGGCAAGCTTGCAGATACTATAGAATTATATAGAAAAGGAAGTTTTTGGAAGGCATATAGCAGTATATCTAATTTGTATGTTAATTATCCTAATATAAATGAAATTGGCATCTATTATTCCTTGATAGTTGATAGTATTAATAGATATGATTTTTTTATAGACAGAGCACATGAGATTAGAAAGTTTTTTATAGATGATTATTATTCTATAACAAATACCACTATGCTAGAAAATAATGGTATTACTTTAATGCTCAATAATAATACTATGCTTTGTGCTCTTTATAGTATTTTCTTTGGAGAGTCATTATATTTATATGATGTATCCATTATTAATTTAGATAATCAATTAAAAGCTACAAATAAAGTAATATATAAATATGGTAAAATAACTGATTCATTTAATAATCCAGATATGAAAAATATTATTTTAAAAGCAAAATTTAATGATTTGAATAATACTTATGATAATAATAATTTAAATGAAAATATTATAAGTATTAATATATCTGATAGTGCTATAAAAAATATTAAAGATTATGCATTTAGAGTATTAGCTTATACAGGATTAAAAGATATTATAAGTTTAAAATCTGAGCTTCCTTCTTTTGGTTATTCTAACGATGTTATAATTGATATTTTATTTAAAAAGATTTTAACGCCAATTTATTATTTACTTTTATTTATAATAATAGCATATTTCTCATTTAGATATAATATTTATATTAAAAAAGATGTTTCCTTTGGTGTAGTTTCCAATTTAATAGGTATTATTGGTACTATATTATTTGTATTGCTTTATGTTATAGCGGTTGATTATATATCATCACATATATTAATGCTTTTAGGTATTAATGTGAGTATTATAATAATGTTAGTTTTTGCTGTGGTAATGATATTAGCTTTGCTGCTTCAGATGTCAAGAATAAATAAATATGTTAAATAATGTATATTCAAAATCAGAAATTACTGAATATTTAAAGAGTAAGTCTATATTCCCAAATAAAAATAGAGGTCAAAATTTTTTATGCGACAGAAATATTGCTTCTAATATAGCAAACACTGTGCCAAAAGATATTTTGAGAGGTGATTATGCTATAGAGATAGGAGGGGGATTAGGCTCTTTAAGTAATGTGCTTGTTGATATATATAAAAATAATCTTACTATAGTTGAATATGATAATGCTTTGTATAATCATTTGAAAGAAACTTATAAAGATATAAATATTATTCATAATGATATACTAAAAGTTGATATTAACGATATAGATAAAAAGAAAAACTTTGATGTATACGGCAATATTCCATACAATATAGCAAGTCCTATAATAGAGTGGCTTTTTTGTGATTGCTATAATAGGTGGAATTATGCTGTTTTTATGGTGCAAAGTGATTTTGCAAATAGGTTAATTGCCAAAGAGGGCAGTGAAGATTATTCTGCTTTAACATTGTTTGCAAGTTTTATGTCTGATATTAAATTAGAGTACAATGTATCAAAAGAAGTTTTTTATCCAATACCCAAAGTAACATCATCTATTATAAGCATTAAGCCTAAAGAAGTTGATTTAAGTATGCTTAATATTTTTAAATCTGTTTCAAAGACATTGTTTCACAACAGAAGAAAAACTATAAAAAATAATTTCCTAAAATCTCCATACATTGATATTGATAAATATAAAATAGATGAAATATTAGAAAAGGCAAATATTGATAAAGAGATTAGAGGGGAGTCTTTGAGTATAGAAAAAGTAAAAGAACTTTCTCTAATAATAAAAGATTATATTTAATTATTATCTCTTTGTTTTATTGAGTTTATTATACCATTTATAGTTTTATCATCTTTTTTGCTGTTAGCATTATATATAGCAGTTATTTGAATGATGTTATTTCCGTTTATCATTATAAAGCTTCTTTGATATGTTTTGTTTGGTCCATAGTAATAGCTAATTAACATATCGTAGGCATTAGTTTGTTCTTTGTAGTATCCTTCTTTTTCTACCTTTACTTCTTTTAATACTTTATTATTTATTACACCATTTATTATGCCTTCTTTTGAGGCTAGTATATCTATTGGATAATTAGATTTTGTATATGAAACATTGTATATAGAGGTTTTTGTTTCTATGCCGTATGAATCTATTATTTTAAAGTTTGGATTATATTCTATCATATTGTTTATATAATTTTGCTCGAAGTTTTCTGGTATATCTATTGTTATATCATCGAAGATTATAGTTATGTTTTCTATTTTTTTACAAGATGATAGAATTATAGTGATAAGTAAAATATATAATAATTTTTTATTCATAATAATTTATTATACATTAATAGTATTTTTAAAGCAAAAAAATATCAAATTTTAATATAAAAAGTTGTAAAAATATTTCTATGTTTTATAATGTTTTCTATAAGAGGTGGTAAAATATTATGAGAAAAACAAAAATAATAGCAACTTTAGGACCTAGATGGTCTAATGAAGAAATGGTAAAAAAGATAATAGAGAATGGCGCTAATGTATGCAGGCTTAATTTTTCATTTGGAAGCTATGATGAACATTTAGAGAGAATAAACATAATAAGAAAAGTTTCTGATGAGTTGGGTAAACCTGTAGCTATATTAGCAGATTTGCAGGGACCTAAAATAAGAATAGGTAAGCTAAAAGAGAATATCACTGTAAAAGAAGGCGACATTGTAAAATTAAGCGGACATAAAGAAACTAATGATGAAAGCATAATACCTACTACGCATGAAAACATTGCTCATGATGTAAAGAGCGGTTCATTGCTTTTGATAGCTGACGGTACTATACAGCTTATAGTGGAATCTAGTGATGAGGCTTCAAAACTTGTTGTATGTAAGGTTATAACTGGAGGTACTATATTAAGCAGTAAGGGTATTAATTTGCCTGGTGCTCATGTAACAACAGAAGTTTTAACAGAAAAAGATGTTAGTGATGCTTTATTTGCTGCTAAAAACGGTGCTAATTATTTGGGTATGAGTTTTGTAAGAAGAGCAGAAGATGTTATAAGACTTAGAAAGATATTAGATGATAATAATTTTCAGCATGTTGGAATTGTGTCAAAAATAGAAAATACAGAATCATTAGAAAATTTGGAAAGTATAATAAAAGTGTCTGATGGTGTAATGGTGGCAAGAGGAGACTTGGGAGTAGAGATACCATTTGGAGAGGTTCCTGTTTGGCAGAAGAAGATACTAAAAATGGCAAACGATATGGGTAAGATTACAATAATAGCTACCCAAATGCTTGAGAGTATGACAAAAAGCCCTGTTCCTTCAAGGGCAGAGGCTAGCGATGTTGCTAATGCTGTATTAGACGGTACTGATGTTGTGATGATGTCTGCTGAGACTGCTTCGGGAGATTATCCTATAGAGTCTGTTAAGGCTATGGTTTCTATAGTAGAGGCTGCTGAGAAATCTGTTAATAAAACTTCTCATGACAATATGACTTATTTAGACAGCGGAGTTAATGATGCTTTGGCTGATAGTGCTTCTTATTTATCATATAGTTTAGATAATAAGGCGATAATAGCTCTTTCAAGGTCTGGAAGAACAGTTAGAAATCTATCTAAAAAAAGACCAAAAACTCCTATAGTATTTATGTCTGCTGATAGTAATCTTTGTAATGGTCTTGCTATATGTCATAATGTTTATACTATACATATGCCTGAAGATTTGAATTTTAGTGCTGGTATTAACCATGGAGGCGAGATTAACATACTTGAAGATACTTTGGTAGAGCATAAATTAGCAGAACATGGCGACAGAATAATAGTAGTGAGCGGCAGCAAATGGCAGGGTAGGTGGCAAGAGAATAGCGTTCGTATAGTAGTTATGCACTAAATTTGTATGTAAAAGAATAGTTATTTCTTATCATTTTTCGACCTTTTAAACAAAAAAGTCGGTAATTTTAAAGTTGCAAAATAGACTTGACAAATTTAGTATATTTTGTTTTAATTAATGTAAGCGTAGTTAAATAATTTTAGGGATAATTATGGATTTAAATCTTAAAAATAAAATAGCTTTAGTAACAGGCGGAAGCAGAGGAATAGGAAAAAAAATAGCAGAGGCTTTGGCTAATGAAGGAGCTAATGTTGTTGTTACTGCTACAAATATTAATAAAGCTCAAGAAGTTGCTGATGAATTAAAATCAAAATACAATGTAGAGACACTTGCTTTAGTTCATGATGTAAAATCTAGCGAATCTTGTAAAGATGTTGTTGCTAAAACTATAGAGAAATTTGGTTCTATTGATATATTAGTTAATAATGCTGGTATTACTAGAGATATGCTAGTTATACAAATGGACGACAGTGCTTGGAACGATGTTATAGATACTAATTTATCTGGAGCATTTTACACTTCAAGAGAAGCTGCTAAAAGCATGTTAAGAGCAAGAAAGGGTAAGATAATTAATATATCAAGCGTTATAGGAAAAATGGGTAATGCTGGTCAGGTGAATTATGCTGCAGCTAAGGCTGGTATTATAGGTATTACTAAATCTATGGCGAAAGAGTTTGCTCCTCGAGGAATATGCGTTAATGCTATAGCACCTGGATTTATTCAAACAGATATGACTGGTGTACTTGCTGAAGATGCTGTAAAAAAGATAATGGATATTACACCTTTAAAAAAGTTAGGTAATGCTGAAGATGTTGCTAATATAGTTGTATTTCTTGCATCAGATTTGAGCAATTATATAACAGGGGAAGTTATAGCCGTTGACGGCGGAATGTCTATGTAATAGTTAATAAAGTTGCTTTGCACTTTATAATAAATTAAAAATAATAATAAATTAATAAAAGGAGATTCAACATGGCATTAATCGATGAAATTAAGGATGTTGTTGCTAATCAATTAAACATTTCAGACAAAAGTAAAATCACAGATACAGCTTCTTTCGTAGATGATTTGAACGCTGATTCACTTGATTTAGTAGAACTTATTATGGAATTAGAAAAACGTTATGATATCAAAATTCCTCAAGAAGAACAAGAAAAAATTAAAAATGTAGCTGATGCTGCTAAATATATTGAAGAGCATAAGAAGTAATTTTCTTAAAGATATTAATTATTCCCGTAATATTTTTGCGGGAATTTTTTATTTATAACATATAGGAGTTATTATGAGCGAACGTAGAGTTGTTATTACGGGTCTTGGAATTGTAAGTTGTCTTGGAAATGATGTTAAAACTTTCTGGGATAATCTTCTTAATGGTGTTTCTGGAATCAAGCCTCTTAGCAAATATTTTGATCCAGAAAAAGAACAATTAGTTACTAGAATAGGCGGTGAAGTGGCTGCTTTAGAAGGTGATTATTATTCTGATAAGAAGATGCTAAGAAGACTTGACCCTTTTATAACTTATGGTGTATATGCTGCTTATCATGCTTTAAAACAGGCTGGTATAGAGCCTAAGACAGGTTTTGATCCTTTGAGAGCAGGCTGTGTTCTTGGCAGCGGTATAGGCGGTATCACTACTCTTTTAAATAATCATAATGTAATACTTGCTGACGGACCAAGCAGAGTTTCACCTTTCTTTGTTCCTATGCAAATTATTAATATGACACCTGGTTTAATAGCTATGGAATATGGCATGAATGGTCCTAATTATAGTACAGTTACTGCTTGTGCTTCTTCAAACCATTCTATAGGTTTAGGATACAAGCATATTAAAGATAATGAAGCTGATATTATGATAGTTGGCGGTTCTGAAGCTACTATCAATCCTCTTACTATAGCTGGATTTAATAATGCTAGAGCTTTATCTACTAAAAATGATGAACCTACTAAAGCTTCTAGACCTTTTGATAAGGGCAGAGACGGATTTGTTATAGCTGAGGGTGCTGGTATACTTGTACTTGAAGAGTATGAGCATGCTAAGAAAAGAAATGCTAATATACTTGCTGAAGTTTCTGGATATGGTTTTACTTGTGATGCTAATCACATTACTGCACCTTTAGAAGATGGTGCTATGGGTGCTAGAGCTATGTCTTTGGCTATAGAGTCTGCGAAAATTTCTCCAGACAAGATTGACTATGTTAATACTCATGGTACTTCTACTCCTGTTGGAGATATTGCTGAGATTAAGGCTATTAAAAAGGCATTAGGTGAAGACCATGCTAAAAAGATAAAAGTTAACTCTACTAAGTCTATGACAGGTCATGCTTTGGGTGCTGCTGGCGGAATAGAGGCTATTGCTACTGTAATGAGTATAATAGATTCTAAAGTTCACCCTACTATTAATGTTGAAGAGCAAGACCCTGAATGTGATTTAGATGTTGTTGCTAATACGGCTCAAGACAAAAAAATAGAATATGCTATAAGCAATTCTTTTGGTTTTGGTGGACATAATGCTTCTATAGTATTTAAAAGAGTATAATAAATAGTTGATATAATAATTTAAAAGTCATATTTAGTTTAATTACTAGGTATGACTTTTTTATTTGCATAAATACTTTATAAATAATATATTAAACGACTATATTTTGTTATATAAATTTTTTATTTTCTTTAACTTTTTCCCTCCTTCGCTCTGCGTACTTTGTCAAACTTTTACCATTCGGATACGCTTTGCGAAAGTGCAAATACTTAAGTTCTTAATCTATTTTTAGCGAAAGTACAAATAGATTATTTTGTATATATAAGATAATATCATATGTTTTTAGCTATATTTTATAAAAATGCAGTTCTTTTGGTTCTTTTATACCAATAAAAGAACTGGGGGTACGGGGGCTAGCCCCTGCAATAATTAAAATTAAAAAAATAAATTTTGAAAAACTTTAAAATTTTTAAGTATATATACTACAATATATTTTTTATATAAGTTTTTGTTTTCTTCAACTTTTTCCCGCATACGCTCTGCGTACTTCGTCAAAGTTTTTATCCTTCGGATACGCTTTGCGAAAGTGCAAATACTTAAGTTCTTAATATATTTTTAGCGAAAGTACAAATAGATTATTTTTGTATATATAAGATAATATCATATGTTTTTAGCTATATTTTATAAAAATGCAGTTCTTTTGGTTCTTTTATACCAATAAAAGAACTTGGGGGTACGGGGGCTAGCCCCCGAAATAATTAAAATTAAAAAATAAATTTTGAAAAACTTTAAAATTTTTAAGTATATATACTACAATATATTTTTTATATAAGTTTTTATTTTCTTCAACTTTTTCCCGCCGCAAAAAGTTGCAAAAAGTGCAATATATTATTTTATAGATTTTTTACTATATTTTATAAAAATATAACATTTTTGTTTCTTTGAGGAAGCCAGACTGTCTAACTTCGCTAAAAAGAACAAGAAAAAATTTATAAAACTTGAAAAAATTAGCATATAAAAAAGCGATAGGGCTTATTATAACTCTATCGCTTTAATATTCTTATCTTTATTAATTATTTATACTTCTTTGATATATACTTTGTTCATAGTTGAGTTTACAATAGGGTTGTCATTGTGGTCTCTTTGTAAAGCAACTATCTTATCGGCAACGTCCATTCCATTAACAACATTGCCCCAAACTGTATATTGTCCGTCTAAGAAAGGGCAGTCTGCTACACAAATAAAGAATTGTGAACCAGCACTGTCTGGATGCTGACTTCTTGCCATAGAGCATATTCCTCTTTTGTGTGATACATCATTAAACTCAGCTTCTATATTAAAACCAGGGCCTCCTGTACCATGTAAATGCCTTTTAGTAGGGTCTTTACTAGTAGGGTCTCCGCCTTGTATCATAAAGTTAGGTATTACTCTATGAAATCTAATTCCATCATAAAAGCCTTCATTTGCTAATTTTTTAATAGCTTCCACATGTTTAGGAGCTTTGTCAGGATAGAATTCTATTTCTATAGTGCCGTAATCTGTTTCTATAAATAAATGTTCCATTATTTTTCCTTTATTTATTATTTTACATATACTTTATTCATTTTAGCAGGAGTAAGAGGGTTATCATTAGCATCTCTTTTAAGATTAACTATCTTGTCTACAGTATCCATTCCCTTAATAACCTCACCCCAAACAGTATATTGTCCATCTAAAAAAGGACTATCAGCTACACAAATAAAGAACTGTGAACCAGCACTATTTATATTCTGACTTCTAGCCATAGAGCATATTCCTCTTTTATGAGAAACATCATTAAACTCAGCAGGTATTACAAAGTCAGGACCGCCTGTACCATGTAAAGCTCTGTTAGGCTGTTTGCTTAATGGGTCGCCGCCTTGTATCATAAAACCAGGTATTACTCTGTGAAAGAGTGTGCCGTTATAAAAGCCCTCATTTGCTAATTTTTTAATAGCTTCCACATGTTTAGGAGCTTTGTCAGGATAGAAAGCTATCTCTATAGTACCATAATCTGTTTCTATAAACAAATGCTCTTTAGACGTTTTTGGCTTCTGTGCCAATAATACTGCTGTAAATGTTATTATCGCTAAAAATGATAATAAAATGATTTTTGTCTTTTTCAACATTAAACTTTATTTCCTCTCTTATATATTATTTATTTTATATCTTTTATATTACCATACTCATTATTAGAGTCATAAGTACCATCTCTAGTTTCACCTTTAAGACTAGGTATTAATAATATTTGTCCGTTTATGATGATGTTAGGGTCTTTTATTTTATCTTTATTAGCTTCATATATTTTTTTCCATAAATTACCATCACCATATATAAAGTCATAAGAAGCTATTTTCCATAATGAATCAGTACCAACTTTTCTATATTGAACTTTATAATATTTAGGGAATAATACTCCTGTTGTTTCTACTATAGTAGTTTCTTGATTATAATCAGCACCATTATACATAGCATTAACCATTTCTATTACAAGTTTTGAATTAAATAATGAATTAGAAAAATCCTCACCGTCTAGTGCTTGTTTAGCAAATATTAATGTAGTTGATGCTTGATTATAATTAGTCATTTTTGTTTCATTATATCCATCTTCTTTAGCTTTATTTAGAGCTTCTTGTGCTTTTGCATAAGCTATAGGAGCTTCAAGCATATCTAATATATTAATTGCTTCATTTGCATTTGAAATAGAGTTATTATAGTCTTTTGCTTTTGAGAACATTACAGCGTTATATCTTAAATTTAATATTTTATTATCATTACTGTCAGCGTTAGTTATAGCACCTTCATTAATAAGATAATCTCTTCTTAAACCTATTGATACCAAATCATAACCTAATTTAGATTTTAAAGAAGAATCAGTATATTTTGTTATAGAGTTGCTGTAATCTGTATCATTAGTAGCAGCATTAAATATAGTGTTTCCAGCTTCATAGTCCATAACAGAGTCTTCATAAAGAGATATAGAAGATTCATTAGTATCTCCTCCAACACCTTTAAGTAAAGCTAAGTTTCTTTCAGCATATCTTTGAGCATTCAAAACTAATCCATATACTCCAAATTTAGCTATAACTTTATCAGAATACTCTTTACTTTGTCTAGAAAACTCAACGCTTTGAGTATAATCACCAGCATTATGAGCCTCTATAGCTAATTCTCTATATCTTTGTGCTAATTGATAATCTTCACTGTCTTTTATATTTTCATTTGTAATATTAGTATCTTGTCCATATATTAAATAACAAGCTGCAAAAAGAATTAATAATACTTTTTTCATAATAAAACTCCATATTAATTATTAGTAGGATTTTCTAAAACTTCTATTTGTTTAATTTTATCATCAGCCTCTTGAATACCTTTTAGGCTGTTATCAAATAGTTCTTTTGTATTAAAGAAAGCTTTGCTATGATAATCTCTTGTTTTAAGGAAAGAATCAACAGCAAGCTCATAGTTATTTGTGCTTAAAGCAGATAAAGCATTAATATAGTTTAATTCAGCAAGTTCATAATTTTCTTTATCAACTATATATGCTTTAATATCTTTAGAATATACTCTATTTCTTGAAGTTTCAGCTTTTAATTCTTCAGCATATACAGGCAAACCTTCATTTAAAACAACTAAATATGCATTTGAAGCAGTAGTGAGCAATTCTTTTACAGTATCTGGCTCTTTATTTTCATCTATAAGTATAGTTGCTTCTGCAAAGCTTGATTCAGCTATATCGAATTGTTCTTTAGAATAATTTTGAAGTTCGTATTTAATCGTTTTATCTCTTAAAGTTGAAGCATCTTTATACTCTTTAAGCGGCATAGATGCTCCGCAAGATATGATAACAGATAAAATAGAAGTAAGTATTGTTATGTGTTTGATTGCTTTCATAATATTATACTCCGAAAAAACTACAATATTTTATTGTTCTAATATAATATTACAGAAGATAAAAGTCAATAGTTTATTATAAATAATATAATTTTACAATAAAAAAAGCACTGATAATAAAAACTATCAATGCTTTAAGATTTATCAGATTAGATAAGTTTATAGTAAACCTAATCTGCGTTCTTTTTTGATTTTTCTTTTCATTCTTTTAAGAGCTTTCTCTCTTTGAAGTTTTTTCTCAAGAGAAGGTTTTTTGTAGAATTGTTTTTCTTTTAATTCTTGTAAAATACCTTCGTTTTCGCAAGCTCTTCTAAATCTTTTAATAACGCTTTCAACTGGTTCACCTTCATTAGCGAAAATACGTACCAATTAACTCACCTGCCTTTTGATTAAAGTTATTAGCGGCGAAGGGACTTGAACCCCTGACACTGCGGATATGAGCCGCATGCTCTAACCACCTGAGCCACGCCGCCAAGAATAAAAAAAGCCTTTATTATTGGCTATTAGCGGGGGCAGGACTTGAACCTACGGCCTTTGGGTTATGAGCCCAACGAGCTACCAACTGCTCCACCCCGCGATGTATAAATATTGATATGCATATTATACTATTTGTTAAAAAAGTCAAGTATTTTTTTACAATGAAATTTAGATAAAATATTTCATTATACTAATATTATTATTAATGTTATAAAAAATTACTTATTAATAATAACTTGACAATACTTATATCTTAAATTATAATTGGCTCAAATAATTTTAAGAGGTTTTAATCTATGTCAAAAGAATCCTATAAAGATAGAATGGAAAAGGCTATTAATAGTTTACAAAATGATTTGAAAGGTATTAGAACAGGAAGAGCAAATGCTTCTATATTAGATGGTGTAAAAGTTGAAGCTTACGGCAGCAGTATGCCGCTTAAACAAGTTGGCAACGTTTCTACTCCTGATGCTAAAACTATAATGATACAGCCTTTTGATAAAGCATTGGTAGGAGACATAGAAAAGGCTATATTAAAAGCTGATTTGGGTTTCAATCCTTTTAATGACGGCGGTAATATTAGAATTATGGTGCCTGAGCTTACTAAAGAAAGAAGAGAAGAATTAAAAAAAGGTGTAAGACATAGAGGCGAAGAAGCTAAAATTGCTATACGTAATATAAGAAGAGATGAAAACGATATTATAAAAAAAGATTTAAAAGATAAAACTATTACTGAAGATGAATCTAAAAATCTTGAGAAAAAAATACAAAATGATACAGATAGTTATATCAAAAAAGTTGATGAGTTAATTACTTCAAAAGAAAAAGAATTAGATAAAATATAATTATGATGACAGAAAAGGATAATAAAGTTCCTTCACATGTTGCTATAATTATGGACGGTAACGGCAGATGGGCTAAAGCTAGAAACAAGTCTAGAAGTTTTGGACATAGGGCTGGAAGTGAAAATGTTATTAATATAGTAGAAGCATGCTGTGAACTTAATATTAAATATCTAACATTATATGCTTTTTCTACAGAGAATTGGAAAAGACCTGAAGAAGAAAAAAAGGCTTTATTTAAGCTTCTAAAAGAGTTTTACAAAAAAGAAATTAAAAGACTTATTTCAAATAATATTTTGGTAAAGCATATAGGAGATATATCTAAATTTCCAAAAGATACTATAGAAACTATAGAAGAAACAGAAAAAGAAACTCTAGAGAAATGCAAAAATCCAATACTTACAGTGGTGTTGGCATTAAATTATGGTTTTAGAGATGAGCTTAAAACTGCTATAAAAAATATGTATGCTGATGTATTATCAAATAAGATTAATATAGAAGATATTGATGAGAACTCTATAGGAAATTATTTATATACAAAAGATATACCAGACCCAGATTTTGTAATAAGAACTTCTGGGGAACATAGATTAAGTAATTTTTTAATGTATCAAGCATCATACAGTGAATTAT
This sequence comes from Brachyspira pilosicoli P43/6/78, assembly GCF_000325665.1. Taxonomy (NCBI): domain Bacteria; kingdom Pseudomonadati; phylum Spirochaetota; class Spirochaetia; order Brachyspirales; family Brachyspiraceae; genus Brachyspira; species Brachyspira pilosicoli. Next base: position 78,587 of record NC_019908.1, read on the forward strand.
ATTTTACTGATATATTATGGCCAGATTTTTCTAAAGATAATTTCAAAAAAGCTATAGAAGAATATTCAAACAGAAACAGAAGATACGGAGGCTTATAAGATATGAAGGGAAGACTTATATCTGTAGCATTAACTTTACCATTATTTACTATTATATTGCTTTACAATAGAGTTATTTTTCTCTTTCATGCTTTGATATTAGCTATTTCTATAATAAGTACATTAGAAATATTTAATATGGCTAAGGTTTATAGGCAAAAGAATTTTAGAACAGTAATAACAACTATAGCAGCTATGGTTTTAGGATATGTTATTACCATATGCGGTACTAATATACTTCATGGAGATTTTTCACGTCTTTATAAGTTTACTCAAATAAATAATATTTCTATGAGCTTATCGCTTGTTATGGTATTTGTTTTAATAGCCGTTCTTTTTATAATAAATATGTTTAAGGTGAATGTATCTACTTTTGAAGAGAGGGGCAGGGCTATACTTACTGCGGTATTTTGTTTTATATATGTTGGACTTGGAGTATGGCATATATCTTTAATGCGTTTTATGACTAGCGGTAAATATTATATTGTATTTATATTATTATGTGCTTGGCTTAGTGATACTGGCGGATATGTGGTTGGAAGGAAATTTGGAAAACATAAACTTTCAAATAGTGCCTCTCCAAATAAAAGTTACGAAGGTTTAGTAGGTATGTTTTTATTTACAATACCTGTTTCTATACTTTATTATTATTTATATTCAAATGGATATTTAAGCTTAGTGCTTGGGAAAGATATACCTACATTTTCTCTATCACAGATAATATGGCTTACTGTAATATTTACATTAACAGGTTTTCTTGGGGATATGGGAGAGAGCCTAATTAAAAGAATGTATGATACTAAAGATTCAAGCAAGATGTTCCCGGGTCATGGCGGAGTATTTGATATATTTGACAGCGTGATATTGACTGCACCTATATCTTATTACATTATAATAATATTATTAAATTAATTATTGTTTTTTGCTTTATCTTCACTGGTTGCTATATCATAAAAATATAAGCCTAATATTGTTTGCAAAGGAAACATTATTATAGCTTCAAAAAATAAACTAACTCTTCTTATAGTATAAATAATATCTTTTTTCAAAATAAACACATTTAATATATATAGTATTTTTATAACAGCAAAACATAACATTATTAATATAATAACAAAGAATGAAATACTATTTGGGGCAGGAAGTAGGTTTATATATTTTGGAGTTTCATTATTGTTGGCATTATATATAAATAAAAATATTCCAAATATATATATAAAAGCAAATATGGCATCTAATATTACAGTTATAATAGTTGCTTTTTTGAAAGATATTTCTGGATACAACACTTTTCCGCAAGATTTACATTGTTTGGCATATTTATCATTAACAGTTTTACAGTATTTACATTTTACAATTTTAGCCATAGTTTTATTTTCTCTCCATACCTGTGTAAATTATAGGCTATATAATATTTTTAATTGTAAAAATTGTCAACTATTATGATTGCTTTAGTACGAAGTTTAAAAGATAATTACATACTTGCAAATATTAAAAAAAAATGTTAAATATATTTATTAATAATCATGAAAATAAAAAATACTTAAAAAGAAAAAGAATATTAGCTATATTTTTAATAGTTTTGATTTTTTTTGTTTAACTCTTGCGATACTTTTGATTTATATTTACGAAAGGGTTTAGACGGCGTTAATCTTTATGAGCTTACAGTTTATGGTGAGGCACTTGGAAGCGATATTAAAGTAGTAGAGCTTAGAGGGTTTAATGTTGATGATTTTCGTACTGAGAGAGTTTCTTATTATTTAGATAGGTATCAGGGTAGTTGGCGTCCTCATATGCAAAAGATTATTGACAGGGCACAGATATATTTGCCTTATATAAAGCAGGTATTTGCAGAAAAAGGGGTGCCTGAAGATTTAGCTTATTTACCTATAATAGAGAGCAGTTTTTATCCTCAGGCTGTTTCGCATGCTGGGGCTGCTGGGCTTTGGCAGTTTATGCCTATGACGGGAGCTATATACAATTTAAAAGTTAATTATTGGTCTGATGATAGGTTTGACCCAGAGCGTTCTACAAAGGCGGCTGCTGAGCATTTGATGAGGCTTGATGAAAATTTTAAATCTTGGGTTATTGCATTAATAGCGTATAATGCAGGAGGGGGAAGAATATCTAGGGCTATTAAGCAAGTAAAAAGTAATAATTTTTATGATTTGCTTAGGGCTAAAGTGCTTCCAAAAGAGACTGAAGAGTATATACCTAAATATGTAGCCTCTGTTATTATAGCAAAAAACCCAGAGAAATTTGGATTTAAGATTAACAAACCAAAAGTAGTTTTTCCAGAGGGTGATTTGGTTTATGTTGATGATGCGGCTGATTTATCTATAATAGCCGATATGATAGATGCAGAAACAGAAGATTTAAAAGCACTTAATCCGCATTTATCAAGAGGTGTAACTCCTCCTGGTATGGTGCGTTATCCTTTAAGAATACCTGAGGGAAAAGAGCAATTATTTTATGATACTTTCGGTAAGATTCCTGCTTCAGAGAGAGTTACATTTAGAAGACATGAAGTTAAAATGAATGAAACTCTTTCGCATTTATCTAGATTTTATAATGTACCTATGCAGGCTATTGTTGAGATAAACAAATTAAAATCAAGAAATTTAAATATAGGTCAGCAGGTGATGATTCCTATTCAGGGACTAGACAATGCTAAGCAGGTAGATTTAGCTCAATATGAAGAAGAGCAGGAGAGAATAAGAGAAGGTAAGTTTGTATATTTTGAATCTCTGCCTCCTCCTGATTATGAGTATAAGGATATAATGTATCATATAAGGGCAGGAGATACTCTTTGGATTATAGCAAGGAAGTTTAAAGTTGATGTTGCTGAGATTAAGGCTTGGAATAAACTTGACAGCAATGTGCTTTCTATAGGCTCAGAAATATTTTTAAGAATTCCTGTAAATAAATAAGTATTAGTTTTTTAATAAATCAATATCTTAAATATAGTTCTTTATTTATATATTATTGATAATAAATTATATATTCTCTTGACTATGGCTATATTTTTTGTATAATTAATCGTATAAAAAATATATTAATAATAGGAGTTTTATTATGGTAGAATTAGATAAAGATACTTTTGATGAGAAGGTTATTAATTCAAAAGAATTATGCCTAGTTGATTATTTTGGCGATACTTGTGAACCTTGTAAAGCATTAATGCCTCATGTTCATGAATTAGCTAAACAATATGAAGGTAAAGTACCTTTCTATTCTTTCAATACTTCTAAAGCAAGAAGATTGGCTATTCGTGAAAAGATTTTAGGACTTCCTACTATTGCCATTTATAAAGACGGTGCTAAAGTAAAAGAAGTAACTAAAGAAGAAGCTACTATCGAAAACATTAAAGCTATGGTTGATAGTATGCTATAATATTTTAGTTTGCTTAAATAAAAAGGGCTCTATTATTTTTTAATAATAAAGCCTTTTTTGTTTTAACGATAAAAAATATTATTATCTAAAGTTTACAAATTGCAAAGGTATAGGATAATCTTTTCCTTTTAGCATAGTAATTACAGCTTGTAAATCATCTTTTTTAGCACCAGATACTCTTACTTGCTCATCTTGTATGCTTGCCTGAACTTTTAGTTTCATGTCTTTTATATCTTTTACTATTTCTTTGGCTAAATCTTTATCTATACCATTAACTATTTCATTTATCTCTCTTACAGCATCGCCGCTTGCTTTCTCTTTTTTCTTTTCTCTTAAACTTTTTTGATTTAAGCCTCTTTTAATAAACTTCTGAAATAATATATCTTTTACTTGATTAAGTACAAACTCCGCAGGTGCTGTTATGGTTACAGTTTTTTCACCTTTGTTTAATTCTATTGTGATATTTTGCCCTTTAAAATCGAATCTATTGCTTATTTCTTTTACAGCAACATTAACACAATCGTCCATAACCTGCATATCTACTACTGAAACTATATCAAAGCTTGGATCTTTTGGCATATAAAGGCCTCCTAATAATTATTTTTATTTATTTTTTAAAACTTTATTATAAAGTTTTTATATTCTAAAGCAGTTTTTAAAAGCGAATAATCTTTTTTCATAGCATTATCTACAAGATTATCGAAATGATTTTTATTATTATAATATAAATTGAAAGCTAAGTCCATAGCCTCAACAAATGACTTTTGAGAATATTCATTAAATGAAAAACCAGTTGCTTTTTTTATAGTTTTAGCTCCATTATAATTAATAACTGTATCTTTAAGACCTCCCACAGAATGCACTATTGGAAGGCTTCCATATTTCATGCTGTATATTTGATTAAGTCCGCAAGGTTCAAATTTGCTTGGCATTAAATATATATCGCTTGCTGCTGTTAGCTTATGTGCGAGTGCTTCATCGAATAAAAATAACACTCTTATGTTTTTTGCTCTTTTTACTCTTGCTACAAAATCATTTTCAAAGTCTTTGAAATAATTATTGCTGCTAAATAAAAATATAAAATTAGCATCATATGTGGAAAGTTCAAAGAAAGAAGAGTATATTAAATCAAGCCCCTTTTGAGGGTCGAATCTTGATATCATTGTAACTAATGGATAATTTTTTTCTTTTATTTTTAATTCTTTATATAAAGCATTTCTTATTAATTTCTTTTTTTCTTTTGTATTTATATCATAATTGTATTTTATATATTTGTCTGTTGTTGGATTCCATTGAGTATCATGCATGCCGTTTAATACGCCGAATAATTTGCCTTGTTCATTTTTGTTTAAAAGTAAATTGTTTAATCCGCATCCGAACTCTTCTGTTTGTATTTCTTTTGCATAATTTGGGCTTACTGTTGTTACTATATCTGAAAGTATAATTCCTGCCTTTATAAAGCTCACATATCCATAAAACTCTATTCTGCTTGGTATAAAATATTTCCAAGATATATTAAGAAGTGAGTATATATCTGTGTTAAAATTGCCTTGATAGGCTAGGTTATGAATAGTAAATATTACTTTTGTGTTTTTAAAACATTCTTCGGTGTTGTATATTTCTTTTATATAGAGTGCTGCCAATGCGCTTTGCCAATCATGTAAATGAACTATATCTATTTTTATATTTTCTTTTTTGTGTATATAAATTAATAATTCTATGGCACTTTTAGTAAAAGCTATAAACCTTTTTGCATTGTCCTCATAGTCTTTAGAGTTTTCTGAATATATGCCGTCTCTTTTAAATAAAAAATCATTCTTTACAAAATAAACATCAATATTATTATATTTGTGTTTGATAATTTCTGTTTGTATTGTTTCGGTGCCAAGTTTTATATCGAATGAGGTGTATATGTTATTGTTTATTAATTTGTAGTTGTTTTTATAGAGCGGTATTATTAAAGAACTATTAACATTTACTTGTTTTAAAGCATGCGGAAGATTTCCAGCAATGTCTCCTAAGCCTCCAGTCTTTGAAAATGGATAGGCTTCACTTGCAATCATAAATACATTCATAAATAATTATCTCTTTTAAAAAATATATTTATAATATATTTATATACCTTTTAACTCTAAAAATCAACTGTTTAAAATTACATATATTAATTTTTTGCTATTCTATTTTTAATACTCTTTTTACAACATCAATGTTTTCTATAATAAAACTAATAGAATTAAATATATAGTATGATGTAAATATTATAAAAAATATAAAGATAACTCTTTTTACAATAGTTTTAGATTTACTATCTTTATCTTCAGTCCAGAATAATTCTATTATATCTTTCTTTTTTCTTCTTTTTATATTTTTTTGTTTTAGCTTTGTATCTTCTTTTTTATTTTCTTCTTTCTTTTTTGGTATTAATCTAAATATTAAAGATACTACTATGTATATTAGGCATAGAAGTATTATGAAATTAAATATTAGGTAAAATGTCATTATTTGTTCTATATTATTAAAGTTTAAAGTTTCCATAATTTATATAAACACTCCAATATTTTTTTATTTATATATTTAATCTGTTTATCAATAATATATATATTTTTAAAAAAATTTGCAAAAATAGAAATTATGTTATATTTTTTAATATAATATTTTATTGATGAGTATTAATAGGAGAATAAACAATGGAAAATAAATTACTAGATAGAAAAGATGTAAAAATAGAAGATACTTGGGATTTAACTTTATTATATAAAAATGATGAAGAGTTTGAAAAAGATTTTAAATCAATGGAAGATTTTTCAAAAGAGGTTAGTAAGTTTAAAGGAAATCTTTCAAAATCAGCAAAAGAATTAAGAGATATATTAGACACTATAATGAAAGCTTCTATTGTTTTAGAAAAGCTAGGTTCTTATGCATTCTTAAAACAAACAGAAGATTTAACTAATAATGATTCTAATATAAAGGTAGCAAGATTTGCAAAACTTTCTTCAGAGTTTTCAGCTAATTTAAGTTATTTTGAGCCTGAACTTATGAGCATTGATGATGAAAAGATTAATAGCTTTTTGAAAGATGAAATATTAAAAGATTATTTAATTTATTTAAGAAACATACTAAAATACAAACCTCATACATTGTCAGAAAAAGAGGAGAGAATATTAGCTCTTCAAGGAGAATTATCATCTACTGCTTCAAATGTGTTCGACACTTTAAATGACGCAGATTTAGACTTTGGAGAATTAGAGCATAATGGAGAGAAAACACCTTTAACTCATGCAACATTTTCAAGTTTTCAAGAGAGCCAAGATAGAGAAATAAGAAAAAATAGCTACAATCAATTTTATAAAGAATATGATAAACACAAAAATACATTAGCAGAACTTTATGCAAGCCAAATTAAGCAGGATATATTTGACGCTAAAATAAGAAATTACAATAGCGTACGCGAGATGGAATTATTTGCTGATGATATACCTGTGAGTGTTTATGACAGTTTAATTGAGAGTGTGCATAATGCTTTGCCTGCACTTCATAGCTACTACGAATATTGTGCTAACAAATTAGGCATTAGCGACTTTAGGCAATATGACAAATATGCCCCAGTGGTAAAAGATGTTAAGTTACATCATACTTTCGACGAGGCAATAGATGTTTTAAATAAAGCCTTATCACCACTGGGTGAAGAATATGTATCAACACTCACAAAAGGACTTAATTCAAGATGGGTTGATAAATATGAGAATAAAGGAAAAACTAGCGGAGCATTCTCAGCTGGCTGCTACACATCGGAGCCTTATATATTGATGAACTTCAGAGATGAAAGCGTTGAATCAGTATTCACATTAGCACATGAGGCAGGACATAGTATGCATAGCTATTACAGCAGAAAAAATAACCCTTTCCAACATCATGATTACACTATATTTGAAGCTGAAGTGGCATCTACTTTCAATGAAAAACTTTTATTTAATTATCTTATGCAAAATGAAAGCAAAAAGGAAGTTAAAGCATTTTTACTCAATAAAGATATAAACGGATTTGTTGCTACAGTGTTTAGACAGACAATGTTTGCAGAGTTTGAGCATATCATTCACAAAGAAGCAGAAGACGGCAACCCTACAACATTAGAGCTTATAAGAAATGTTTATAAAGATTTACTTAAAAAATATTTTGGAGAGAAATCTGTTCTTGAAGAGACAAGCGATTTAGAGGCTTTGAGAATACCTCATTTCTATCGTTCGTTTTATGTTTATAAATATGCTACAGGTATGTCTGCTGCTGTTGCTTTATCTAATGGAGTACTTGAAGGCAATGCTAAAGGCGACTACACAAACAGAGACAACTATTTAAAATTCTTAAGAAGCGGAGGAAGCAGAACTCCTATAGAGAATCTAAAAGTTGCAGGTGTTGATATGACTAAACCTGATGTAGTAGAAAGTGCTTTAAAATTGTTTGCTAAAGAGGTTGAAGAATTGAAAGCGTTAAATTAATTGATTATTATTTTTAAATTTCAAGGCTGGCATAGTTTTGTATGTGTCGGCCTTTTATTTGCATTTTTTTTAATATAGTGTACGATGGTATAGTAAATAAACTTTAAGGAGGGTTATATGGAAACTTCAGACAAGAGCTGGGTTGTTACATTAGTTTTAGCAATATTTTTACCAGTACACAGGTTCTATGTAGGAAAAATAGGAACAGGTATACTATATTGGCTTACTGCTGGAGGTTTAGGTATATGGTATATTGTAGATATCGTAATGATACTCCTAGACAAATTTACTGACAAGGAAGGCAGAAAATTAAAAAGATAATATTGTAAAAATAAGAAATAAAAAGGAGAGTTAATTATTTTTTTTAACTCTCTTTTTTATATGCAGTAAAAATTTTTAAGTCTATACAAATTAGTTTTTATATAGTGAAATATTGCTTTATTCTAATAAATCTAAAAAATTAAATATATTATTCTAATTGACTATATATAAGTAAATGTTATAATTTTAAAGCTATTTAATTAACCTCTATATCAAGGAGTATTTATGTTGAAAATAAACACTTTTATTATTTTATTTATTTTTTGTACTGCCTTTTTATATGGAGAAATAGATATTTATGAGCCTTCTCAATCACCAACTGTGAAATACAGATTATTTAGAACAGCAAATATATGGACTTTTTTAAAATTAGAAACTACAACAGGCAGAATATGGATAGTTCAATACGATATAGAGGGTGATGATCGTTTTTCTGTAGAATTAAATACAGTTGATCTTTCAGGTGGAAAAGAAAAAAGCCTTGGCAGATTTACTTTGTATCCTACTTCTAATATTTATACATTTATTTTACTTGACCAAATATACGGAAATACTTGGCAGGTGCAATGGAGTTTTAAAGAAGAGACTAGATTTGTTATACCTATTGACTAGTAAAAAATATTTAAGCATAAAAAAATTCTATTTGTTTAATAAAGTAGTAAAATATTATATTGTTTTAATAAATCTGAAAAATTAAATATGTTATTCTAATTGACTATAAAACAAAATATGTTATAATATTTCAAATTATTTGCATATATTGTAAATAATAAAGTATCAATTCAAAGAGGTGTTATAATGTCAAAAATTAATTATTTAGGACAATCTTATGATTTGTCCAACGGAGAGTCTTTATTAGACTTCCTTAAACAAAACGCAAAAAAAGATTCCAAAGATGCAGTAGCAGCAAAGTTTAATGGAACACAAGTTGACCTTACATATACGCCTGAAACAGACGGCGATTTAGAATTGATACTTACAACCACCGAAGAGGGACTTGAAATATTAAGACACTCTACAAGCCACCTAATGGCTCAGGCAGTTAGAAGACTTTACCCTAATACTCAAGTTACTATAGGACCAGCTATTAAAGACGGTTTTTATTATGACTTTGATGCTGAGAAACCTTTTACAGAAGAAGATTTGCCAAAAATTGAAGATGAAATGGAAAAAAATTGTAAAAGAGAATATTCCTGTAGTAAGAAAAGTAATGAAAAAAGATGAAGCTATAGAATATTTCAAGAAAGCAAATGAACCTTATAAAGTTGAAATTATAGAGGCAATAGATGCAGATACTGTATCATTCTATGAACAAGGTGATTTTATAGACCTTTGCAGAGGGCCGCATGTACCTTCAACAGGCTATATAAAATCATATAAACTTATGTCTGTTGCAGGAAGCTATTGGAGAGGGGACTCAAACAATAAAATGCTTTCTCGTATATATGGTACTGCTTTTGAAAGTAAAGAAGCATTAGATAAATACCTTAAAAAGCTTAAAGAGGCAAAAGAAAGAGACCATAGAAAATTAGGTAAAGAATTAAACTTATTTAGCTTCCATGATGAAGGTCCTGGTTTTCCTTTCTGGCACCCTAATGGTATGATTATTTATAAGGCAGTTGAATCATATATAAGAAATGAAAATGATAAACGCGGATATGTTGAGATTAAAACTCCTGCTATACTTAATGAAGAATTATGGCATAGAAGCGGACACTGGGATAACTATAAAGAAAATATGTATTTTACAGAAATTGATGACACTAAATATGCTGTAAAACCTATGAACTGTCCGGGTGGTTTGATTGTTTATAATTCTAATATACATAGTTATAGAGATTTGCCTTTAAGAGTTGCTGAGCTTGGTTTTGTACATAGACATGAGCTTTCTGGTGCTTTGCATGGACTATTTAGAGTAAGAGCTTTCACTCAAGATGATGCTCATATATTCTGTACAGAAGAGCAATTAGGTGATGAGATTATTAATACTATAGAATATTATTTATCTGTATATAAAGACTTTGGTTTTAAGGACTTTGAAATATTTGTTTCTACAAGACCAGCAAAATCAATAGGAAGCGATGAGATTTGGGAGCTTGCTACTAAATCTTTAATGAATGCCTTAGATAAACTTGGTATAAGCTATAAAGTTAATGAAGGCGATGGAGCTTTCTATGGTCCTAAAATAGACTTCAATATTAAAGATGTTCTTGACAGAAACTGGCAATGCGGTACTTTACAGGTTGACTTCTCACTTCCTATGAGATTTGAGATTAGCTATGAGGGTAAAGACGGTAAAAAACATACTCCTGTAATGCTTCACAGAGCTATACTTGGTTCAATGGAGCGTTTTATAGGTATATTGGTAGAGCATTATAACGGTAAGTTCCCATTGTGGTTATCTCCAATACAGGTGGCTGTTGTTAATGTTCTTAATGAAGAGGCACAAATAAATAGAGTTCATGAGGTAGCTAAAAAGTTAAAAGAAGCAGGTTTCAGAGTAGAAATTGATGAAAGTAATGACAATTTAGGTACTAAGATAAAAAAATATCGCTTGCAAAGAACTCCATATACAGTTATAATAGGAGCTGAGGAAGTTTCTAATGGTAAATTATCTATTAGAACACGTTCTTCACAAGAAATTAAAGATATGGATTTAACTGAGTTTATGGAAAAACTACAGAAAGAATCTAAGGAGAGAATGAATGATTCTATATTTACTACTAAATGAGGTAGCTAAATAATGGCAACAGTAAAAAAAGAAGGAGAGAGAATTAATCAGTTTATTACTGCACCAGAAGTTAGGGTAGTACATGATGAGAAAGGCAGCCTTGGTATTATGAGCATAAAAGATGCTTTAGCTTTAGCCAAGGAAGAAGGTTCAGATTTGGTAGAGATAGTTCCTACAGCAGAGCCTCCTGTTTGTAAGATTATCAATTATGGTAAGTATAAATTTGATATTCAGAAAAAGAGTAAAGAAGCTAAGAAAAAACAAAAGTCAGTTCAGCTTAAAGAAATCAAGATGCGTCCTCAAATAAGCATACATGATTATAACTTTAAGATGAAACATATTCGTGAGTTCTTAGATGAAGGCAATAAGGTAAAAATCACTATCATGTTTAGAGGCCGTGAAATGGCTCATACAGAGTTTGGTTATGACCTTATTAATAAAATTATACAAGATTTGGAAAATGAAGCTTCTACAGAAAAGCCTGCTAAATTAGAAGGCAAAAATCTTTCTGCGGTGCTTAATCCAATGAAAATGAAAAAGACTTCTTCTTCTGATGCTGAAGAATCTTCTAAAAAAGAAACTTCAGATGATACTGAAGAATAAGTAAATATAATTAATTTTTTAAGCCCACTAACTACTTCGTACTTATCATACAAGTAGATTGAGCATATAGTAAATATAATTTTTAAAGGATATTAGTTTATGAAACAAAAGTTAAAAACAAAAAGCGGTGCTAAAAAACGTTTTAGATTCTCTAAGACTGGTAAAGTAAAGTTCGCTCATGCATTTGGTAGCCACAAATTCTTAAGCAAAAGACCTGACACTAAAAGAAAGTATCGTAAAGCAAGAATTGCAGATGATACTAATATGTTAGAGATGCCAAGATTAATGCCTTACGGTAGATAATATAAAAGGAGACTAAAATGAGAGCAGTTAGCGGAATAGTAAGAAAGAAAAAAGTTAAAAAAATATTAAAAATGGCTAAGGGTTATTATGGTTCTCATAGCAAGCAAACAAAGCAAGCTAAAGAGGCTGTAATAAGAGGCTTAAAATATGCTTACCGTGATAGAAGACAGAAAAAGAGAATGATGAGAAGATTATGGACTCTTCGTATCAATGCTGCATGCAGACCTTTAGGTATATCTTACAGTAAGTTTATTAATGGTCTTAAAAAAGCTAATGTTTTAATAGATAGAAAAGCTTTATCTAATTTAGCTATTGATGATTATAAAGCGTTTGAGGCTGTTGTTGAAGTAGCTAAAAAAGCACTTGCTTAAAATAAATAAAGAATTAAAAAATATTTACAATATGTACCCGCTATAATCTTGAAAAGGTTATAGCGGTTTTTTTATGTATTTATAATAAAAAAATATTAAATAAAAAAATAAAGCCCCGTAAATTATTACAGGGCTTTTATATTTATTGCTTATTATTTGATTATTAAGTACAAGACTCACAAACTTCTTCAAGCTCAAAATTAGATTTAGGTGTTTTCATATAATAAAGTGTTTTAAGCCCCAAATCCATAGCATATTGAATATCGTCCCATAGCTCTTTTGCAGAATCTGGTTTTACATAATAGAGATTTAAAGATTGTGATTGGTCTATATATCTTTGTCTTATAGCGGCCAATTCTATTATAGTTTTTGCTGGTATATCCCAACATCTTTCATAATATTCTCTATTTTTTTTCAAGTTCGGAGCTAAGCTAGGGAGAGTTTGTATACCTTCTTCTACGAAAAATAAATCTACTATAGGCTCTATACTTTCTGTAGCAGATACACTTTTTCCAGAAGTAGCAGTTGGTGCTATTGCTCCATGGAATGAAAATCTAACTCCATAATTTTTTATATTCTCTGCTAACTTATTCCACTTATCCATATCTATATCAAATTTCAAATTAGAGCTTTTATTCAAAAGTGAAATATGTACAGGAGTTTTTCCTTCTCTCCATTTAGATTCATTAAATGTTTTGTAAGGTCCTCTTTCTTTTGCCAATATATTAGAAGCTTCATATATGTGATAATATAAATCTTCAAATATTTTGTTTGTAAACTCTAATGCCTCTTTATCTGTATATTTTAATTTGTTTGATGCTAATAAATTGGCATAATTAATAACCCCTATACCAATAGGTCTATTTTTCTTGTTTGCAATCTCTCCTTCTTTTACAGGATAAAATTGACTGTCTATAATATTATCGCAGCCTCTTAAAAGAGTGTAGCAAAATGACTTTTTCTTCTCTTCACTAAAATTAACCCAAGACATTAAGTTTACAGAAACCAAATTACATATACCAATCTCACCGCTTTTCTTTCTTTGTACTATCTCATAACTTCCATCTTCATTAACAACATATTTTTCTTCTATCAATTTAGAAGGAAAAGAAGGAATAACTATCTCCTGACAAAGATTAGAAGCTCCTACAAATTTATTAACCATATTCTGTTCGTTAATATTATCTACAAATGTGAGGTATAAGTTTCCAGTCTCTTGTCTTACTTTTAATATTTGAAATAATAAATCCTTTGCCTTAATTCTCTTTTTTCTAATAGAAGATTTACTTTCATAATATATATAAGCTACATTAAAGTTTTCTCCAAACTCTTCATTTAGAAGCGGAGTCTCTTTAGGGTCAAATAATGTAATATATTCATCTTTATTTACACGTTCTCTTAATATATTGCTTATTCTAATGGAGTAAACTAATTTTCTAGCCCTAGTATCTTCTGTACCGCCTGCATCTTTAAGCATAATAAGGTCTAATACATCTAAATGCCACCAAGGGAAAGTGATAACACAAGCTCCTTTTCTCACGCCTCCCTGATTGAATGATGATATTGTCTGCTCTGTTCTTTTAATAAAAGGTACAGGTCCGTCAGAACGTCCTCTATTGCTTTGTATAGTAGAGCCAGATGCCCTTATATATGAAGCATCATAAGCTATACCGCCAGAAAACTTTGAGTATAATGCCATATTTCCATCAGTTTGATTTAAACTCCAAGTATCATCGTCTGGAGTGTTTAATATACAGCTTGCAAGTTGAGGTCTTATAGACATACTATTTGCTATTCTTGGTGTTGCAAATGTTACTTCATGTTTAGAAAGCATGTCATAAGTTCTTTTTATATATTTTAATCTATCGGTTTTAGTTTTTTCAACTATATCTTTATTGGCTCCCTTATAAAAATCATCATAAAAAGAAAACATTGCCGCAACCATATAAGTAATTTGTGGAAGTTCTAGTTTTTTGCTTCCTATGTTTTTACAGTATTTTCTATAAAATATAGCAAGTCCTTTATATGTAAATAGTAAATCTCTATCCGGAACTATCATAGAGTTAATTTTATCAAGTTCTTTATCTGAAAATAATGATACTATATTTTTATCGTATACTTTATGTTTAACGCCTTTTTTAAGAAAAGTTTTTATATGAGGATAGCTTCCTGTCTTTTTTAATTTGCAGGTTTCTTTATATATCTTCATAAGATACAATTTTTCTGCTATAGTATCATAAGAAGGGTAGAGCGGACTTATTTTATTTACTGCTGTATTTATTAGCTCATCATATAGAACTTCTATTTTCATTCTATCGTTTATTTTTATGTTTAGCCCTTCTAGCAGTGCATTAGTAAAGCCTTCTTTTCCGTCTGTAGCCCAGTTAATAACTTTTTTTAATTTTTCTTCGTTGAATGGTTCTTCTCTGCCGTCTCTTTTGATGATAATATGCTTTTTATCTTTAGTAAGTTCTATCATAATAAATTAACCCTGTATTATAAATCGTTTTTTAATGCACCTTTTTGATAAGAGGTGTTTGTTGTCTCTTGAAGTGCAGCATTTTGTTTATTGATATCTCTGTAGGCATTAAACCAATCTATAATATCAGATTTAGGCTCTTTTAAATATTCTGTTTCCACTCCTAAATCTTTTAATCTTACACCAGCCCAATACTTAATGAAATGTTCACTTACAGAAGAGTTTATACCAGAAACTTCTTTGCCGTCAAATAAATATTTAGCCCATTTTATCTCTTCATTAACAGTAAATTCAGTCATTTCTTTAGCCATATCATTATACCAACCGCTGTCAAATAACTCTTTGAAACCTTGATTAGCATCTTTTCTTAATATTCCTATAACATTTTTACCAGTTGGTACATGTGTATTAAGCTCATCATGTGCTATTAGTTTAATAGTTTTTGTAAATCCAGTAATTGCATCATTATAGCTATTGTTAATTGTAAAAGTTACCAAAAATGAAAATGGAAACTTTACACTTTCAAGCAAATATATACCAGTTAAAAGCTTTAATACAGCCTTCTTTTTCTCTTCAAGAGTAGCATTGCTATTTTCTATATTACATAAGTCATCAACACAAGAGAAAAGCTCAACTTCTTTCTCCATTCTATGCTTTACAAACTCATCATTATAAACCAAATCCAAAGTTTCAGTAGCTAAATGCCCAAAAACTTCAGAAAGTCCGTAAGAATAGCTTTCAGCATGTATAACTTCCTCTATAGCTATCCTTGAATAAAGAATAGACCATATAGAACTTGTAACTATTCTGTTTAATATTGATGAAAAACCGCTTGTAACACCGCTATCCATTAGAGTTTGATATGCAATGTTAAGCTTAAAAGCCCTTTGAGCATCTTCTGGAAGAGAAGAAAATCTTGTTTTATCAGATTTATAGTCCACTTCTTTTGAAAACCATGTATTTCCTTCGCTAGCTTCTTTTAATTTTCTTGCTATTTCATGGCTTACAGAGTCTATTCTTATGTAGTGACCAAAATCTCCGAAAAATATTCTTTCATTTTCTAAATTAGGCTTTTTTTCTATGTCTATTACTTTCATTAATCTTATACCCCTTACTTATATTTGTTGTTGTTTTATTACAATTTTACTTAAAAAATTGTCAAATTTATTTTTTTTCAAATTTATATTAAAATATGAATAAAAAAATCCGAAATTTATGAAAAAATAAAATGATTTTTTTGTTATATTTATAATAATAGTCTATATTTTATATGTATTAAAAATTACTTTAGCAGCAAAAATATTATTATTAACTTATTCATAAATAAAAAATAGAGCATGCTTTTTATTAAATAATATATTTGTAATACGTTTACCACATGTCTTTTATATATAATTATAAAATATTTTAAATTGTATTAATTAAACTTTAAAACAATAATGAACTTAAATAACAGTTATTAAAATTCATTATTGTTTTTTTATAATTTAATCTTTTATTTTTGAAGCCATTATATTAGCTACTATTGAACCTGATATATTATGCCATACGCTGAATATTGCTCCTGGTACAGTTGCAAGTGCCATTGAAGCGAAATGAGTTGCAGCCAAAGAAGTAGCAAGTCCAGAGTTTTGCATTCCAACTTCTATTGATACGGCTTTACATTTAGCATTATTTAGTCTAAATAATTTAGCAAGCATATAACCAAGTAAATATCCCAAAGAATTATGCAAAACTACTACTATTATAACCAAATAACCAACCTGCATTAATCTTTGTGAATTAGCAGATACTACAGCAGCTACTATTGCTACAATTGCAAGTACTGATATTAATGGAAGTATTTCTTTTATACTGTTTGTAAACTTGTAAAGGAATTTATTTATTATAAAACCTAAGGCTATAGGAAGTATAACAACTTGAACTATCGATATAAACATACTTACAGCATTAACATCAACCTTTTGTCCTGCATATAATAAAGTGAGTAGTGGAGTTGCAAAAGGAGCAAGTATAGTTGATACAGAAGTCATACCCACAGATAAAGCTACATCACCTTTAGCTAAATATGTCATAACATTTGATGAAGTGCCTCCAGGACAAGTTCCTACAAGTATAACTCCTACAGCAAGTTCTGGAGGAAGTTTGAAAGCGATAGAAAGCAAGAATGCAAGTAAAGGCATTATAGTAAATTGTGCTATTGCTCCTATGATGATGTCTTTTGGTCTTGTGAACACTACTTTAAAATCTTCAAGCTTTAATGTAAGCCCCATACCAAACATTACTATCATCAAGAGATAATTAACATAACTTGTTTTTATAAAGCTTACTGTTTTTGGAAAGAATAATGATACAGCTGCTACTATCAATACTATTATAGCCATATATTTACCAAAGAAATTACTTATTTGTTTTAATGTTTTCATTTTAATATCCTTTTTTATTAGTTTTTGTTTTATTGTTTTTTATATTATTTTTATGTTAGATTTGTTTCAAAATTTATTAATATTGATTAAATAATATTTAATATATTTTAGTATTTAAAAATGCAGTTCTTTTGCTTCTTTTATATCAATACCACAGGCACTTCCTTCGGTCGTAAAAGAAGTGGGGGTGTGGGGGCAAAGCCACCACAAATAATAAAAACATAAAAATTTATTGTTCTTTTTCCCGCCGCTCGCGGTGCGGACTTCGTCAAAAGAACCAAAAAGTGCAAATTAAGAAAGTAATACTAATTATATTTTATGTACTAAATATCAAACTAAAAACAATATAAATATTTAATAATATAGTTTTACAATATCTTTAATTAATTATAAAACAAGTTTATTACTTTATAAAATTAATTTCTAATAATCATATTTCGCTCCTTTAAAAAAAATTATTTAAAATAAATTTAGTCTAAGCTTATATAAGCTATAAACTAAACAATTTTTATACTGGCTTAAAAGATAGATATTCAAGCAGTCTGTAATTTTGACTTTTAGTTTTTTTAGTGCTTATTAGATGTTATAGGATTAAATACCCCATAACATCATTTTATTAAAAATTATTTTAATACAGCACCAGTATTAGCAGACTGAACAAGTTTTCTATATCTTCCAAGCCAGCCTCTAATTTCCTCTAAAGGTTTAATAGGAGTCTCTTTTCTTCTTTTTTCCATTTCTTCATCAGAGATTTCTAAATTGATTTTATGATTAGGAATGTCTATACTAATGATGTCATTTTCTTTTATGAATGCTATTTCTCCGCCGCTTGCAGCTTCTGGTGAAACGTGACCTATAGAAGCACCTCTTGAAGCACCTGAGAATCTTCCGTCAGTAATTAATGCAACATCTTTATCAAGCTTCATACCAGCAAGTGCAGAAGTAGGGTTTAACATTTCACGCATACCAGGGCCTCCTTTAGGTCCCTCATATCTTATAACAACAACATCACCTTTATTTATTTTTCCAGCATATATTGCAGCTATTGCCTCTTCTTCACTGTCAAATACTCTTGCAGGTCCTTTATGTACAAGCATCTCATCAGCAACGGCAGAACGCTTAACAACACAACCGTCTTTTGCAATGTTGCCCCAAAGTATTGCAATTCCTCCTGTTTTACTGTAAGGGTTTTCTATATTTCTTAAAACATTATTATTTTTATTGACAGCATCTTTTATGTTTTCAGCTATTGTTTTACCTGTGGCAGTCATAAGAGAAGTATTTATAAATCCGCCTTTATCAAGCTCTTTCATAACAGCAGGTATTCCGCCGGCTTTGTATAAATCTTCTATATAGTTATGCCCAGCAGGTGCTAAATGACAAAGGTTAGGAGTACGGTCGCTTACTTCATTTATGATTTTTAAGTCTAATTCTATTCCTGCTTCATTAGCTATAGCAAGTAAGTGAAGTACGCTATTTGTAGAACAGCCTAATGCCATGTCCACTGCAAGTGCATTTTTGAAAGATTCTGGAGTTATTATATCTAATGGTTTTATGTCTTTTTTTAATAATTCCATAACCTGCATACCAGCTTTCTTAGCAAGTAAAGTTCTAGCAGAATAAACAGCAGGTATTGTTCCGTTTCCTGGAAGTGCTATACCTAATGCCTCAGAAAGACAGTTCATGCTATTAGCGGTATACATACCAGCACAAGAACCGCAGCTTGGGCATGTATGCTGAGCATATTCTTCCAATTCAGCATCATTTATAAGATTAGCTTTTTTTGCTCCAACAGCTTCAAATATATTTGATAAACTTACTCTATTATCTCCATGTTCTCCCGGAAGCATAGCTCCTCCGCTTATAACTATTCCAGGTATATTCATTCTCAAAAGACCCATTATCATACCAGGAACTATTTTATCGCAGTTAGGAACAAGCACAACTCCGTCTAATCCATGTGCTATAACCATACTTTCAACAGAATCAGCTATTAACTCTCTTGAAGGAAGTGAATATCTCATTCCCAAGTGTCCCATAGCTATTCCATCGCAAACACCTATAGAAGGTATAAGTATAGGTGTACCTCCGCCTATTAATACCCCAGCCTTAACAGCTTGAGAAAGTTTATCAAGATGTATATGTCCAGGTACAATTTCACTATATGCAGAAATAATTCCAATCAGAGGTCTTTTTAATTCTTCATCAGTATAACCCATAGAGTAGAATAAAGACCTATTTGGTGCTCTCTCATCACCCTTTAATACTCTGTCGCTTCTTAAAGAACTGTTTTCTCTGAAACTCATAATTATTTCTCCATTTTTAATAAAATTATAATTGCATACATTCTATTAATAGAATGATAAAAAATCAAGCGTTTTTTATATTAAAATTATTAAATATATTATTGCAATAAAGAAATATTTATTATATTATAAACATATGTCAAAAGATATTGCTGTGCTTTATAAAAGTAAATATGGTTCTTCTAAAACATATTCTAAATGGATTTCAGATAAATTGCATGCTGATATATTTGAAATAGGGCATGTTTCTTTAAATACTTTAAATGATTATAATAAAATAATATTTGTAAGTGCATTATATGCAGGTAAATTATCTGCTATTAAAACAATTAGAAAGCTTTATAATAGTTTACATAATAATAAAAAAATATATTGTGTTGTTATAGGTATAGGCGACCCTAATGACAAGGATATTTATAATGCTTCATTAGATAAAAATTTTAAACCTAATGAAAAAGAGAATATAAAGTTTTATTTTTTGAGAGGATGCATAGACTTTGATAAATTAAAAAATTCATCATGCTTTAATGATGCATATGCTAAAAACTATAATATCAAGTAAAGCAGTTAAAACAGAAGATGAAGAGATGCTTTTAAAAAATTACGGCAAGAAAATAGACTTTCTTAATAAAAACTCTGTAGATAATATAATCTCTGATATAAAAAAAGAAGAGTAAATAATATCAAAAATAATCTTTTTTATTATGTATTTATTTTATAATAAATTCTATTCTATGTAAAAAATACCATAGTAAATATATGCATACTTTTTATAATTTATATTTAATTTGTAGTAAAATAAAAATTATAAGTTTTTTATTGTGTATTTTATAAAAACTGTAAAAAGAACAATAAATAACATGATAAAACCAATATTTTTCACATAAAATAATAAAATAATCTTTGTTTTTAAATAAAAATATCAAAACATCATAATATTTTACGCTACGTTTTATACAAATATTGTAAAAATTAGTAAAAAAAACTTAAAAAAGTCTTTATATATACGCATTTTCATAAAAAAACGCTTGTATTTTTATAATTTTATATTATTATTTATATATAAGCAAAAACAATTAAAAACGCTTATAAGCATTCTTTTTATAAGGAGATAAAAATGGAAAATAATAAATATGATATAGTAATTATAGGTTCTGGTTTAGGAGGATTAACTTCAGGTGCCTATTTAGCAAAACAAGGAAAAAAAGTATTAGTTTTAGAAAGTCATAATATAGTAGGCGGTTGTGCTACAGTATATAAAAGAAAAAATGTTAAGTTTGAAGTTGGGCTTCATGAGATGGATATGGCTAAAAAAAGCAGAGATATGAAGCATGTAATATTTAAAAAACTAGGGCTTTATGACAGAATTAATTTAGTAAAACTTCCTCAAACTTGGAGAATAAAAACAGAAGATACTGATTTAGTGATACCAGAGGGTTATGAGAATGTTATAAATACTTTAGAAAAAGAGTTCCCAGAAGAAAAACAAGGCATAAGAAAATATTTTGCTGGGCTTTCAAGAATGATGTATATGATAAGAAGAGTGCCTTATGATTTGAAGTTTTTTGATTTCTTCTTCTATCCTATAACAACATTCCCTATGAACTTGTATCATTTATTTACACAAAAGAAATTGGGTAATGTGTTGGATTCTATGATAAAAAGTGATAAGTTAAAAAGAATATTAAACATTAATATTACTTATTATCATGATAACCCTTATGAGTTTAGCTGGTATTATCATGCTTGTGCTCAGGGAGCTTATTATAATTCTGCTTATTTTATTAAAGGCGGAAGTCAGAACTTATCAAATGCTTTAGCTGATATAATAAGAGAGAATGGGGGAGAGGTAAGAGTTTCTTCTGAGGTAAAAAAGATAAATGTAAAAGGCAATATTGCTGAGGGAGTAACTTATTTTGATAAGAGGGCAAAAGAGGAAGTAACAGTTTATGGAGATTATATAATAGCAAATGCTGCTCCTAAAGTAGTTTATGATGAATTGCTTCCAAAAGGATATGAAGACAAAAGAATAAATAAACTTAAAAACTCAGTATCATTATACACAGTTTACATAATATTTAAGAAGAAGTTCTCAGAGCTTTACCCTAATAATGCATACTCTACATTTATAAGTACAGAGAAAACATTGAACACTACATTTAAAGAAGATGCTAAAGGACAAAAAGATATACCAGTAGCTGATAGAAACTTTGTATTTGTAGATTATTCGGCAATAGACAGCGGACTTGTGGAAGAGGGAGATGAGCGTTCATTTGCTGTACTAACAGGACCTTCATTCTTAGATGAGTGGAAAGATTTAAGCGATGAGGAATATAAAGCTAAAAAGAAAGAGTTGGCAGAAAAATTGATAGATAGAGCAGAAAAACATTACCCTGGATTTAGAGATAATATTGAATATTATGAAGTGGCAACACCAAAAACAATAAAGAGATATATCAAAACTCCAGACGGTACAGCTTATGGTTTTGCTCAAGATGGATATTTGAAAAAAAGCCGCAGTGTGAGGGTATCTCCTACAGTTAAAAATCTTCATTTTGCTAGTGCTTGGGGATTTCCTGGCGGCGGATTTACAGGTGCTTTATTAAGCGGATATTTGGCAGCAAGAAATATATTGTTCCCTATAAAGGCTTATGTGGCTTTAAGATTACTTATTTGTACAGCATTCGGCACAGCACTTGGAACAATACATCATTGGCTTCCTGCGATAATTAATCTTTTTAAGTAATATAAATCTCAAACAAATATCTTGTTGGTATTATACAAAAATAATGCCAGCAAGATAATGAAAAACAAATTAAAAGGAGTATTTAATATGAAAAGAAATTTAATAATAAAAGTATTAGCTTTTACTATGTTATTTAATATAATAGCTTTGGCACAAAATTCAGATGATATAGTTGGTTTATGGTATAGTCATGCCGATGCTAAAAATAGAATTGCCGTTATAGAGATATTCAAAGAAAATAATAAATATTACGCTTATTCATTTGCTTATACTAATTCTAATGATGTTGTATATGATGTTAATAATCCAAAGAAAGAATTAAAAAACTTACCATTAAAAGGATTAGTATATTTATATGATTTAGAGTTTAAAAATGGCGAATGGAAAAATGGTAAAATATACAATCCAGAGCAAGGAAAAGTGTATAATGCTAAAATAGATTTATCTAGTAATAAACAAGAGATAAAATTGAAAGCTAGTGTAGATGGTGCGGGGCTTTTTGGAAAAACACTTACTTGGAGAAAAGTACCTGCTAATGAAGTTTCTAAATATATGCCATTAAATAAAAATGAGTTAAGAAGGTTAAACTAAGTATTATGAGAAAATATATTTTTATAGGTGATAAGGAGGATTTTTATGAAGAAAGTATTAATCATTATGCTTAGTTTAATTATAAGTTTGCCGTTAAT
This sequence comes from Brachyspira pilosicoli P43/6/78, assembly GCF_000325665.1. NCBI lineage: Bacteria > Pseudomonadati > Spirochaetota > Spirochaetia > Brachyspirales > Brachyspiraceae > Brachyspira > Brachyspira pilosicoli. The sequence continues at coordinate 101,546 of NC_019908.1, forward strand.
AGCACAAGACAATGCAAAGCCTCAAAGAGATTTAACAGATACTTCTGATGAGGGCTGGTATTTTTCCAATCACTTTTTAGGTAGATGGAATCACTTTGGGGCATTGTATCAAGGTCAGGTGTTTTATAAAAAAGCTTTATTTAGAGAAAGAAACAATTTCTTCTTTGCTGATTCTTACCTAATAGCTGGCATAGAACAAGAGTTCAGCAGCTTTTCAAGAACATCAGCTTATGTTGAGTTTCAGCCTCTAATAGCATTAAAGTTCTTATTTAAGTTTACATATGAGGCAGGTTTAGCAGATCCTGGAAGACCTACTTTAGTGGATAGTAATACAAAAGAGTTTAATCATGCACTTCCACCTTTTACAGGTCTTAATCCAATGACTAAAAAACCTCAGTATGTAGGAGGAAATACAATATATTTTCAAATGGCTCCTACACTTACAATGGGTGGACCAGCAGGACCTGGTTTAATAGCTTTAATATACACACCATATATAAGCTATATAAGAGCATTTGGAGTTGATAAAGATAATTTTGTATATTTGCCTAGAGAGGCTATAGTTGTAAAGGCTGAAGATTGGTACTTTAATCATGATATAAAATTAGGCTATAGTATGAGAGAGTGGGGTATGTCTTTTGCTCTCAATACCACAATAGAGCATATGATTTCAAGTAAAGATTTATTTAGAGTTGGACTCTTTGCTGCTTATAGCTATAAGAAGCCTATAGAAAAAGTTCCTAGTCTTACTCCTTTTGCTAATGTAAAATTGGGTACTTGGCTTGTAGAAAAACATATACAATATAAGTTTGCCATTCAAATGGATATAGGTCTTGAATGGAAGTTCTTATAATAATAATAATTTAGACAACATGAAGAATATATAAAAATACATTTGGGCTTGTAAAAAAAAGAGAGATTTTTTGCAGGCCTATCTTAATTTTATTATAATATCTACTCTTCTATTTTTTTGTCTTCCATCAGGATTATCATTTGAAGCTATAGGCTCTTTATCTCCGAAACCTCTATAAGATAATTTATCATGCTCAAGTTTTGGCAATATATAATCTGCTACAGTTTTTGCTCTTTTTTCTGATAGGGCTTGATTGTAATTTGCTTCTCCTGTATTATCAGTATGCCCCTCAACTATGATTTCTCTGTCTGGATAAGTTTGTTTAATAGCATTTATAATATTATCAACAGTGTCTTTTGCATCTTCTTTTAGTGTATAAGAATCTGTATCAAATAAAATCTCTCCAAGTCTAATTACTAACCCTTCAGGAACAGTATCAACTACAACATCATCATTAAGATTATCTTCTAATTTTTTTCTGTTTAACTCATTTTCTTCTTCTGTAATAGTGCTGTAAATTTTATAAGTGCTTATAATATTCATCTTGTATTGCAAGCTAAGATAAGATAAGTTTTTACCATATCCGAATAATATTTGATATCTCTCGGTTTGTGATACTGGTATATTCTTATTCATATCCCATAAAAAAGTTCCATAATTAAAACCATATATTCTTTCAGGATAACCATTTCTAGAAAGCCCAGCTTGAAGCAAATCTTTATCAGTCATAATATGATATTGTATAACGGCAAGAGGGTCATTATTTTCATTTGTTTCAATGTTTGCAAATAAATAATCAGCAGATAATGCCATAGCAAGATTAGGAGCATTATTGACTTTTACTATCTCCATAGCTTCACTATTCCAAGAATGTGTGAGAGATATTTCTTTATATGGAAAAGTAGGAATATGCCTTACATTCGGCATAAAATAATTATAAGGCACTTCAAATTTACCATTAGTGTGTATTATAAAATCGCTTGAATACTCTTCTTCCAAATGAAAAACACTGTTTCCATCATATAGCCTAAAAATTTTAAATACACCGCTAACTCTATATCCGCCTTTAGGAGCTATCGCTATAACTGTTAAATCTACAATGTTTCTTTCTTTATAAGTTTTTTTTAATAATCCGTTTTCATAATATTCTACATCAGCAGTTTTTACAGATTCAATTCTCTCTCCAACTTTGAGATTCCAAAAGAACTTATGAGATATTGTTTGAGTATAAGAAATATTAAAAATAAATATTGTTAAAATTAATATAAATTTTATTTTACTCATATTAACCTTTATTTTTCATTCTCTTTTTCTCTTCTTTCATTTTCTGTTTTTTAGCTCTCTGTTCTAATTTTAATTTTAATTTATCCAAAGCCTTAGATTCTTTCTTAATATCTTCTTCAGTTTTTTCTGTCTTAAATGAAATAACAGATTTATATAATTGTAAGAATATATATTGTAGCTCTTTAATTCTCTTATCCATAGTCTCCATACTAGCACTGCTCGCATTAGACAATTCACTTACATTTTCTATAGAGCTAACAAGCCTTTTAATATCATTCTCAGTAGCATTAACAACATTAACTACATCTTCAGCCAATTTATCAACGCTTGTTATGTTCTGTCCAACAGTAGAACTCATCTGCATCTGTTTTATAGATAATTCCTGAATATATTCAGTAATGCTATTTAAGTTTGAAATATTGTATAATATATCCCTTCTTCCAATATCAAGTTCATCATTAGCATTAGATATATTAGCAATTAAGTCGGCAATAGTGTTAGAACCCTCAAGTATTTTCTCCATAGATTCAGAACTCTTAAATGCTAAAGATACAGTATGGTCAATAGCTTGTGTAGTCTCTTCAATAATGTCATCAATTATTTTAGAGTTTTCATCGGTATCTTCAGCCAATTTTCTAATTTTATCAGCAACAACTGTAAAACCTCTACCATGTTCACCAGCATGAGCAGCCTCGATAGCAGCGTTCATTGCAAGTAGGTTAGTTTGTTCTGCTATGTTATGAATAACCTGTGTGATGTTTGTAATCTGTTTTGAATATTCTTTAATACTTTGAATAGACTCTGTAACAGATTCACCTATATTACTTCCATCTTGTGCTTCTGTGTATAATACTTTAGCATAAGTGTTTGCTTTATTTGCTCCTTGGCTCACTGTAACAATGTTTGCTATCATTTGCTGAACTGATGTACTTGTTTTTGATATTGCTTCAGATTGTGATTTTATTTTTTCTGTTATGTCATTAATATTATCTAATAATAACTGTATAGTTTCATTAACAGAATTAAATTTAGTTCTTTGCATGAAACTCACTCTTGCAGCATTAGATGATGATTCTGATATTTTTGAGGAGTTTTCAAATTCTCTTTCGAACTCTTTGTATATAGTATTAAAATCACTAATACTCATACTAATAGAAGCTCTCATGTTTTGTATGTTTCCAGTCATAGTATAAGCATTGTTTTTAATAGTTACAATGATGTTTTGCATTTTATCCAAGAACTTATTGAACGAATATACCAATTCTCCTGTTTCATTATTGTTAACTATAGGAAGTCTTATTGTTAAATCACCTGAACCTTCACTGAGTGATTCAGATACGTTTTTAGCGGCAACTAAAGTTCTTCTTAAGTTGTATATCAATAATATTATAGATATTGAGAATATTAATAGTCCTGCATATATGAATAAGTTTGCTATAGATAATACTTCCCTAAAAGCAACATCTGTTTGATATGCAGGCTTATAACTCCAACTATTTATTACATATATATCATTAAATATTTGATATTTTACAAATAATAAATTCAGTGCTTCATCATAAAATATTTTAGCATCTGTAATACTGTTTATTTTACTGTTATTTTGCTCATCTCTAATTTTAAGCGAACTAGTAACGTTTCCTAATATATTTTGCATATTTTGAAGTTCATTAGGATTATTAAAAGCATTAATATTATATTCTCTATCTGTAATAAATATATTTAAATTATCTTTATAAAGATTATTATTTAATAAGTCTTCATATATTGAAGTTTTTAATTCTAATAAAATAAAACCTATATTATTATTATTATAAATAATAGGATTATAAACAAAAAAAGTATCATTATATTTTATAATATTAACATAATAATTAGTTTCACTAGTTAATAGATTTAATTTATTTCTCTGTATATTAGGCGTATAATTAGTATATACTCTAGTAACACTATTATCTTTATAACCGAAATCCACATATAAGTTTCTTGCAGTAGTATCATCTATATTCATTCCTATATTATCTAGGTTTGAAAAGTATATAGCGAAAGATATTATATCAGGGTCATTTACATATTGTTTTTTTATGTAATTGTTAATTATATTTATATTATCATTAAAGTCATTATTATTTCTAGGATAATTATTTATATAGTATGATAGTGCAGTAGTAACATTAATATATTTATCTATTCTTCTTGAGAACTCATTTACGAAATCATTAGCATATTCTCTTTTTAATGAAGCATTTGAAGCAGAGTAGTGATAAGACTCAGCCCTATAATGCATACCATTAACTAATGTAATTATGAATATAACTACAGATATCAATATAGGCACCAAACTATAACCCATAGGTAAATAATATTCTTTAGAGCCAGTTTTTCTATATAAAGGTCCAACTAAGAAGTTAAAAGAAATAGAAGCAAGCCCCATAGAGAAAGTTATAAGGAATATTACCATTATGAGTCTTATATTAAGTATCTCAAATAATGTTATACTTCCTTCTATTAAGTAAGTAGCATACGATACTATAGCAACTAGTACAACAGCAAAGCCCGTCTTTATGACATACAGCCTTCCAAGCATAACAGCACTTTTTCTCTCTGCCTTTATACAATCAAGAAATAAACTTATAGAAGTTGCTAATGCTATTAATACAATAAATAAATATATGTATCCTCTTAAAGAACTTCCCAACTGATATATAGTTCTTAATAGTATAGAGTATAATTCAACTGATATAACAGCAACTATTAAGAAATGTATTGGTATATAGAACTTTAATTTATTTTTTCTAGAAATTTCTTTTTTATTTAATAGCATATAAACAACCTAAAGTATTATTATTGTTTTAATTATCGGTAAGGCTGTATTAATATTTAAGCATTTATAGTTTTAGCTTTAGCAATAGCTTCTTCTATAGAGCCTACCAATCTAAATGCCTGGTCTGGTAAATCATCATAATCACCATTACAAATTCCTTTAAAACTTCTAATAGTGTCTTCCAATTTAACATATCTTCCTTGAAGCCCTGTAAATTGTTCTGCTACAAAGAAAGGCTGACTTAAGAATTGTTCTATTTTTCTAGCACGTGATACTGTTAATTTATCATCTTCAGAAAGTTCATCAGCACCCAATATTGCAATAATATCTTGTAAATCTCTATATCTTTGTAGTATATGTTGAACTTTTCTAGCTACTTCATAATGTTCTTTACCTAATACTATAGGGTCTAATATTCTGCTTGTTGAAGCTAGAGGGTCTACTGCAGGATAAATACCTTTTTCACTTACTTCCCTAGAGAGTACAGTTGTAGCGTCTAAGTGAGTGAAAGCTGTAGCAGGAGCAGGGTCTGTTAAGTCATCTGCAGGTACATATACTGCTTGTATTGAAGTAATTGAACCATGCTTAGTAGAAGTTATTCTCTCTTGCAAAGCACCCATTTCTGTAGCTAGGGTAGGCTGATAACCAACTGCTGAAGGCATACGTCCAAGCAATGCAGAAACCTCACTTCCAGCTTGAGTAAATCTAAATATATTATCTATAAATAAAAGTACATCTAAATTAGCAGAATCTCTAAAATATTCAGCCATAGTAAGAGCAGTTAATGCTACTCTAAGTCTTGCTCCAGGAGGCTCATTCATCTGACCATAAACAAGACAAGTTTTATTAATAACTCCAGACTCTTTCATCTCTGACCATAAGTCATTACCTTCTCTTGTTCTCTCTCCAACACCAGCAAATACAGAATATCCGCCATGTTCACTTGCAATATTATGTATAAGCTCCATTATAAGAACAGTCTTACCAACTCCGGCACCTCCGAAAAGACCTGTTTTACCGCCTTTAATATATGGAGCAAGTAAATCTATTACTTTAATACCGGTTTCAAATATTTCTAATTTTGGTTCTAATGCATCAAACTTAGGAGGGTTAGCATGTATTGAACGATATTCTTTAGCTTTTATAGGTTCGCCTTTATCAACTGTTTGACCTAATACATTAAATATTCTTCCTATAGTTTCATTACCAACAGGAACCATTATATGATTGCCTGTATCTATTATTTCATCTCCTCTAGATATACCATCAGTAGATTCTAAAGCTATAGCCCTTACTCTTCCGCTTCCCAAATGTTGCTGAACTTCGCAGACTATATGTCTTTTTATACCTTCTACTTCTTTATCTATATAAAGAGCATTTAATATTGCAGGAAGATGTCCTTCTTCAAATTCGGCGTCTAATGTTGAGCCTACTACTTGAATTACCTTTCCTTTTTTACCTTCTATCATAAATTTTTTCCTTCAAACAAAAATATTAAAAAATATTGATATATATTTTATATCTATTGAAAACTTATTCAAGTACTTTTATCATTTCTTTATGAATTTTTTTATTGCTTGCTATATATTGTTTTTTTGAGAAAATATCATATTCTTTCATGTTAATATTTGTAACTAAACCGCCAGCCTGCTTCAAAATTACACTTCCCGCACATATATCCCAAGGCGATAATCCATATTCAAAAAATCCGTCAGCAATACCTTCCGCTACCATACATATATCTAATGCAGCAGAACCATCTCTTCTAACTGCTAAACTTCTTTTAACCATATTAGCAAAATCTATCATTCTGTTATTTAAAAAATCATCATCAGTGCTTGTATTATAATAAAAACCTGTAATAATTAAAGAATCTATTAATTTATTATTATTGCTTACACTAATAACTTTTTTATTTTTATAAGCTTTTGATTTTATATGTGCTTTATATACTGTGTCTGTTATAGGGTTATAAACAACGCCAAGTATAGGAATATTTTTGTATGCCAAGCCAATAGATACACAATAAAATGGGTAACCATGTATAAAATTAGTAGTGCCGTCTATAGGGTCTACTATCCAATTAAAGTCTTTATCATTATCTGTTTTTCCAGATTCTTCGCCATAAAAACCGAATTTTGGATATTTTTTAGTTAAATACTCTCTTATTGTTTTTTCATTTTTTACATCTATTTCTGTGAATAAATCTGTTTTTCCTTTATGCGATATCATCTTTGGAGAAGAAAAAAACTTAAGAGAATATTTTCCTGCTTTAATAGCAATATATTCAGCATCTTTTATACATCTATTTAAACTCGATTTTGATATTTTGTTTATTTTAGATTCTATTTCTTTTTTTTCTCTTATCTCTTCTTTTTTTTCATCACTTAATTTTTTAAATATAGGCATAATTAGATACTCCTTAAAAAATTATATTATCTATTAGTCCTAGTCTCTCTAAATAATAATGCAGAAGGATTATCCTTTAATTTTTCACTAAATACTCTCATATTATCAATAATAGCAGCTACATTTGTCTGCATATTTGTATCTTTCATTATGATTCCTGCTGTACCTTTGCCATTTTCTACATCATTAATTATGCTAGATAAATCTCTTGTTATAGAATTAATATGTATTAAACTCTCATTGAAATTTGAAATTACATCTGTGATAGTTTTTTCATTAGTACCTACAATTTCAGTTATGCTCATAATAGTTTTAGACAAATTAGTTAATATTCCCGAAAACTGTTCAAAGTTTAAATCTTTACCAATATCTCCTATAGAACCTAATGTGCTTTCCAAACTAAAAGGCTCTACACCTTGTACAACTGTTTCTGGTTCTATGGATTTAAGCCCGGAAGTTGTAATTGTTGGAGGCGTTGCCATGATATATTTTTCACCAAGACCTAATCCTACTGTCTGTATAGTAAATCTTGTGCCTTCTGGTAATATAACTTTTCTATCTGTAATAAATAAAGTTACTCTTATAGTTCCATCTGGGTTAATACTAATATCTTCTATAAATCCAATATTAATACCGCCGCCTCTATATGATACTTTACCATTTACAAGCAAGTCTCCAATAAATACATAATCTACGTATATTCTGTAACCATTGCCCTTTAATTTAAACTTACCGAATACTGTTATAGCTCCAATTAATAGTACTAAAGTAACTATGAAAAATATTCCTAATTTTACCTTGTTTTTCATAAATCTTCCTTATAAATTAATCTTTTGGTCTAATACTTTCTATATCTTCACCTTTTTTTGTCTATACTACTCATAAAAAAGAAATCTCAAATGAGGGTTTTCTATTTCTTTTAAATGATCAGGGTCTCCGCCTTCTATAACCTGCCCCTTATGCAGCATAACAACTCTATCTGCCATTCTAAATACACTAGTCATATCATGCGTAATAACTATACTTGTAACATTAAGTATATTTTGCATTTTTACTATTAAATCATCTATTACTCTAGACATAACAGGATCTAGTCCAGTAGTAGGTTCATCATATAATAATATTTCAGGGTCCATTGCAATAGCACGAGCAAGCCCAACACGTTTTTTCATTCCTCCAGACAATTCTGAAGGCATTTTATGTTCTATATTTGGCATGCCAACCATATCCAACACTTCAGCTACTTTTACCTTTATCTTGCTTTCCGGCATACCCTTTTTTATTCTTCTAAGCCCAAAACTTACATTCTCATAAACATTCAAAGAGTCAAATAAAGCAGCCCCCTGAAAAACCATAGCAAACTTTTTTCTAACTTCTGTAAGTTCATTATCAGATATCTGATTTATATCATTACCATCTATTATAATACTTCCGGAATCTGGCTGTAATAAACCTATTAAGTGTTTTATAAGAACGCTTTTTCCACAGCCGGAGTTACCTATAACCGCTAATGTTTCGCCTCTATTAACTATGAGATTAACACCATTCAAGACCTTTTGACTGCCAAAACTTTTATATACATCTTTTAATTCTATTATATTCATAAAACGAAAATTTCCCTCAAACAGTAACTCTTAATAATTTTATTCCTTTTTCACTATATATACTATATTCTCCAAGATATGCAGGTAAAAGAACAGTTTTTCCAGCCTCTAATTCAATACTATTTTCATCACTTGTTATTGTTCCATTTCCTTCCATTACTAATATTATTTCAAATGTTTTATTATTAGTTTTAGAAGTGTATTTATCTTTTATAAGATATTCTTCTGTTGTGAAATATTCATTTGAAAATATATTATTGATTTCTATATTATTTTCTTTTAATAAATTTTCTTTTTTTGATTTCAATTGAAATGCATCTATATCTTTAATAACATTAAAAGAGTCTTCTATATGAAGTTCTCTTGAATTACCATTTTTATCTACTCTATTCCAATCATAAAGTCTGTAGGTAACATCACTTGGAGTTTGTATTTCTGCTATTAAACTATTACCCATTATAGCATGTATACAGCCATTTGGTATATAAAAAGCATCTCCTTTTTTTATATCAAAATAATTAAACATATCTTCTATGTTTTCTTTATTTTCTATAGCAGCTTTCAATTTATTTTTATCAATACCTTTTTTTAACCCTATTAAAAGTTTAGCATTTTCATCTGCTTCCATAATATACCACATTTCATTTTTGCCATGTTTATTATGTTTTTTATTAGCATATTCTTCATCGGGGTGAACTTGTATTGATAATTTATCTTTCGCATCTATAAATTTTATTAATAGAGGGAAATCTTTTTGATTTTTACAATTACTTCCCAATAGTTTTTCGCCGAGATGTTCTATTAAAAATGATATATCTTTTTCTTTAAACTCTCCATTAGAAACAATGTTTTTATCATTTTTTAAATCACATATTTCCCAGCTTTCGCCGATATTTTTATCTTTATCAAAATGTTTAGAATAAGATTTAACTAATGTGTTGCCGCCCCAGATGGACTCTTTACCAATTTCTTTAAATTCAAATATATACATAGTTACATTATATAAAATAAAAAAAATAATTCAATACAATAAAATTTAATTATTTAAATACCGCACGTTAAATTAAGCAATAAATTATTAATATGTTTTAATTATATAATTTTTATTATAAACAATAGTTATTAAAGCGTGCGTTGAATGGATTTTTAATTTAAATAAAAACTTGGGTGGGGTGCTTTTTTATTTAGTAGACAAAAAGATAATAAAATTAGAATTTTAAAATGATACAATAAAAAATAAAGGGTGGGGTATGTTATAAAAACAAAAAATAAATAAAAAGGAGTATCAACTTAAAAGTTAATACCCCTCTTATTAATAAAAACTATTATACTATAATTATGCTTTAATTAACACTTTGCCGTCTTTTGCATATAGCTTATTAGTAAATACATCATTAATATTCTCTAAATCAACAATGTCAGTGATAATTTCTGATACATCTATTACTCCTTTAGCAAGTAAATTAGCAGCCCTTTCAAAAGCATAAGGATTGACAAAAGAAGTTTTTATCGTAAGCTCTTTTTGAAACATTTCAAAAGGTTTTATTTTTACTTCATCATCAGGAGCAGTAAGTCCAAAAAGCATTATTTCAGCACCCTTGCCTGCATATTTAATAGAATATTTAGCAGTCTGTACTTTTCCAGCACAATCTATAACTTTATCAATATTAAATATATTATTATTTTTTAGTATTTCTTCAGTATTATCATTAATAGGGTCTATTACAATATTAGCACCATATTTTTTAGCTCTTTCTCTTCTTTTTTCAAACGGCTCTACAGCAATTATATTAACAGCCCCTTTATATTTTAAAAGTTGAATCATCATAAGCCCAATATTTCCAGCACCAACTACCATCACAGTATCACCCTGCTTAATATCCATTAAATCTATACCATGCAAGCAACAAGAAATAGGTTCAACCATAGCCGCACTCTCATAAGAAACATTATCAGCTACTTTAAATACTAAGTTCTCTTTAACTGTAACATACTCAGCAAAACCCCCGTCTAATGATACTCCAACAGCAGTCATATTGTTGCATAGGTGTTTTTTAGCATTATTACAATAGTAGCAATTATTACAATAGTCATTAGGATCAATAGCAACTTTATCTCCTATTTTTACTTTAGTAACATTCTTTCCAATTTTCTCTACACAGCCTGATAATTCATGTCCCAATATTCTAGGAGGCTTAACATCAGTGCATCCTTTCTCTCCTTCATATATATGAACATCTGTTCCGCACACTCCAGAGTATTTAACTTTTATTAAAACTTCATTGTCTTTAGGTTCTTTTATATTTACGTCTTCTACAACAATTTTTTGTTTTCCATAAAATACAGCAGCTTTCATTATTAAACTCCTATAAAAAATAATAAAATTACTATGAAATAATAATCTATTAAATATTCTTGTCAAGAAGATGAAAAAAACATTTATATTATTATGTAATTTTTATATGTGTTGTTATAAATATACCGCACGTTAAACAAAATTTAAAATATAAATCAATTATGAATATTAATTTGTGTTATTATAAAAATTAGCTCATCGTGCGTTGAATATACTTGTTATTTAAATAAAAACTTGGGTGGGTATGCTTTTTTATTTAGTTAACAAAAAAATAATAAAATTAGAATTTTAAAATGATACAATAAAAAATAAAGGGTGGGGTGTGTAATGAAAATAAAAAAAGAGTATAGATTTTTTTAATCCATACTCTTTATTATTTTTATAAACAATTATATTTTATTTTACAACTATGTTTACAAGCTTTCCTTTAACATAAACTACTTTAACAATGTTTTTACCTTCTGTAAACTGTTTTACTTTGTCGCTTGATAATGCTTGATTTTTTGCATCATCTTCGCTTATATTAACATCAGCTTCTATTCTGTCTCTTATTTTACCATTAACTTGGAATACAAGTTCAAATGTGTCATCTTTGCAATACTGTTCATCATGCTCAACCCATCTTTCTTCAATTATCATTTTACCGAAGTTTAATATTTGATAAAGCTCTTCTGTGATATGCGGAGCTATTGGGTTAAGAAGAATTAAGTATCCTCTAATCACTTCTCTAAACATAGCATAATCATCATTGTTAGCTAATTTTATAGTAGACATATCATTCAAAAGCTCCATTAATGAAGCAATTGCAGTGTTGAAGTGGAATCTGTCTTTAATGTCTATTGTAACTTTCTTAATAGTTTTATTGTATTTTCTAAATAATTTTTGTCCGTCTTTTGAAAGATTGTTGTAGTCAAATGATTTGGCATTTTTGAAAGCTTCTTCATCTTTGTATTTTAAGAATAAGTTCCAAATTCTGTTTAAGAATCTTGCAGAACCTTTAACACCCTCATCAGACCATTCTTTGTCTTTTTCTGGAGGAGCAACAAACATAACAAATATTCTAACAGCATCAGCACCGAAAAGCTCTATAATCTCAGCAGGATCAACACCATTAGCTTTTGATTTAGACATCTTTTCCATTTTTACTATAATATCTTCTTTTTTAATGCCGTCTTTTTCGTATTCTTTATTGTTCATCTGCTCTTGAGTATAGAATTTTTTCAATGATTTAGCCTCATAACTATTTGCTAAAACCATACCTTGAGTAAGAAGTCTATTGAAAGGCTCATCTCCTTTTATAAGTCCTATATCTCTCATAAACTTGTACCAGAATCTTGAATACAAAAGGTGCATACAAGCATGTTCAATACCGCCTATGTATTGGTCAACTCCAAGCCAAGCATTAGCAGAAGCAGGGTCAAAAGGCATTTTATCATTATGAGCATCAGTGTATCTTGCATAATACCAAGAACTGCATGTAAATGTGTCCATAGTATCAGTTTCTCTCTTTGCAGGAGCACCGCATTTAGGACATGTTGTATTAACAAATGATGCAGATTTTTTAAGAGGATTTTCTCCAACTGTAAACTCTATATCCATAGGAAGTGTTATAGGTAATTCACTTTCAGGTACAGGTACAACACCGCATTTCTCACAATGTACAAAAGGAAGAGGATTGCCCCAATATCTTTGTCTTGATATAAGCCAATCTCTAAGTTTATATTGAACTTTTTCTTTTCCGAAACCTTTTTCTGTTGCATACTCTATTGCTCTTTTTATAGCATCTCTTGAAGAAAGTCCGTTTAATATATCAGAATTAACAACTATTCCATCTTCTACATAAGCTTCTGTCATAGTTTCTGCTTTTATAGAATTGTCAGCATTTTGTATAACAACTTTTACAGGGATATTATATTTTTTGGCAAATTCAAAGTCCCTCTGGTCATGAGCAGGTACAGCCATTACCGCACCGCTACCATACTCAGCTAAAACGAAATTAGCAGCATATAAAGGAGCTTTCTCACCATTAAATGGATTAACTACATATCTTCCTGTAAATACACCTTCTTTTTCGTAGTCTGTTTTTTGGTCAATCTTAGCAGACTTTTTAATAAACTCTTCTACAGCACTTTTCTGTTCAGGAGTACACATATCTAAAAGTCCGTCATAGTTCCAAGCTATAGCCATATAAGTAACACCGTAAATAGTGTCCGGGCGAGTTGTAAATATAGGGAAGTCTTTGCCGTCATCTAGATTAAAATTGATATAAGCACCAACACTTCTTCCTATCCAGTTTTTCTGCATAGCTATAACATTATCAGGCCAATAACCTTCTAATAGTTTTAAATCAGCGTCTAACTGTTCAGCATAATCAGTAACTTTTATATACCATTGTTCAAGTTTCTTTTTAGTAACTTCTCCGTCACATCTCCAGCAAGTGCCTTCTGCAGTAACTTGTTCGTTTGCTAATACTGTATTACAATGGTCGCACCAGTTAACATCGCCACCTTTTCTATATAAAAGCCCTTTCTCATACATTTTTAATATAAACCACTGTCCCCATTTATAATAATCAGGCAAACAAGTAGTAACTTCTCTATCCCAGTCATATGAATATCCAAGCAAGTTTAATTGGTCTTTCATATTAGCAATATTTTTCAAAGTCCATTCAGCAGGGTGGGTTTTGTTATCAATAGCGGCATTTTCTGCAGGCATACCGAAAGCGTCCCAGCCCATTGGGTGTAAAATATCATAGCCCAACAGTTTATAGTATCTAGCTATAGAGTCAGCTATAGTGTAGTTTGAAACGTGTCCCATATGCATTTTTCCAGATGGATATGGAAACATCTCTAATACATAATATTTTTTGTCTGTAGGTTTAGAAACTGTTTTGAAAGATTGATTGTCTTTCCAGTACTTCTGCCATTTCTTTTCAATGGTGGTAAAATTATATTCCATAATATACACTCCGTAGTTTGATACTATTTATTAATAAAAAAAATTATTATTTTTATGTGTATTTTGTAAAATTCCGCTTATTTTATTACTGTATAAAGAATTAAAATAAGATGATAACAGCAAAATATATTTACTGAAAATTTTTACAACAAAAATTATATTGCAAAATGTTATATTTTTCAAGTATTTTTTGTATATTTGTATAGATTTATGTTAATTGTAAAGAAGAGTAGTTTATTTTTTACGTAAAATTTACATTAATCTGTATGTTATGTGTGATATGTATTATATATTACTTATAAAAAGCTTATTATTGTAAATTTATTGTAAAATATTTGTAAAATTATATTGACAAAACTATCCCTTTGACTATAATTATAATTGTAAAGATAATTTACAATACAATAATCGGAGGTTAATTTATGAATACTAAATTACAACTTTCTATAAAAATAACTCCTAGTAAATTGCCTGAAAATGCTAGAAGATTAATAGAATTTTACTTTCATAATGCAAAAATAATATATATAGATAAAATTAATGATGAATATGAAGTGAAATTATCCAACGGAACTTATATTGATTTTGATAAAAACGGTAATTGGAATTATATAAGCAGTGATGATACTATAACAGATAGCATACTTCCAAAATCTATATCAAATAAAGTAAAAAATATTATAAAAAAATATAAAGATGTTCATATATATGAAATAAACAAAAGAATAAATTTTTATAGAATAAAATTAAGTAATTCCATAGATTTATGTATAAATTACAGAGGAGATTTATTAGCTTAAAGATGTTTTTTTATTGAGTATTAGTATGAGTTATTATATAATATACATCATATTAATAAAAAAGGTTGTTTTATGAAAAAGAAGATATTATTTATATTGATAATTGCAATTTCATTACTTTATTCCAAGAGCAATAATGATAAAATAAATAATTTAGGCATTACAAATGAAATAATAAAGCCTAGCGATGAATTATTAAGCTTATTAAAAAAAAATAAAAAGAAAACAGGTGTTGCTGAAATAATAGAATTAATAAATGAGGGCGGTATAAATGCAAGCTCTAAAACTGAAATTAATATAGGCGATGTTACACACTATGCTAATTCTACTCCTTTAATGATAGCTTCATCATACGGGCATTATGATATAGCAAAAGCTTTGATTGATAATGGGGCTTTGGTTAATTTAAGAGCAGACGATGGATTTAATGCTTTAATGGAAGCTGTGAGAACTGGCAATATAGAAATAGCAAAATTATTAATAGAACATAACTCTGATATAAATATAAAAAATAAAGACGGAAAAAATATGATTATGATTGCATGCGAAAAGGGTAATGAAGAAATGTTTAATATATTAATAGAAAACAATGCAGATATAAATGAAAAATCATCTTGGGGAGCATCTGCACTTATTTATGCTTCTGAAAAAGGCAATATCAACATAATGAAATATTTAATAGATAATGGAATAGATGTTAATGGAAAAGCTGATGATAATGGGGATACTCCATTACTTTGGGCTGTTACAGGTGAGAATCCTTATGAAGCTTCAAAACTTTTAATAGAAAATGGTGCCAATGTAAATGCTACAAATTATGGAGGAGTTGCTCCTGCTACTATACTTGCGGCGTCTACTCCTAAAGTAGTAAAGCTTTTAAAAGATAATGGTGCTGATTTGGATACTAAATTTTTAGATTATTATCCTCCTATAGCAATTGCTGCAGGTGCGGGTAATTTAGAAATAGTTAAGGCATTGGTTGAAAATGGGGCTGATGTGAACTATTATCCTAATGATATAAACTATACTGCGATATTTCATGCTATAGACCAACATAATTATGAAGTTGCTGAATATTTATTTAAAAATGGAGTGGATTTAAATATAAAAATGAAACCTGATAATGACTATGGCAGAAGTATAAAAGAAAGCTACAATGTTTTAGAATATGCTGAGGCTATTCAGGATAAAAAAATGATTGATTTAGTAAAAAAATATTATAAGAAAAAATAAATAGTTTTAAATTTTATTTTCTACTAAATACAATCAATAAAATCTAAAATGAAATCTAAGTTGACAAAATATACCGCTACAATGTATAATCAAAAAATATAATACATAATAAAAAAGAGGTTTATGATGAAAGTATTATGGATTATTATAATTAGTTCGTACATTGCTTATGGTCAGGTAAGTGAAGATTTTAAGAATTTAGCGGCAACAAATAAAGAATCAGCATTATACAAATCAGTAGTATTAGAAAATATTGATGAGTTTAAATACATAATTGAAAACAATAAAGAATATATAATTTATTCTATAACGAACAGTGAAACATGGTATAACTATATACCTAATTTAAGCACTAATAATTTCTCTGATTTCGTAAAAGTTTTATTAGATAATGGAATGGATATTAACGAGAAAAATGAAGAGGGAAAAAGCCTTATACTTAATGTAAGTAAGTACTACAATTCATTTCATAAACCTAAATTCGGTACAAGTGAAATTATAGGAGTTCCAGATAGTAAATATAAAATTGAAACACTTATAAATCTTGGGGCAAATATTAATATACAAGATAATGACGGAAATGGTATAATTCATTATATACTTTCTAGAGATAATATAGGAACAGAAGAATATGATATTATTGAAATGCTCATAAAAAACTCAGTCAATATTAATTTACAAAATAATGATGGAGATACTGCACTTCATAAAATTTTATATAAAAAAAATAATGACTATAGAGATATTGATATGGAAAAAAAAGTTGCCTCTCTTTTGATAGAAAATAATGCAGATAAAAATATAAAAAATAATAATGGGCAAAAAGCGTATCCCGGAGCATTTATATATAATATAAAATTAACTTTTAATGGAATATTTGGTACTTTATTTAATATTTTTAAGATTGTACTTCTAATTGTAATTGGTATACCTGCATTAATATTACATTTTATAGTTTTTAATATTTCAGAATTTTTCAGATAATTGATTTTTTATATAATTTATCAAAGCTTATATAATATAATTTTATAAAATAAAATTAAAAATTATTATTTTTTTTATTTTTTTGTTTTAGCAATATCCTTATTATATATAAATATCAAAATAATAAGGAAAATTACAAAAATAATAGACAATATAATATTTTTAACATAAATATTAAAATTTAAATTTATTAATTCAGTTAGTATATTCATACCCAATATCATAGGAATTGATATAGTTATAAAAAACAAAACTATAGATAAAGCACCAAATATAGATACTTCTTTATCATGTAATTGTGCTATTTCTGCAATTATCATAATAATATTTATTAATATTATAGGCCAAGAATGGGATAATAAATTAAAAATTATATTATTATCATATTTTTTATCAGAATTAAAAAATTTATTCCTAATTTCATTTAAATTAGTATATATATCATCAATTAAATTGTAATCATTTATTATAGAGTTTTTTAATTCTACTAAATATTTTTTATCATTATAATCAATATTATCATTTTTTAATAATAAATCAATCTTTTTCTAGATTTTCTAATTTATTCCTATTATTAATATATTTTGAAAAATAAAAAGTACTATCTAATATTAATACTAAAAATATAGATAATAATATTATAAATAGCATAATTAGTATTTTATGAAATGGTTTTAAATTATTAGTGGTCATCAATGTTACTATGATATTTATTAACTTATCCATAGTAATAATATATATTAAATAACTATAATAAAAACTAATTATAATTCATAAATATATAAAAAATATGAAATATAATTAGTTTTTATTTGTTTGTAAAAAAAATGTACTATACTAATACAAAAATTACAATGTATATATAATAAGAATTACCATTATAAAATATAATTTTATCAATATATTAAATAGATTTTTTATACTCTATATCTTAAAATGCTTATTTATCTTTATTCAATAATTCTTCGATGCTATTATTTATAATACAGTTTCCTATAAAAATACTCAAATTGTAACATAGATTATAATAAAAAATTAATAAGTACTTTTGCAGCTTTTGCCACGAGAAAAGTTGAACAAAAAAATTATAAATTAAAAAATTTTTAGTTTATAATTCCAATAAAGCTAATTTTATTTCAAGCCATGTTCTTCTTTAGTACGTTTTACATTTTCTCTGGCACATTCATTGCTAGGATCTAATTCTAAAGCTTTTTTATAATCTTTTAAAGCCTCTTCATAAAGACCTAAATTTTCCTTAGTAAAGCCTCTGTTATTATAAGCATCTACATAATCAGGATTTAATTTTATAGCCTTATCAAAATCTTCTATAGCTTCTTCATAAAGTCCCAAATTATCTTTAGCATTTCCCCTATTATTATATGCAAAAGCATAATTAGGATTTAATTTTATAGCTTTATTATAATCTTTAATAGCTTCTTCATAAAGTCCTAAATTATCTTTGGCAATTCCCCTATTATTATATGCAAGAGCATAATTAGGATTTAATTTTATAGCTTTGTTAAAATCTTTTATAGCTTCTTTAGAAAATCCCAACTCATCTTCTAATAATCCTTTATTATTATAAGCATCAAATAAATTAGGATCTATTGATAAAGCTTTATCAAAATCTTTAATAGCTTCTTCTAAAAGTCCTAAATCACTTTTAAGAAGTCCTCTATTATAATAAGCATATGTATAATCAGCTCTTAACTCTATAGCCTTATCATATTCTTCTATAGCTTCTTTTAAAAGTCCAAGTTTAGTTTTGGCAATAGCTTTGTTATAATAAGCATCTGCCATATTAGGGTTTAACTTTATAGCTTCATCATAATATTTTATAGCTTCTGCATATTCTCCATTAGCACTTTTATAAATACCTTTAGAATTATAATCATGATAATCAGTAAGATTGTTTAAACGATCAATATCAACTTCTTTATTATTGTCAACTATATTTGTAAAACTGACTATAAAATGTTTTTTATCTGACATTATTTTATTTAATTCTTCATTAAAAGCTTTTGCTCTGTCATTGAAATCATCAAAATCAGAATAATTTTCTGCATCAATATTATTTAAAAAATTATTAAATTCATCTACACATTTATTTAATTCTTTTTGCAAATTCTCTAATTTATTTTTAGATTCTTTTAAATGTTGTCCGAATAGAAAATTAGTCATTGTTGCCATTTTTAACTCCTATAACTATTTATTATTAATATATAAGTTATAATTTTGTATATGATACAATTATGTCATAGTATATACTGAAAATTTTTAAGTTTTTCAAAAAACTAGTTTTTATGTTTTTAATAAAAAACAATATATTATAAACCGCGTTCTTTTTTAAGATTTGCAATATTACTCTTTGCATATTCATTATTAGGATCTAATTCTAAAGCTTTTTTATAATCTTTCAAAGCTTCTTTATATAGCCCCGCATTTTTCTTAACCCAGCCTCTATCATTATATAAATAAGCTGTATTCGGTTCTAATTCTATAGCTTTATCATAATCTTCAATAGCTTCTTTATACTGTCCTAATTCATCTTTAGCACTTCCTCTGTTTCCGTAAGCATTGGTATAATCAGGAGTCAATTTTATAGCCTTAGTATAGTCTTTTATAGCTTCTTTATACAATCCTAAACTATATTTAGTAAGCCCTCTATTATTATAAGTATTGCTGTCATCTGGGTTTAACTCTATAGATTTATCATAATCTTTTAAAGCCTCTTTATAAAGACCTAAATCATTTTTAGAAAGTCCTCTGTTATTATATGCTTCACTGTAAGTTGGTCTTAATTCTATAGCCTTATCATAATATTTAATTGATTCTTTTAAAAGATCCAAATCATATTTAGCACTTCCTATATTATAATATGCTTCTGGATTATCCGCACATAAATCTATCGATTCTTCATAATCTTTGATTGCTTCTTCATACATTCCTAAATCGCTTTTAGCAAGCCCTCTATTATTATATGCATCACTATAATTAGGATTTAAATATATAGCTTTATCATAATCTTTTATAGATTCCTTATATAAACCAAGCTCTCTTTTTGCATTTGCCCTGTTATAATAAGCATCTACATAATTAGTATCCAATTTTATAATTTTGTCATAATCTTTTATAGCTTCTTCATATAATTCTAAATCGTATTTAGCATTTCCTCTATTAAGATAAGTATTTATATTGTTAGGTTCCCATTTTATAGCATTATCATAATCTTCTATAGCTTCTTTAAATAAACCTAACTCTTTTTTTGAATTTCCTCTATTATAATAGGCATCTGAATAATTTGGATTAATTTCTATAGCTTTGTTATAATCTTCAATAGCCTCTTTATAAAGCCCCAAATCATTTTTAGAATTGCCTCTGTTGCTATAGGCACAATAATTATTAGGCTCTAACTCTAAAATCTTATTAAAATCTTTTATAGCCTCATCAAAAAGCTCTAAATAATTTTTGGAAACTCCTCTATTATTATATGCATCTATATTATTAGGGTCCAACTCTATAACTTTATTATAATCTTCAATAGCTTCTTTGTGTAAGCCAGCATTATTTTTAGCAAACCCTCTGTTATAATAAGCGTCCTTATAATTTTTACTTAATTCTATTGCTTTGTCATAATCCTTTATAGCTTTTTTAAAAAATCCTAAATTGCTTCTAGCAAGTCCACGGTTATAATAAGCTAATGCATAATAATCAATCAAATCTATAGCTTTACTATAATAATCTATAGCATCTCTATATTCTCTCATATTGTTTAGAGCAACTCCATTAGTGTTACAATCGAAATATTCATCTAAAGTGTCTAAATCATTAATATCAATTTCATCATTTTCATCATTAAACATAGTTTTATCATAATGAAAATACTCAATAAACCTGTTATAAGTATAAAGTTCATCAGGCTCTTTTATATAGAATGTTTCAAGTATTCTGTTTAATTTATCATTAAATTTTTCTGCCTTGATGTTGAAATCATCAAAATCAGAATAATTAAATGCATCAATATTATTTAAAAAATTATTTGCCTCATATAGAATTTTTTCTGCTTCTTTTTTAAAATCATCTTTTAAATCTGGAACTTCTCTTTCTTCAAAAGCTTCTAATGATATTTTGCATTTTTCTATATGTTTACTAAAAAGATAATTAGATATTTTTGGCATTTTTTATTCCTATCATACTTTATTAATTTTATATAAATTATTATATTATAATAAAAAATAATTTAACACTATGTCAAATTAAATTGCATATACTAAAAATTTTTAAGTTTGTCAAAATAATTTTTTAAAACATTAGAAATTTCTATAGAAACCCCGCCCTATAGAGATTATAATCTATTTTAATATTTTAACTTAATTTATATTTTTTATTTAATTAAAAAAAGCACACCCACCCAAATTTTATTTAACTTTGTAGCTTAATTAACGCACGGTAAACTAAATTTAATATATAATTAAACTTAACATTCAAAATAAATTTATGTTTTTAATTCTGCTTAACGTGCGGTAAGTTCTTTTATTAAAATAATAAAATAATAAATACAAAAAAGAGCAAAGATAAATATATTTTATCAATGCTCTTTTATATTAATCATGATTTTTAATTATTGCTCTTTAGAGGCATAAGTAAATTTATGCATAGATAAAGCATCATAATAAACATCTTTTAATTTAGGATTAACAAGCAAAGGTTCAGTGTAAAAATACATAGGTATTATAGCAAAACTATTTACTAATAATTCCTCAGCCTTATGCATAGCTTCCATTCTAACTTTCTGATCTCCAGTAGTAAGTGCTGTTTGTATATAAGCATCATATTGAGCGTTACTATATGAGCTATAATTATTTGGAGAGTAGCTTGTGTATAATGATAAGAAGTTGATAGGGTCATTAAAGTCTCCAAACCAACCACCGCGGCACATAGTTAAGTTTTTATCATATCTAGTTTGTAAAAATACAGCCCATTCTTCCTGTACTATTTTTGTATCTATTCCTAAATTTTCTTTCCACATCTGCTGCACCGCTTCAAATATAGATATATGAAAACCAGGGTCAGCCTTAAACTCAAATACAGGGAAGCCTTCGCCATTAGGATATCCTGCTTCAGCCATTAATTTCTTAGCCTCTTCTACATTTTTCTTATATCCTTCTTGACTTATATCGAAATATCCGCCGCCATTTTCTCTAAAACTTCCATCAGCATCATTTATACCATAAGGAACAAAAGCATTAGCAGGAGTCTCTCCGCCTTTAGTTACTTGTTCTACTATATAATTTCTGTCTATAGCAAGAGCCAATGCCTTACGAACTCTAATATCTTTTAATACTTCATTAGTAGTATTTAAACAATAAAAATATGAAGCAAGCATTGGTTTTATTTGTAATAATCCTTCTTCTTTTAATGTTGGTATATCCTGAGTTGGTAATATTCTAGAAAAATCTATAGAACCTTCTTTGATGCCGGCAACAGAAGCAGTCTCATTTTGCATAAGAACAAATTTTAATTTCTCAGGTACAACATCATTGAAAGCCCAATAATTTGTATTTTTTACCATTATTATGCTTTCATCTTGATTAATTTCAGTAGTTACAAAAGGACCATTTCCTATATAACTTTCAACATTTAAACTCCAACTATCACCATATTTTTCTATTATATCTTTTCTTACAGGATAAAAAGTTGTAAATGCTACAAGGTCTAAAAAGTATGCAGTAGGTGCTTCCAATGTAACTTCTAAAGTATAATCATCTATAGCTTTTATTCCCAAACTATCAACAGGCATTTCTCCTGCTGTTATTGCTTTAGCATTTTTTACAGGCTCATGTTGAAAACTGTATTGGCTTCCAACAGCTGGGTCTACAACTCTTCTCCAAGCATAAACAAAATCATCAGCAACTACTGCTTTACCATCACTCCATTTAGCATTTGTTCTTAAATGAAATATATATCTACTACCATCATCAAGTATTTCCCAATTCTTAGCAACGCCTCCTACAATCTTTCCTTCTTTAGATTTTGTAGTTAAACCTTCAAATGCATGTATTACATAATAGCAAGCATCTAATGCAGTATTTAACCCAGGGTCTATTGTTTTTGGCTGAGGACCAGCATTAATAACAATAGTTTTATTGTCTAAATTACTTTTTCCGCCGCCGCAAGATAAAACGACAAATATAATCATTGGAAAAAAACAATATTAAAAATCGTTTATACATTTTAATACTCCTAAAACATTATTATTTATAGTAAAGAATTATAGAACACATATATCTTACTGTCAATAGTGTTATTATAAGAAGTAAGAAATATTTTTTGTTTTATAAAAAATATTGCTGAAATGTGTTGCAGTTATCTAATTAATTAAGATTTAAGTAATATAGATTAAATAAGATTAGAAAAAAAATATTGACCCTAGAGTTTACTTTAATGATATAATATAATAAAAAATATAAAAATGGAGATTACAAAATGAAAAAAGCTCTATTAATAATTGTGCTATTATATGTTATATCATGTAATAATTCTTCAAATGCACAAACGCAAAATAATAATGTATTTAATAATCAAAATAATTCCTCTAATGCAATGTATAATCAGGAGTTTAAAAAAGCTCCTATTAACATACAAACCAATGCAAATGGAAGAGTAAAATCAAGAGGATTCGCTGCAGTTTCGGCTAATATGGATTTTAAATATCATGAATTTACAAGGCATGCAGTAGGAAGCAATGATGTATTAATAGAAATACTTTATGCAGGAATATGCCATAGCGATATACATATGGTTGAAGGAAAGTCAAGCAATACTCCTTTGGTGGTAGGGCATGAGATAGCTGGAAGAGTTGTACAGGTTGGAAGTTCTGTAACAAAATTCAAAGTTGGTGATTTTGCCGGTGTAGGTTGTATGGTAAACTCTTGCGGAGAGTGTGAAAGCTGTTTAGATAATTTAGAACAATATTGTTTAAATAGAGCAGTTTATACTTATGGCTCAAGAGACAGATTCCATAATAATGAAATTACTCAAGGAGGTTATTCTGACAATATAGTAGTATCCGAAGATTTTGCAATACTCATACCAGACAATGCAGAGCTTGATAAAATTGCTCCTCTTCTTTGTGCAGGCATTACCACATACTCACCAATAAAGGCAATGAATGTACAAAAAGGAGAAAAAATTGGCATTGCAGGTTTTGGAGGGCTTGGCTCTATGGCTGTAAAATATGCTGTTAAATTAGGGGCAGAAGTTACTGTATTTGACATTACAGAAGATAAAAGACAAGATGCTTTAAATATGGGAGCTGTAAAATATGTTAATGTAAATAATCCAGAAGATTTAAAAAATATTAACAATACTCTTAATTATGTGATAAGCACAATTCCTGCATATTATGATGTTAATATGTATATGCGTATGCTTAAGAGGGGAGGTACTATGTGTATATTAGGTCTTCCTCGCACATCAAAAATGCCTACACTAATAGCGATGGTAGGTCAGCATGGCAGTAAAAAACTATTCGGTTCACTTATAGGCGGAATAAAAGAAACTCAGGAAATGCTCAACTATTCTATAGAAAATAATATTTATCCTACTGTTGAAATAATAAAGGCAGATGCTAAAACTATATCAGAAGCATACAGAAAAGTGATAGATGGAAAAGTTAAGTTTAGATATGTGATAGATATGCGTACTATGAAATAAAATTATTATTTTATAAATAGCATTCACAATAATTTTTTATTAATTAATTGATTTTTAATAATTGATGATATAATATATTTTTTAATTATTTATAAAAAACAAAAAGGGTATTGATTTATGAAAAATATTATGCGTTTATTTTTTATTTTTTTATTATCAATAGGCTTGATAATAACATTTTGTTCATCAAAAAATAAAAAATCAAGGTGAAGGTTTATTTATAAATGTAGGTCCAGAGCCTAAAACTATAGACCCTACATTAAACATAGCATCAGATGCTTCAGTTTACATAATACATGCATTTGAAGGACTTACAACAAGAAACAAAGAAGGTGTATTAGTAGGCGGAGCTGCTGAAAGCTGGGATATAAGCGAAGACGGACTTACATATACATTCCATTTAAGAACTAATGGAAAATGGTCTGACGGAACTCCATTAACATCTAAAGATTTTGTATATTCTTGGAAGAGAGCTGTAGACCCTAAAACAGCAAGCGAATATAGTTATCAATTTGAGCCTGTAAAAAATGCTATGGCTATTAATGCTAGTAAAATGGAATTGGATACTTTAGGAATAAGGGCTATTGATGATTATACTTTAGAGGTAACATTAGAAAAACCTACTGCATACTTTTTAGAGTTAACAGCATTTCCTACATTCTATCCTATTCGCGAGGATATTATAGAAAAGTATGGGGACACTTGGACTATTAATCCGGAAAGCTATATAGGAAATGGTTCTTATGTAATGATAGAACGCAATATAGATAATAATATAATAATGGTAAAAAATACTAATTATTGGGATTATGAGAATTTAGTTCCAGAAAAAATTACATTTGTTTTAATGGATAATCCTACAGCTTCAGTTGCTGGTATAAAAGAAGGTTCTCTACATTTTTCTGACAGAGTACCTGCTCAGGATATAGATACTCTAAAGGCAGAAGGATTACTTCAAATGGTTAAACGTCTTGGAACATATTATTATGCTGTAAACCATACTAATGAAGTTTTAAAAGATGGAAGAGTGAGAAAGGCTTTATCATTAGCTATAGACAGAAATTATATAGTTGATAATATAGTAAAAGCTGGTGTGCCTGCTGGTGCATTTGTGCCTTTTGGAGCTCCTGATGTTAATGGAGATTTCAGAGAAGTAGGCGGTGATTATATAAGTGTTAAGCCTGAAGATTATCAAAAAAATATAGAAGAAGCTAAAAAGTTAATGGAAGAAGCTGGATATACTAATGGAGAAGGTTTCCCTGTACTTCAATTTTTAGTTGATTCCAATAGAGAAATTCCTACATTTGAAGCTGTTCAGCAAATGTGGAAAGAACATTTAGGAATAGATACTTCTGTAAGTCAGCAAGAATGGGCTGTATTTTTACAAACATTATATACTGATAAAAATTATGTTATGGGAAGAAGCGGTTGGACTGCTGATTATAATGATGCTATGACATTCTTGGGTATGTTTTTAAGTTATAGTCCTCAAAACCATGCTCTATTTACAAATAAAGAATATGATAATTTACTTCAAACTGCTATGAATACAATAGATCAGAATATCAGAATGGACGCTATGCATAAAGCTGAAAAAATATTTATGGATAATGATGTTATAATACCATTATATTATTATGCTACACCTACTTTAGTTAGTCCTAAGTTGAAAGGTGTTGTATATGATAATTTGGCAAAACATAAATTTAGCTATGCTTATATAGAAAATTAATTATTAGTATATTTAAAAATACTCAAGGTTGAGTAAGATGTTTAGTTATTATCTTATTCAGCCTTTTTATTTTTAAACTTTTGTATACTAGTATTGTATATAATAAAAAGATATATAAAGAATTATTAATTTTATTTATAGTTTTTATAAAAATAGATTCAATTATTTATTATTAAATATAAAAAATTATAGTTGCAATAAATATCAAAATTTATAAATTATAATATTATTTATTTTATTAAAACTTTTGGATATGTTATGAAACTCAATATAGAAAATTTGAATGATAAAAATTTTTGGGAAAATGCTAATATAGAAGTTCCTAAATATAATATAAATGATATTAGAAAAAATACAGCTAAAAAACCTACATGGATTCATTTTGGAGCTGGAAATATATTTAGAGGTTTTATAGCAGCAGTAGCTGATACACTCTTAAATGATAGTATAATAGATACTGGTATAATAGCAGTAGATACTCATGCTTTTGGAAGAGATGATGATTATGATATGATTAATAAAGTTTATAAGCCTTTTGATAATCTTACTCTTTTAGCTTCTATTAAAAGCAATGGTGATATAGATAAAAAAATAATAGGAAGTATAACTGATATATTACATGCTGATTTTATTAATAATTATGATGCATTAAAAAAAATATTTATATCAAGCTCTCTTCAAATAGTGAGTTTTACTATTACAGAAAAAGGTTATTCAATAAAAGACTTAAATGGTAATTATACTAGCATAGTAGAAGAAGATATTGATAATGAGCCAAAAAAAGCAAAAAATATTATGAGTATTATTGCTACTATGCTTTTAGAAAGATATAAAAACGGTGCCTTTCCTATAGCTATGCTTAGTGTAGATAACTGTTCAAATAATGGAGATAAATTAAAATCCTCTATTGTTGAAATATCTAGAGAATGGGTAAAAAGAGGTTATGCTGATAATGGCTTTGTAGAATATATTGAAGATAGCAAAAAGGTTTCTTTCCCATTAAGCATGGTTGATAAAATTACTCCAAGACCTTCTGAGATTATAGAAAAAAAATTAGAGTATATAGGACTTGAAGAAATGTCATTATTTAAAGTTGGTCATAACAACATGGCTCCTTTTGTAAATGCTGAAAGTGTTGGATATTTAGTTGTAGAGGATTTATTTCCAAATGGAAGACCAAAGTTTGAAAAAGCTAATGTATATGTAACAGACAGAATAACAGTTCAAACTGTAGAGAAAATGAAAGTTACAACTTGTTTAAATCCGCTTCATACAGCTTTAGCAATATTTGGCTGTTTACTAAATTATAATTTTATTTATGAAGAGATGAGAAATCCTTCATTAAAAAAATTAGTTGAAAAAATAGGTTATGATGAAGGCATGAAAGTAGTTGCTGACCCTAAAATTTTGAACCCTAAAGATTTTATAAAAGAAGTAATTGAAGAGCGTTTGGTAAATCCTTATATACCAGATTCCCCAAAAAGAATAGCAACAGACACTTCTCAAAAAATACCTATAAGATATGGAGAGACATTAAAATCTTATGTTAAAAATGGACTTGACATTTCTTCTTTAGTAGGCATACCTTTAACTATAGCAGCTTGGCTTAGGTATTTAGTGGGTATTGATGATAATGGAAAACCTATGGAAATAAGTCCAGACCCTATGCTTGAAGAATTACAAAAACATATAAAAAACATCAAGTTCAAATATAAAGAAACTATTGGAAATAATTTAAAGCCTATACTTTCTAATAAGATTATATTTGCTGTTGATTTATATGATGAAAAGATAAATTTAAGGAAAAAAAATAGAAAGTTATTTTAGTGAGATGATAAGTAAAGAAAATGCTGTAAAAGAATGTTTAGAAAAATATATAAAATAATTTAAGGAGAATTATTCATTATGATAATGACTTTAAGATGGTTTGGAAGTAGTTTTGATTCTGTAACTTTAAAACAAATTAGGCAAATACCTGGAGTAAAAGGCGTTATAACAACATTATATGGAAGTAAAGTAGGAGAGGTTTGGAGAGATGAAGAAGTAAAAAATATAAAAAAAGAAGTAGAAGATGCAGGACTTAAAATATATGGTATAGAGAGTGTAAATATACATGATGATATAAAAATAGGGCTTCCTAGCAGAGATAAATATATAGAAAATTATATAAAAACATTAGAAGTTTTAGGTAAAAATGAAATTAATTTAGTATGCTATAATTTTATGCCTGTATTTGACTGGACTAGAAGCGATTTAGCAAAAGTTCGCCCTGATGGCTCTACTGTATTATCTTATGACCAAGAAATAATAGAAAAAATAGACCCAGAGAAAATGTTTGAACAAATTGATTCTAATTCTAATGGATTTGTACTTCCCGGCTGGGAGCCTGAAAGGTTGAGCAGATTAAAAGAGCTTTTTGAAATGTATAAAAATGTTGATGATGAAAAGTTATTTGAAAACTTAAAATATTTCTTAAGTGCTGTAATGCCTACATGTGAGAAATATAATATAAAAATGGCTATACACCCAGATGACCCTGCTTGGCCTGTATTTGGACTTCCTAGAATAATAGTTAATAAAGAAAATATTTTAAGAATGGTTAATAGTGTTAATAGCTCTTGTAATGGAGTTACATTATGTGCGGGCTCTTTAGGCTCTAATCCTAAAAATGACATACCTGATATAATAAGAAGCTTAAAAGACAAAATATTCTTTGCTCATGTAAGAAACTTAGAACATACAGCACCAGGTAAATTCCAAGAAGCGGCACACTTATCAAGCGACGGCTCAATGGATATGTTTGCTATTATGAAAGCATTTTATGATATAGGTTTTGAAGGACCATTTAGACCAGACCATGGAAGAGCTATTTGGGACGAAGTGTCTATGCCTGGTTATGGGCTTTATGACAGAGCATTGGGTGCTGTTTATTTACAAGGTTTATGGGAAGCAATAGATAAAATGAATAAGTAATTTAATAATATATTCTTTTTATTATTATTTATATATTGCATTTATTTGATTATACTATAGCATTATAAGAATAGGATAATATTATGAAAACTTTTATGGGTGAAGATTTTTTATTGGGAAGCGAAACTGCAAAAACTCTTTTTTATAATTATGCTTGCCAAACTCCTATATTTGATTATCATTGTCATCTTAATCCGAAAGAAATTTTTGAAAATAAAAAATTTAATAATCTAACAGAGATTTGGCTTTACAATGACCATTATAAATGGAGAATGATGAGGGCTAATGGTATAGATGAAAAGTTTATTACAGGTAATGGAGATGATTATGATAAGTTTATTGCTTGGGTTAAAACATTATCTAACTTAATAGGTAATCCTCTCTATCATTGGAGTCATTTGGAGCTTCAGATGTATTTTGATATTTATGAAATTATTAACGAAGATAATGCTGATTTAATATGGAAAAAAGCAAATGAAAAATTAGAGAGTATGACTGTTAAAGATATTCTTAAAAAATTTAGAGTTCATACAATAGGCACAACCGATGATCCAATAGATAATTTAGAATATCATAAATTAATTAATGAAGGTAAATCAAAAATAGGAAAGATTGATACAAAAGTAGTACCATCTTTTAGACCGGATAAAGCTATAAATATAGAAATGTCTGATTTTAGTGATTATATAAAAAAGCTAGAAGAGGCAAGTAAAATAAATATTATAAATATAAAATCATTAGTTGAAGCTTTATATAATAGAATAGATTATTTTAAAAGTTTAGGCTGTGTGTCAAGTGATTGTTCATTATCTGTAGTACCTTTTAATTTAGATGATGAAAAAAATATTGATAGTATTTTTAAAAAAGCTATGAATAAAGAAATATTATCTCATGAAGAAATAGAAAAATACAAAACATATATTCTCATAAAACTAATAAAAAAATATAGAGAATCAAATTTAGTTATGCAAATACATATTTCTGCAATGAGAAACAGTAATGAAGTAATGTTTAAAAAATTAGGTGCTGATACTGGATATGATTCTATAGGAGATTCTAATATTATAGAGAAATTATCATTGTTATTAACAACAGCAAATAATGACGGAGGACTTCCAAAGATAATTTTTTATAGTTTAAACAAAAAAGATTATTATCCTCTTTCAACTCTTATGGGCTCTTTTCAAGATGGCGGCATAAAAGGTAAAATGCAGCTTGGTTCTGCTTGGTGGTTTTTAGACAATAAAGATGGAATTAAAGAGCAAATTAAAACTCTTGCTAATACTGCTTCATTAGGTTTATTTATTGGAATGCTTACAGATTCAAGAAGTTTTTTATCATATTCAAGACATGAATATTTTAGAAGGATATTGTGTGATATTATAGGGGAGTGGGCAGAGAATGGAGAAGTGCCTAATGATATTAAATATTTAGGAAGTATTGTAGAGAATATATGCTTTAATAATGCCAATATTTACTTTAACAGTTAAATATGATAGATTAAATTACTATAATATTAAACAAAAATATTAATAATATGTAAATACAATTTTTATAAATAATAATAAAAATAATTTTATGGAATTTCTATGTTAGAGAAATATATACAAACTAAAATAATACCAGTAGTAGTTGTAGAAAATGAAGATGAGACAAGAAAAATAGCAGAACTTTGTTTGGAGTTTCTTCCTTCTATAGAATTAACTTTAAGAACAGAATACGGATATAAAGCATTAGAAATATTAGCTAAAGATTATCCAAATATTCAAAGGTCTGCTGCTACAGTTTTAAATATAGAACAAGTTAAGAGAGTAGTTGATTTAGGCACAAATATAATAATAAGTCCTGGTTTTCAGCCTGCAATGCTTGAATATGCTAAAAATAAAAATTATTATTATATACCTGGTGCTGCTACTCCTTCTGAAGTTGAGCAATGTTTAGCTTATGGGTATAAATATATAAAGTTTTTTCATGCTGCTCTTTATGGTGGGATTAATTGGATAAAAAGCATCGCTCCTGTTTACAAGCATACAGGTGTTAAATTTATGCCTTTAGGCGGAGTTAATATTGATAATGTAAAAGAATATTTGCAAAATGAATATGTATTTGCATGCGGAGGTACTTGGCTTTGTCCAAGGAATCTAATAGAAGAGAAAAATTGGAAAGAAATAAAAAGAAGATTTGAAGAGGCTAATAAATTAATAAAAGAACTTCAAAATTAATTATTTATTTTTAATTGCTTTCAAACATTAAACCAATATTGACATTATTATATTAACTTAATATAATAACTTTTATTAAGGAATGTTTTATGGAATTAATTTTATATATAATAATAGGTATAATTTGGCTTATAGTTAGCCTAATACAAAAGGCAGCGAAAGGCAATTCAAAGAAGGTTAATAGAGGCAAAGCTATAAATAAAAAGGCTGCTACAAATAATAGAAAGTCTTATAATAGTGATGATGAAATATATAGAAATCTTAGAAAAAGCATAAGTGAATTAAAAAATATAAATGAAGATGAAGAAGATGACTTTTATGATGATGAGTATGAAACTAATAATGAAATATTAGAAGAGCAAAATAGATATGCTTCTAGGATAAGAGAAATAGAGTCTCAAAAGTCTAAAATTATGGAAGAAAGTCCAGTATTCAATAATGTAGTTAACAATAAAAAACATGTTAATCATATGCTTACTTCTTTGGATATAAAAAATGCTATTATATATAATGCCATATTAGAGCCTAAAAGAATAAACTATTATAGAAGATTAAAGAGAGAAACAAATAAATGAAATCTTTTGAAGAGTTAATATCTATAGTAAAAAAGCTTCGCGGGGAGAATGGTTGTGCTTGGGATAGGGTACAGACATTTGATAGTTTAATACCTTGTTTTTTAGAAGAGGCTTACGAGGTAGTTGAGGCTATTAATAATAAGGATTATGAGAATATAAAAGAAGAGCTTGGAGATATTTTGCTACATGTTGTATTTTTTTCTGAGCTTGCTAATGATGAAAATAAATTTAATATAGATGATGTTTGTAAGAATATTAATGAAAAACTTATAAGAAGACACCCGCATGTATTTGGGGATAGCAAAGTAAAAGATGTTAATGGCATATTAAAACAGTGGGAAGAGATAAAAAAAGAAGAGAAGAAAAATAATAATAAAAGTATATTAGACGGAATACCAAAATCTTTGCCTATAATGGAGAAATCATACAAGTTAATGAAAAAAGCTGCTAGCGTTGGTTTTGAGTATGAGAATATAGATGACTCTTTAGATAAGATAGAAGAAGAGCTTATAGAAGTTAAAGAGGCTTATAACGAAAAAGATAAAGAGCATTTGGAAGAAGAAATAGGCGATTTAATAATGACTGTTTTAGATTTTGCCCGTATGAATAAAATCAATCCTGTTAATTCATTATTAAGAGTAAATGAAAAGTTTAAAAGAAGATTTCAATATATAGAAGAAATGTCAAAAAAAAATGAATAAAAGCTTAGAGGACATGAGCTTAGAAGAGATGGATAATCTTTGGAATGAATATAAGGCTATAGAAAAAAAGAATAGTTAGTAAAAATATTTATTTACTTCTTTGACAATATTAAATTATATAATATAATACTTGTGTATTTAAAATATATTAGGAATATAGATGAATAAATATAATATAGGTCAAATATTTTTTATTACTTTTATCTTTTTATCAATATTTATAATGTATCAGCTTTTAAAACCATTTGGTATGGTGATATTTTTTGCTTTAGTTTTTTATGTTGTTTTATCACCATTATTCAAAAAGGCTATAGGTAAAAGTTATGGTAAAGAAGATAAAATATCTATGATTAAAAGGCATACTTTGGCTTTATTATTTTCTTTAACATCTTTAATTATATTTTTAGTTCCTACTAGTTTATTATTATATACTATAATAGTTCAGCTTATAGATATATCAAATATTGGTATAAAATATTTTATGAATTTAGATTTTAATTCTATTTTAAATAATGATAGATTAAGAGAATTATTATCAATGCTTCCTGTAGAAATATCGGCAGCAGAAATATTAAGAAGAATACAAGATAGTTTATTATCAAATTTAACTTCTGTTAGTTCATATTTAACTCAGAATGTGGCAGGCATATTAAAAGGAACAGGTAAGTTTGTAAGTTCATTTATATTTATGATGTTTTCTTTATTTTTCTTTTTTGTAGATGGAGAATATTTAAAGGAGCAAGTAAGTTCATTAATACCAATAGAAAAAAAATATTTAGATAGATTATTCAAACAAGCTTCTGAAGGTATAAGGGGAATAATATTTGGAAACTTATTTACAGGTATATTTCAAGGTGTTTGTGCTTTTATAGTTTATTCTATATTTGGTGTTACTAATTCTTTAACTTTTGCACTTCTTACAATTATAGCTTCATTTATGCCTATAATAGGTACTACTATTATTTGGATACCTCTTGGAGTGCTTTTTATAATTAATGGAGAAATTTTAAGAGCTATAATATTTTTAGTAGTTTCTTGGTTCTTTATTACTATACCAGACAACTTTGTTCGTCCTTTGCTTTTGGGAAATAGAATAGAGCTTCACCCATTGTTTATATTCTTTGCTATATTGGGTGGTGTTTTATTTTTCGGACTTTCTGGAATCATACTTGGTCCTTTAACTTTTATATTATTCTTTGAGATTATGAGAATGTATAATGAAGAGAGATTATTTTCTGATAAAGAAGAGAAAAAAAGAGCTGTCAATAATTCTGTTAGAATAAGAAGAGTTAATAGTTATAAAAGACATCATAGACAAAATAGACCAAATAGAAATAATATTTAAAGGTTTTGTTTTTATCAATGAAAATATTAATAATAGGAATGAACTATATTGGAGATACTATATTTATTACTCCAATTATAAGGGCTATAAAAAAACATTATGGTGGAAATTGCACTATTGATGTAATAAATGGAAGCAGAGGAATTGATATATTAAAAGAAAATCCATATATAAATAATATTATAGTTAGAGATGAGAATAATTTAGAGTTTATAAAAAAAGAAAATTATGATATAGGTTTTGCAGCAAATACATCATTTATTTCAGCATCTATTTTAAAAAAAGCTAATATACCAGTGAGAGTGGGTGTTAATAGTGAATGCAGAGGATTTTTACTTACACATAAAACTTCTTGGAAAAAACACAGTAGACATATTGTTGATACCATACTTTCAATTTTAAAACCTTTAAATATAAAAGATGATGGTTTTTACACAGAATTATTTTTAAGCAAAGAAGAAGAGGCATTTGGTTATAACAAAATGAAAGATTATAAAAATGCCCTAATCGTTCATGGTGGAGCTACACGCATAAGTAAAAGATATACTCATTTTGTAGAGTTAATTAAAGAGTTCAAAAAAGAGTTTAATGATGTGCCAGTAATTATTATAGGCTCTAAAGATGATGCATCTTTTGCAAACACCATGAAAGAAAATATTAATGATATAATAGATTTTACTGATAAACTTACAATAAGAGAGCTTATATCTGTAATAAAATATTCGTATGCTTTAATTGGAGGCGATAGTGCCCCTTTGCATATTGCAAATGCACTTGGAATATATTCTATAGGCATATTTGGAGATACACTTCCTTTAATATACGGAGTTCGAGGAGATAAGGCTTTTAATATAGAAGCAAGAGAAAAATATTGTAATAAGATAAAAAGTTTTCATTGCGAGTATATAAAAAGAGGCTGTAAAACTATAGATTGTTTGAATAAGTTAGATTATAGAGATATTTTGCCGTATTTAGTATCTATTTATAAAAAATTATAAAAATCAATTTTTAGTTAATTTATTATTTTTATATGTTTATTTGTGGGGACTAGCCACCTGCGAAGCGTGCCCATAGGGTACACACCCCCACTTCTTTTGCGACCGAAGGGAGTGCCGGCGGCGTGCCACAAAGAAGCAAAAAGGCTGCTATTTTTTATTTTAATATTGAGAATAATTATATATTTAAAATATTAAGTTTCAGTATTTATTTTTTTTAAAATATATAATTATAAAAATCAATTTTTAGCCATTATGTTATTTTCTATATTCTTATCTAAGACAAAAATATCTTTTACATTTTCGTTTGTAAGCGGTGAGTAGAAACTATTTATTAATTGATAGCCTGATTTTATAGCATTAGTGTCATAAGCACTATAAACATAATTGCTTGATAGTGTAGGCATATTAATGCTTGGGTTTTCTTTTATAGGCTTCATTACAAACTCAAAGCCATTATCTCTAAAAAATGCATAATATGTTGGAACATAAGAAAAACTAATTTCTCTGTTTTCATTAATTTCTAATGAGAGAATAGTGCCTATATCTAAATACGGATATCTTCCTTTATGGTTAGCAATAAAATTACCCAAAGAATATAT
Source organism: Brachyspira pilosicoli P43/6/78 (assembly GCF_000325665.1). Classification (NCBI taxonomy): domain Bacteria; kingdom Pseudomonadati; phylum Spirochaetota; class Spirochaetia; order Brachyspirales; family Brachyspiraceae; genus Brachyspira; species Brachyspira pilosicoli. Next base: position 137,712 of record NC_019908.1, read on the forward strand.
TATTATACCGCTATTATTAGTGCCGTTATATACTTCTGCTGGTCTTGGTACATGAGGGTGATGACCTATTATAATATCAACTCCATTTTCTATTAATGCCCTTGCTGTTTCTATAGTTGTATCTTCTGGAGCTATTGTGTATTCATAACCAAAATGTAATGATATTATCTTTATTTCATTGTTTGTTGCTAAAGACATATCGCTTTTTACTTTTTCTACTAAATCATCTTTTTTTGGATAGAAGTTCATAAAATAAAAATGACCGTCTTTATTTGTTTTGTGGCTTAATCCATTATCAAGCATAGTGTATGCTGATATAAATATTGGTATACCGTTTATATTTGTTATTATAGGAGAGATATACGGTGAGTTTGTTGAGCCTCCTAATGTGAGTATGTTATTTTGATGAAGCATAGATACTGTTTCTGTTTCTGCTTTAGCTCCTTGGTCATATGCATGATTATTTGCTATAGAAAAAGTGTTAAAATAATTAAAGAAATATTCTAAATATTCTTTAGAGCCGTTAAACTCTGGATAAGGCATAGGAGGTTTATTAGTATTTACTACAAACTCTAAATTTGCAAATACAATATCTCCTTGAAAATAATCTTTTAAATCTATTAGTATATCATTACCTTCAAAAGCTTCTACAACTTTTGGGTGAGTCATAATGTCGCCTGTAAAAACTAATTTAGCTCTTCTTATAGTTTCTTTGTTATTCTTTTTGTTTTCTTTAGATTCGCATGAAAAAAGAAACATCAATATAAATAATATACTAATAATTTTTTTCATCTATTCTTCGTCCTTTTCTATATTATTTTCTGCATTAACTTCAGTATTGTTTATATTATTTACATCGGATATTCTAATGCTATTTATAGGAGTAAATTCCATCTCTATTATTCTTCTGTCTTCAACTTTCATTATCCTTACTCTATAATCATTCAATATAAGCCTTTCATTTACATCAGGTATATGGTCTAATTTATCTAATACATATCCTGCTATAGTTTGATATTCTTCATGTTCTATATTTAAGTTTAATACTTCATTTACATCTTCAATTGATGCTGTTCCATTTACTATAATTCTTTTTCCTTTTAACTTTATTAAATCCTTCTCTTTCTTATCGCTCTCATCTTCAATATCTCCCATAATCTCTTCAACAATGTCCTCCATAGTAACAAGTCCAGAAGTTCCGCCGTATTCATCTATTGTAATAGCCATCTGCAATTTTCTTTTTTGCATATCGCTAAATAAACTGCTAATAGTTTTAGTTTCAGGTACAAAATATGGAAGCATAATATAATCTATTGCTTTCTTTTTCATTTTGCTTGCTTTGCCGTTATTTTTTATGTAATCTTTAAATAAAGCCCTTGTGTGAAATATTCCTATAATGTGGTCAATAGTCTCTTCATAAACAGGAAATCTTGAAAGACCAGTGTCTACTGTTAAACGCATAATTTCGTTAATATCTGTATCAGCCTCTATACATACCATATCCACACGTGGAGTCATTATCTCTTCTACTGTTTTGTTTCTAAAATCCATTACTCCAGTAAGTAAATCATGTGTATAGCCTTTAATAATTCCAGCTTTATGTCCCAAATTAATTATTGTTGTTATGTCTTCTATACTTGATAATGCACTCTTTTTTTCTTTATTTCTTAATTTCTTCGGTACAAAATAATTCATTAAAAATGTAGTTATTTTATCCATTATAAAAGTAATAGGAGTAAATATAAAATAAAAAACTTTCATAAAATAGAGTAGGGAAGGTATAAGTTTTTCTGCATTTACTCTCATTATAACTTTTGGAAGTATCTCACCAAATATAATAATAAGTATTGTAATTAAAGTTGTTGATATAGTAACCATTACGCTTCCGGATATATGAGGCAGAGCATCGGCTAATCTTATAGCAAATACAGTTATTATTGAGCTTGCTGTAATATTAACTATGTTATTTCCTACAAGAAGAGTGGGTATCATAGAATTACTTTTACCCCAATATTTTGTATCATCTTCTTTAATTTTGTTTTCTCTCACAAGACGCATTAATGTTACTTCGTCTATGCTGGTGTATGCTGTTTCGCTTCCAGAAAAAAGTCCTGATAGCATTATTAATATTAATATGCTAAATATTTCAAATAAATAAATTAATATAACTTCCATAATAGTAATAAAAAATTAATGTATCCTTTGTTTTATTTCTTGCATAAAATCATATCCAGGGTCTGTTTTTATTGTAAATCTGTATGTTGGGTCTATTTCTCTAAAAAGATGATAATGAGGTGAATTGGTATCTCTATATTCATAATGCCCTATGACATATTTTATGCTTTTATAATGATTTTTTAAATATTTAATTAGTTTGATATTTGCATTAAGCTGTTCTTTTGTAAGTTTACCAGCAAAACCTATATTTTCTATGCTTATTGCCGTATAATTTAGACCTATAGTGTGTCTTGCCATATATTCTAAAGGAGTGCTTGCGTATATAGTGCCGTTTGTATCAACTAAAAAATGAGTGCCTACATTAACATCTCCGCCTGAATCTATATCTTTTCTTCCTACAAGAAAATCATTTTGAAAAACATTTAGAGCTATTTGCAAATTTCTTGTTTCTGTAGAATGCACAACTATTATTTGCGGATTGACCAAACTATAATTTGGATAACCATAATGTTTTTTACTGTATTCAGACATCAAACTTAGTTTTAATGTGCTTGGATATATTTTATATATATTGTGTATTTCTATAGTACTATTTTCTTTATTAGATATAATATTTTTATTACTACTACATGATATTAGAGTTATAAAAAAGAATAATATAACAATATTTTTCATACAGCAATTATATAATAATTAAGCATCCATAGCTATATTAACGCTAACGAAGCCAATATTAGATTGAAAAGGTATTATAATAGTTTGTAAGTTTTTCGGGATAATTTGAATTTCTTTACCATAATAAAGTATAGGAGGAGTGATATCGCAGCTTATACCTTCTTCAGATAATTTAGTAATAGCAAGTCCGCTTATAGTGTTACCCATTTCGTTTATAACACTTCTCATCATATCTTCAAACTCATCTTCAGAGTCATAATCGCTGCGTTTTTTATCTGTAAGACTTTCTGTTAGAAGCTGAGAAAAATTTTCAGGGAATTCATATAAAACTTGACCATTAACATCGCCAACTATTCCTATAGCAACACCATAACCTGAAAATAATTTACGTCCTTGTCCTTTTACTAAAGTGCCTTTTTCCATAGGGATACCAGCCATTTCTTTAAATATAGAAACTAGAGATACTATGAAAGGATTTATAAATCTTACATCCATAAATTTTATAGGAGTAGTAGCCATATAATTTTCCTCTTAAACATCAAATATTAATCACAATACCTTTAGTATAGCATATATATATCTTTATTTCAATAACTTTTTTAATGCTATATAATTTTGAAGTATGTACTTATAATATAATAAAAAAATAAAACTTTTATTAATAAAAATACATAATTATTGATTTTTGTTTTTATTTTGGTATAATGCTTGTCAAATAAAATCAAAGTAAGTTAAAGTAAATTAAAGGAAAATATTGGTGAAAAAAGTTATTATTTCAATTATATTGATTAGTTTAATGGTTTCTTGCAAGAGTGTTAATAATAATATAGCTAATAATGCTGTTAAAGAAATAGAAGATAAAATTACATTAAAAGATAGGGTTGGGTTATATAAGTCTAAAAGTCCATATTTTGTTTTGAATATTGATTTAAAAAATAATGGTTATGCCTATGTAACTTTGAAGGGTTGGATGGTTTATAATGGAATGATTAAAGTAGGAGAGCCTGATTCTGAAGATAAAATATTTAAATTACAAGTTGATAATATTACATATATAATATTAGAGTTTAATAATAAAAATTTAGATGATGCTAAGGCTTCAATATTCTTGAAAGATGTTTTACAGCAGGCAATGAATTTAAATAAAGCATAATTTTTTATTTTGCTTTATCGTTATTTTTATTAATTAAATTCGAAAGCTCCATTATTGAAAACATTGATATTAACCTTAAAGAAAAGTTATTCATATCAAGCCCCGATATAATAAGCAAACTCAAAGCTATAAGTTCAGGATAATATTTTTTTTAAAAGCAATGATGCTGTGAAAGAGCTAAATAGGGTTATTAAAAATAGCATTATTATAATCATATATATTAGTGTTGGAAGATATATGCCTACATTTAATGCATTATATAAAGAAATTGTGAAAAATAAAAATCTCTCTCCAAATAAAAATGATGTTACAGATATAATTATAAGTATTAATAATGCAAAAGCTTTATTTATGTTTTTAATTATTATCTCATTCATAAATATCATTATATACGCTATCATTAATATTATAAAAGATATAGATGATACTTTTGATAAATATACTGATAAATATGATGAAAAATAATGTAAAAAATCAAAATCTAATAATTTGTTTATTGATATTATTATATAATTTAGATTAGATGATACTAAACTTAATAATAGAAAAATATAAACTCCTCTTGTTATTTCATATATATCTTTTTTAATTATTATTGGAAAGAGTATATATATAGTAAGCACTAAAGTAGAAATAAAAAATAGCAATTCTATTATGTTGTATGTGTTTATATGTGTTATATATAGTTTTAATGTGCCTGTGATGAGAAATATTATACCAAGAATAGAGTATGAAATTTGAGAATCAAACATGTAGTTATAAAATTTATAAAAAAGCAGCAAAAAAAAAGTAATTAAAATGCTATAGTTAAGTATGTAAGACAGCAGATAAAATACAGATTCATTATTGATTATAAAAACTCTAAAAAATATATAATTTAATAATACAGCAATAACAAAATAATTAGCCCAAGTACGATATGTATTTATAAAAGAAACATCATTTATTTTTTTTGATAAGTATATCATTTTTTATTTTTCCAGTATCATTAAATATATTAGTTAATGATATTTTATTATATAAGATTTATATTGTTTTTCAATATTCATAGTTTCCATTTTCATCTATTTTGTATATTATTTCTCTTTTACTATTAATAAATACATCATATCCTACTTTTATATTTTTCCAAAAGTTTATTAATTTATCTGATTCTCTTCTATTTTTAATATTTTCTTCTGTCATTTTAAATGGAAATATATATACAGGAATTTTTTTCTGTCCATTATTTTTAGCATGTACGGCATATAAGTAAATTTCTTTTATTTTATCATCTGTCATAGGTATGCATCCTATAGTAACTTCAGAGCCATGTATGAATATATCTCCGCCTAATTTGTTTCTTTTTCCTTTTATCTGGTCAGATTTATTAGGGTAGTTAATGCCTAAAGATAAATAATAACTGCTTGCAGGATTAAACCTATCTATATAATAAAAACCTTCTGGAACTTGTAAATCTCCTTCCATTCTTTTTGGTCCTAATACGCCAGATTTTGATGCTATGTTATATTGTGCTATTTTTTTGTAGGTTTTATCTGCATTATTTTTGGCATATATTTCTAATATAGATTCTTCTTTATAAGCTATAATTATTATATTTAATTTGTTTATAGATATATTATTGTTTTGTAGATTTTGTTTGATTATTTGTTCTTTATCTTCTATTGCTTTTCTTACTCTGGGGTATCTTTTTTGTTCGTCTAAAAAGTTTGCTGAAAATAGTAATGTGTTTAATATAAATAATGATATTATTATATATTTTAACATTCTCTGTCCTTATTTATGCGGTATAAAATTAATTATAATTTTACTATTGTCGGTAAAAAAGTTTATTTTAATGATTAAAATATTAAAAGATTAAAGTCGATATAAATAGATAGTATGTAAATTAATAATTTGCTTGCAAAAAGCGATAATAAATGTTATATTTTTAATATACTTTAAAATGAGGATTTGATATAAGTGTTGGATAGCACTACAGTTTATGGCAATGTTAATGAGAATATTCTTGATTATTCTGCAATCTTAGAAGTTACTGTAAAAGATATACAAAATTTCTTAACAGAATTCGGAAGAGTTTACAGCTTTATAGGAGAGAAGTTTCCATTAATAGAACAAGAAATGAAAAATGAAAATGAGAAATCAATTTCTCTTTTAAGTTATTTTACAGAAAAAGATACTAAAAAAAACTTTTCTAGCGACTTCCAAGAAAACCAAGAAGATTTTTTTAAATCTTTTGATAGAATGCAGTCATTAATAAATCAAGATGATGTTTTATCAAATTCTATTATTGAAGACGTTAATATTATTAGTAACGTAATGGACTCTATAGAAGAGATAAGAAAATTAGCAGATCAGATAAAGGTTTATTCTCTTAATGCTATTATTATAGCTTCAAAATACGGTTCCGGCGGTAAGGCTTTTGGAGAAATATCAAAAAACATCATAAAAATGTCAGAAACTTCTAACGAACAAGCTGACCAGATGAATAGAATAGGGCAGGAATTATTCGTACAGTTTGATAGGTTTAAAGATGAGATATTAAAAACTAATGAGATGCAAAGAAGAAGCTTTAATATAATGAGAGAGCAATTAGATAAAGAGCATAATAATATGGTTAATTCTTTTGCTACTTTTTCTAATATGATTTCTGATATAATATCAAGAGTAGATAATAGCTATGATTATATATTTGAAGTGATGATGATACTTCCGCAAGAAGATATTATTAGGCAGCAAACAGAACATATAATAGAATCTATAAAACATATTGTAGAAGAGAATAGAAAGTTTATAGATGCTTATGGGAAGGAAGTAGTTGCTATAAATAATGCTGCAGAATTAGAAAATAATGAGTCTTTGGAGCATAAATTATTAGATTTGCTTACTTTTGATGATGTTGTTTTGAGTTTAATAATAGAAAATTTTAAATCCATACATAAAGAGATATTAGATAACAATGCTCGTATAAATGATAGTTTAAAAGGATTAAAAGAGAGCTTGCTTGATATATCATCAGATAGAAACACTATAGTTGAATATATGATAGGTGCTCAATCAGGCAAATCAGAGTTTCCTTTTAGTGTATCAGATTCTATATTTAATGAATATTTGGGTTTTATTAAACTTTATTTAGACAATTTCAAATTATTCTTAAGCAATAAACATAGAATATCAGATAATAATGCCGGTATAATAGATTCAATAGAAGAGCTTGAAAATATGTTCTTAGAGACAAAAAACATTGCTAAGGCATTTAACTCTATTAACTTCTTAGCTAAAATAGAATTAGAGAAAAATAGTGATATATTTAGCGATTCTCAAACATTTTCTATGGTTAGCGTTGAATCTATAGCTACAAATATTACGGATACTGTTGATGTTTGTTTGGAGAAATTTGAAAATATCAAAACTACAATATTTAGTGCTATTAATAAGTTTAAATTTAATATTAATCAGCAGTCTATAGAAAACTCATTTATAGAATCTATGATGGATAATATTTATAAACGTTTGGAAGAGTCTAAAACTATTATAGAAGATAATATTAAAGGTTTGGACACGCATGCTAAAGAGTTGTTTAATTTAATAGAAAAAACTCTAATAGACTTAAGCTCTTTAACTACTCTCTTAACAAAGATTAATGAGATAATGGAAGTATTTAATAGAATGCGTGACATTATAAGAAATAAGAAAAATGAATATTACAAGACTTTAAACATAGATAATTGGAAAATAGAAAGTGATAAATATATGGAAATAGTAAATTATTATACTATAAAGAAAGAAAGAACTATAGCGAACAGTATTTTATCTGGAGAAGAGGCATTAAATGTCGATATTAACATAGAAGAAGGTTCGGATAGTGGCGATTTTACATTATTTTAGGAGGTATTTATGTCTGTTATAGAAATAGACGAAAATCTTAATATAAGAACTATGAGCAAATATTTTAAGAATGTTATAAAGGCAGCTAACTACAATGAAGATACAACTATAAAATTTCCAGAAGGTAGTCATTTAGATTTAGCTGGCTTGCAAATACTTTATTCTATAAAAAAAGAACTTGATAAAAATCAAAAAAAACTTATAGTAGAAGGGTTAGATAATTCTTTTATAGAATATTTTAATATTGGAACCAAATAATTAATATATAAATTTAATGAAAAAATAAGAGGTTAAATGTATGGCTAAAACAATACTAATAGTAGACGATTCAAATACTGCTAGAGCATCTGTTGAGTATACTTTGAAGAAGGGGAGTTATGATGTAATTTCTGCTGATGACGGTACTACTGGATTAGAAGCTGTAAATAAGGCTGCAAATATTGATATGATTATTACAGATTTGAATATGCCTAAGATGGATGGTATAGAGTTTATTAAGAATGTTAGAAAATTTGATAAGTATAAATATACTCCTATACTTATGCTTACAACAGAATCTCAAGATGATAAGAAGATGGAAGGTAAGGCAGCAGGAGCTAGCGGTTGGTTAGTAAAACCTTTCAACCCTACACAGCTTTTAGATGTTGTTAAACGTTTTTTAAATTAATGTTTAATTTTTGTGTAGTAGTATATAATAAATCAGAGGTTATATATGTTTGATAGTGATGAATTTATTTCGATATTTTTGAGTGAGGCTAATGAAATAGTTGAAGGACTTGAAAATGATTTAGTTTTGCTCGAAGATAATAAAAGTGATGAAGACCTTTTAAATAAAATATTTAGAAGTGCCCATACTTTAAAATCTTCTGCTGGTACTGTTGGTTTCACTACAATGAGTGAGTTAAACCACGTTGCAGAAAACTTATTGGAGAAGGTAAGAAGCGGTAAATTAGATGTTACACCGCAGATGATTACTGTTCTATTAGAGTTTTTGGACACTGTAAAACTTATGCTTCAAAATATAGTAGATGGTGTTGGCGAAGCAGACGGCGTTACAAATATAGAAAGCTTAAAAGCTAAAATAAAAGCTATAGCTGAAGGAAATGATATAAATACTGTATCTGTAGAGAAAAAAGAAGAAGCACCTAAAACAGAGGAAAAACCTAAAGAAGAGAGTAAAGCATCTTCTTCAAATAATATGTTTCATATTGAAATGATATTTAAACCTAGTATTTTTGACAATGGTATAGACCCTCTTATGTTTTTAAATGACCTTAAGGCTATAGGTACTGTTAGTAATTTAAAAATAGATATTAGTAATGTTCCTGCTATATCTGACTTAGAAGATCCTTATGCTTGTTACACTCAATTTTCATTGGATATTGAAACTGCTTCTACTATAGAGCAAGTTCAAAATATATTCTTATTTGTTATAGATGATAATGATATTAATATTACTGAGAAAGTAGAAGAAAAAGTTGAAGAAACTAAGGCTGCTGAAGAAAAAGTTGAAGAAAAGGCAGAAGAGAAAGCCGAAGAAAAACATGAAGAAGATAAGAAAGAAGAAGCTCATGATGATAAGGCTAAAGAAAATAAGGCAGCTCCTGCTTCTAAACCTACAGGAACTAAGGTTCAGGCTCCTTCTACTGTAAGGGTTGATATAAGAAAATTAGACAGCTTGATGAACTTGATTGGAGAGCTTGTTATAGCACAATCAAGAATAATGCAGCTAACACAAAATTTAGATATAGATAATGGCTTAAAAGAGGCAGTTAGTTCTATGGACAGAACCTCAAGACAAATACAGGAAGAGGTTATGAACATAAGAATGATGCCTATAGGACCTATATTTACACAATTCCATAGATATGTAAGAGACCTTAATTTGGAATTAAACAAAGAAGTAAAATTAGTTCTTAAAGGTGAAACTACAGAGATAGATAAAAATATGTTGGAGCAATTATCTGACCCTCTTAAACATATTATTAGAAACTCTATGGACCATGGTATAGAAAAAACTAAAGAAGAGAGAATTGCAAGAGGAAAACCTGAGTTTGGTACTATTACAATGTCAGCAGCTCACCAAGAGGGACATGTTGTTATAGAGGTGTCTGATGATGGTAATGGATTAAACAAAGAGAAAATATTTAACAAAGCTGTAGAAAAAGGTTTGTTATCAAAAGACGGCAATTACTCTGATGCTGAAATATATAGAACAATATTTAGCCCAGGTTTATCAACAGCAGAAAAAGTTACTGACATATCTGGAAGGGGTGTTGGTATGGACGTTGTTAGGGCTAATGTTGAAAAGATGAAAGGAAAGATTGAGATAAAGAGTGCCGAAGGAGTTGGAAGCACATTTATTATTAAACTTCCTTTAACTTTAGCTATTATAGAAGGTATTACTTTTGCTATAGGTGAACAGATTTATGTAATGCCTTTAATATCTATCATAGAGCAGATAAAAATTAAAAGCGACCAGGTTAAACCTTTTGAAGGCAAGGGAGAGATGATAAAAATCAGAGATGAATATTTACCTCTCATAAGACTTCACAAGGTATTTGAGATAGATACTCAAGTTAATGAGATAGATGATGGTATAGTTGTAGTTGTTGAGGCAGGATATAGAAAATGTGCTATATTTGTAGATGAGTTACTTGATCAGCAGCAGGTTGTTATTAAGTCTTTGGACTCTGCTTTCAGCAAACATGCAGGAATTGCTGGGGGTACTATACTTGGAGATGGTAGAATAGCTCTTATTATAGATATACAGGGACTTGTTAATATATCTTTACAGAATAAAGTTAATAATGGCGTTAAATAATAAAGGATTTTAATATGTTGGATAATCAAAAAATTAATGCTAGTGAAATAGCACAGATTGGCGGTGTGGGTATAGGTGCTGAAGAAAATGCTTCCACAGAGCCAAGTCAGCAATTTCTTGTTTTTAAGATAGACAACGAAGAATATGCTCTTGATGTGCTAAGTATAGAGGGTATAGTTGGTGTTACTACTATTACTCCTGTGCCTGGAAGTCCTAAATATATGAGAGGGCTTATTAATTTAAGAGGTAATATTTTACATATAGTTGATATAAGAATGCGTTTTGGACTTGAAAGAAGAGATGACCGTTCTATAGAAAATGATGTTATTATAGTAATATCTACCTCTAATAGAAGATTTGGCATACTTGCAGATATGGTTTCTGATGTTATTACTGTTTATGAAAGTCAGATGACTGCTACTCCTATTGCTAATGTTAGCGGATTACAGATATCTAATGTTATTAGACTTGAAAATAAGATTATTATGGTTCTTCCTATAGAGGATATAGTAAAATCCAATGATGCTATAAGTAAGGCTATAGTTTGAGGTTTTTTATATGAGTGAATTAAATCTTGCACCTTTAACAGACAGTGAGTTTAATGAGTTAGTTAGAATTATTTATGATAAAACTCGTATACAAATGTCTGAACATAAAAGAGCTTTAGTTACTTCTAGAATAAGTAAAAGAATTAGAGCTTTAAATATGTCTTCTTTTAAAGAGTATATAGACTATTTAAAAGGTGCTCCTGATGAAGAGGTTACTAATTTCATCAATGCTGTTACTACAAATAAAACTGACTTCTTTAGAGAAAATAAACATTTTGAATATATGAAAACTACTTTTCTTCCAAATTGGGAAAAAAGCTACAAAGAAGGAAAAGTTAATAATTTAAGAATATGGTCTGCTGCTTGTTCTACAGGTGAGGAGCCTTATACTATTGCTATGACTCTTCATGATTATTTTGGAGAGAGATTTAATCATTATGATATAAAAATTTTAGCAAGCGATATAGATACTAATGTGCTTAGCCATGCATGTGCTGGAATATATAAAGAGGAGACTGTAGAAACTATTCAAACTAATACTTTAAAAAAATATTTTCTTAAAGGTACTGGAAATAATGCTGGCCTTTATAAAGTGAAAAATATTTTGCAAAAATGTATATCTTTTAGACAGCTTAATTTTAAAGATGAAGATTTTGATATACATACTAAATTTGATTTAATATTTTGTAGAAATGTAATAATTTATTTTGATAAAGAGTTCCAAAAGGAATTATTTAATAAATTTTATAGATATATGAAAGAAGATAGTTATGTATTTATAGGGCATTCTGAAACATTGTTTGGTATTTCAGATTTATTTAAATATATTTCTAGCAATATCTATAAAAAGATTTAATTGCGGGGTTTGATATATGTTAGATTTTCCATCAGCTGCCAACAGCAATTTTAAAAGAATAACAATATATATAGGCGGTTATTATGCCTCTAGACAGCCTGCGGTAATAAAAACAGTTTTGGGAAGTTGTATTTCGGTTTGTTTGTTTGAGAATAATTTGAAATTTGGCGGCATGAATCACTTTATGCTCCCTGAAATGAAAGAATGGGAGAATCCTGAAGATGATTATAATTATACTAGATATGGTCTTTATGCTATGGAGGTGTTAATAAACGAAATAATTAAACTTGGAGGAAAAAAGGCTAATCTTACTGCTAAAATATTTGGAGGCGGACACGTTTTGACTGGAATGACTAGTAATGTGCTTCAAGTACCAGATAAAAATATTAGATTCGCTAGAAAATTTTTAGCTGATGAAAATATCCCTATTATTAGTGAAGATGTTGGAGGCTCTTGGCCTAGAAAGGTGTTTTTTTTCAACACTGAAAATAGAGTACTTATGAAAAAGATTGAAGGTAAAACTAAAGAGTTCTCTGCTGAACAAGAAATTAAGTATTCTAAAAACTTACAACAAAAAATTGAAGAGAAATCTGATATTACATTATTTTAATATAAGGAAAATGTTATATGGCTAATAAAATTAAAGTTTTATCCATTGATGATAGTGCATTGATAAGACAATTGCTTACAAAAATTGTTAATTCTGACCCTGATTTGGAAATGGTTGCCACTGCTGCTAACCCTATACTTGCAGAGGCTAAATTAAAAACTATAAAACCTGATATTATTACTTTAGATATAGAAATGCCTGAAATGGACGGTATTACTTATCTTAAAAAACTTATGATTAATAATCCTATTCCTGTAATAATGTTTAGTTCTTTGCTTGATAAACATAGAGAATTAGCATTAGATGCTTTAAATATTGGTGCTTTTGATTATGTTATTAAGCCTTCTGCTAATGTAAGAGGCGGTGTTGAGGAACTAGCTACAGATTTAGTTGAAAAGATAAAAAACGCTTATAACAACAGAGCTAAGTTTTATAAAAAGCATGGTGTTGCTATGCCTACAGAAACTACTACTAATATTACTCATAATAGAGTTGTGGTAGAAGCTCCTAAAACTTCAGGATTTAAAGTTTATCCAAAAAATAATGCTGATATTATACTTCCGCTTGTACCTTCTAGAGAAGTTGCTATGGATAAAATTATACTTATAGGCTCTTCTACAGGCGGTACTGAGGCTTTGATAGAATGTTTAAAAAATGTTACACCTTCTGCTCCTCCTATAGTAATAGCTCAGCACATGCCTGAACATTTTACTACTTCTTTTGCTAGGAGATTGAATACTGTATTAAAAATAGAAGTTTTTGAATCTGAAGATGGTATGAGTATAGGACGCGGTCAGGCAGTACTTGCAAGAGGCGGAAAGCATACTATGATAAAAGTTAAAAATGGAAAGTATTATATTGAAGTTGTAGATGGTGAGCCTGTTACTAGACATAAACCTTCTGTAGATGTACTTTTTAGAAGCGGTGCTGTATATGCTAAAAATAAAGCTATAGGTATCATACTTACTGGAATGGGTGATGATGGTGCTAATGGTATGAAAGAAATGAAAGATGCCGGTGCTTATAACATTGCTCAAAACGAAGAGACTTGTACTGTTTTTGGTATGCCAAGAGAGGCTATTGCTAGAGGCGGTGTAGATGAGATACTTCCGCTTGATAGAATATTAGCCGCTGCTCTTAAAAAAGCATAAAAATTATATGAATAACGACATATATGATTATATAAATAAATGGGTGGGTAATACTACCATTTATCCAAGATACAAAATTGATAAAGCTTTAGATTTTGTAACTAATATTATAAATAACAATAATGTATCTATAATTGCTACTGGTGCTAAAAGAAACAATACTAATGTTAGTTATATGGAGTATCTCAATTTATTTTTAATAACTGATAGTAATAGCAAAGATACTAGAGTTTTTAAAAAAGATATTTCAAAGATATTAGAAAAAGAAAATATAGAATATAATGATATATTAGATTCTCTTATTATTGTTTATGATAAAGAGAAGATTGTATTAAGACCAAGTTTCAAAGTTGAAGAAGAGAACAAAAAGATAGAAGGTGCTTTAATTACTTCTTCTGACGGAGAAAATAATATATATTATCCCAAATTAGACAATAAAAATTTTGATAAAAAAGAATATGAATGTAAAGATAATTTTATCAATTTAATTAGAATATTCAAATACATATTTCAAAGTTTCAATGGCGAGATAAAAGAGTTAAATGAGTTTAATTATGAGCTTATTGAAGCTTTGATATGGAATATACCTAATGAATATTTTAATTTTAAAGATTATGATGATGGATTATTAAAAGCTATAAGTTATTTATATGACAAAATTGCCTCTGAAGATTATATTGAACTTTCTGAGATTAATGATATTAAGGTTTTATTTTCAACTAAAAATAATATTAACAGAAAAAATGTATTAGTGGCATTATATAAACTAAGAAAATACATAGAAGAGAATATGTAAGAGGTTTTTTAATATTTCTTGTTTTATAAAAATTCAATATTTTTAGCATATACTTAGTATTTTTATCTAAAAGCATAGATATTATTTTATATATATTTTTATAATACATATAAAATTAAATAACTTGCACTTTTTGGTTCTTTTGACGAAGTCCGCACAGCGAAGGCGGGAAAAAGAACAATAAAATTTTTAGTTTCTTTATTTGTGGGGACTAGCCCCAACACCCCCAGTTCTTTTTTAGTATAAAAGAACCAAAAGAACTGCATTTGAGTAAATATAGATTTTTATGTATAATTATTAAATCAATATGCACTTTGGAGAAAACAAAAAATGAAAATATTAGGTATAGATACTTCTTGTGATGATACTTCTGTGGCAATAGTAGAAGATGGGAACAATGTTTTATCATCAGTATTAAGTTCTTCTATAGATGCTCATAAAGAGTTTCAAGGTGTAGTTCCAGAGATAGCGGCAAGAAAGCATTTGGAAGCTATACTTTATGTAATAGATAAGGCATTAAAAGACGCTGACACAACATTAGATGATATAGATTTATTTGCTGTTACAAATCGCCCTGGGCTTTTAGGCTCTCTTCTTGTGGGTGTTGGAAGTGCTAAGGCTTTGGCTTTTTCTCTTAATAAACCATTATTGGCATTAGACCATATAGCAGCACATATATATTCTCCTCATCTTACAAACAATATAGAGTTTCCTTATATAGCATTAGTTGTTTCAGGAGGTCATACAATTATTACAGAGGTTCATGATTATGGCGAGTATAAAGTTGTGGGTACTACTTTAGATGATGCTGTTGGTGAGGCTTATGATAAGGTTTCTAAGTTTTTAAATCTTGGCTATCCGGGCGGACCTATTATAGACAGATTAGCAAAAGAAGGAGATAAAGAAGCTATAAAATATCCTATTGTACTTCTTAATGGAGTTGATGAGTTTAATTTTTCTTATAGCGGACTTAAAACAGCTTGCGTATATTCTACACAAAAATATTTACAAAAAGGTTATGAGCCTACAAATGAAAATATAGCAGCTGCTTTTCAAATAAGTGCAATAGAGCCTTTATATATAAAGACACTTAAATATGTTGAAAAAAGCGGTATAAAGAGAGTTACATTATCTGGGGGAGTGGCATGCAACAGTTATTTGCGTGAAAGGTTTGGAAACTCTAAAGACTTTGAATGTTATCTTCCTGCTTTGAAATATACTACAGACAATGCTGCTATGGTTGCAGGGCTTGCCTACTACATGAAAGATAAAGAAGAGTTTGCTGATTATGCTTTAGACTGCTCTTCTAGGGTTTTAAATAAAAAGTATAATAAAAATAAAAGCATAAAAAACTAATATATTTAGGAAATAAAAATGAACAGCAAAGAAAATCAATATTTCTACAGTGCTTTAAATAACATTAATAAAAAAGAATATGATAAAGCTATAGAGGATTTATTAAAGGTTATAGAATTAGATGAAAAGAATTTAGATGCTTATTATAATTTGGCTGCGGTTTATTATGATATAAAAGATTATGATAATGCTATAAAAACTTATAATAAATCTATAGAAATATATCCGCATGATTTTGATATTTATTATAGTAAGGCTCAAATATATTTAGAGAAAAATGAAATAGAAAAAGCTATAGAAGATTTAGAAAAAGCAATATCTCTAAATAAGGCTTATTCTGATGCTTATTATTTACTTGCTGTTTGCTATAGAAGACAGAAGAAATATAAAACAGCACTTAAATATTTAAAAGAAACTTTGAAATATAACAGTGAAGATTATATCGCTTATTATGATGTTTATAGAATATATAATATTTTTATAAAGCATGAAAAAGATAATGAAAAAAAAGAAAAATATGAAAAGCTCTCTCAAAAATATTTAAAAAAATCTGCTGATTTAGGTTACGATAAAGCTTTAGAAATATTAAAAGATTAATTATTTATAAGAATATCCATTAACTTTGACTGCATATCTATATTGTTGTTTAAATCATTGCTTTCTAATTTTGTTTGAAATATTAAGTTGGTAGAGTTATTATTTTTTGAGAGAATATATATATAATCTCCAAGGATTAAAGCTTCTGATATATCATGCGTAACATAAATAATAGTTTTATTTGTTTTTATTTGTATATTTTTAATTATATCAAGTAATTCTTTTTTTCTTTTAATATCTTGACCTTGTAATGGTTCGTCCATTAGTAAAAAGTCTGAATTATAGGCTAATGCTCTTGCTAATGATAATCTTTGCTTCATGCCTCCGCTAAGCTCATTTGGTTTGCTGTGTATATTATCAATTAGGTTGGTTATAGTTAATGCTTCTTTTATAGTTTTATCTCTTAGGTTTTTATTTTTGATTTTGTCTTTTAAGATATAATTAATATTCTCATATGCGTTTAAATGATTTAATAATCTTGGCTCTTGATACACAAAAGAGGGGCTCTCAATTTTTTTAGCAATTATATTAAGCAGAGAAGTTTTTCCGCACCCTGATGAGCCCAATATAATATTTATTTTATTTATGTGCAAACTAATTGAAAAGTTTTTAAATATTATATTATCATTATATGAAAGATTTATATTGTTTATTTGCCAAACGTTAGCAACTATTTCTTTATCATTACAAATCATTTTGAAGCCTCATTATAATTTCAAATATAATATTAAATATAATTGCAATCAAACAATATGCAAACAAACTAACAGTGTTTAAATATAAATGCGATTCATATAGTTTTGTGCCGAGCCCTAATGTTGGCAGAGTTATAATTTCTGAAGCTAATACGCTTTTCCAAGTCATGCCCATTGATTGCGATATTGAAGTGAGTATATATGGTTTTATTGATGGTATATACAAAGTTATTAATTGATTTTTAAAAGACACATTATAAGAGTTTGACATTTCTATGAGATTTTTATCAATGTTTATAATGCCATTTACTACAGCATCATATATTATTGGAAATATTACAAACAAAGATACAAATATAGGCACTAAATTATTATTAAACCATAATACTGCTATTAAAATAAGAGGTATTGTTGGAATTGTTCTAATAAAGTTTATGATTGGCATTAAAATATATCTAACACTTTTAAATATACCAGAAATTATTCCTAATGTTATAGCAAGCAAAAATGAAAGAACAAAAGTAACTATCACCCTTATAAAAGTATATAATAAATTAGAGTAAAAATCTTTTTGAGAAATTATATTTATTAAATCTAAAAAAATCTTATCTATACTTGGGAAAATAATTTCAGAATTAATTTTTAGAGAAATAAAACTCCATATAGCTATGAATAATATTATGCCTACAAAAAAATATATAATCTTTTTTTTCATTGTTTTTTATTATGTTAAATATGCTAAATCATTATTTAATTTTTTAATGATACTAAAAAATAATAAATTGTCAAATTGTATTGATTATAGTTTTTTTAAGTTGTTTTAAATTTTTTCTATAAAATGTTTTTTGTATTTGTTTAAGTAAACATCATAAACTCTTGATTTATTATCATCTAAGTTTAATTGATACATTCTAAAAGTTACTAATATATTTTTTGGCTGCCATAGTTCCTCATAACTATATTTATAATGCATGCCAATTTTTTTCATTACTTCTCCGCTTGCAATATTATTTATATCATGTGTTGCCGTAATATATTTTATATTATCATTTTTTAATTTCTCTATAACTTTTTTTGAAGCCTCTGTTATTATGCCTTTGTTCCAATATTCTTTTTTAAGTCCATATCCAAAATCATTGCTATCATTATTGTTTTCAAAATGTATATAACCTATAGGAATATTATTTTCTTTTAAGCAAACGGCGTATCTATAAAAATTCTTATTATTGTTTGTATCTAAATAAAATTTTTGTAAATGATTTTTTGTCTCTTCTATGCTTGTGAAAGGAAACCAAGGAAGATATTTATTAACTTCTTTGTCTGATAGAATACTGAATAATGCTTCGGTGTCATCAATATTAAATTGTCTTATTATGAGTCTTTCTGTTTTAATCATATTTTTTTATAAAAGATAAAAATAAAAGGGCATACAATAATATTGCAAGCCCTTATTAATTATAATATCTTAAAATTATTTGTTAATTTTTCCTAAAAGCTTCTCAGCAATAGCACGTCCTGTAGGAGTGTTAGCAAGTCCGCCCTGAGCAGTTTCTCTAAATCTTTCGTCCATTCCGTCAGCAACTTCTTTCATAGCCATAACAACCTCATCAGCAGGAATAACACTTTTAAATCCCGCACAAGCCATCTCAGCACAAACTATAGCATGAACAGCTCCCAAAACATTTTTACTCATACAAGGCACCTCAACAAATCCAGCAATAGGGTCGCAAACAAGCCCGAGTATAGCAGATAAAGATAAAGCAAAAGCATGAGCACACTGTTCAGGAGTTCCTCCCATAATCTCAGCACAAGCACAAGCTGCCATAGCAGAAGCACTTCCGCATTCAGCCTGACAACCTCCGCCAGCTCCTGCAAATGTAGCAAGCTGAGCAATAATATCAGCAAGTCCTCCAGCTGTAAACATAGAATGTACTATATCTTCTCTTTTATAGCCTCTATTTTCGCATACGGTAAGAACCGCAGGCATTATTCCGCAGCTTCCTGCTGTTGGTGCTGCTATAATTTTTCCCATACAAGCATTATATCCGCTAACGGCCATAGCTGCTGTTACTACTTCTCCTATGGTCTCTCCTAATATGCTCTTTTTGTTTTTGTAAAATTTCTCTACTATTTCAACACAGTCCTCTTGAAGTCCTGTTACAAAATTAAATTTATCTTTTTTGCCATTTATTACAGATTCTCTCATAATATCATAATAGCTAGACATCTGCTCTATTACTTTATTTCTATCAACTTTTTGACTATTAGCTTCTATATCTATAACTATATCACTAATTTTTTTGTTTTGTTCTGTAGCTGTAGCAACTAATGATTCAATAGATTTTATATCCATAATTTATTTTCCTTTTTTATATATTATTAATATAATTTATCTAAAAATACAAAATCTCTTATATTTTCTATTTTTCTAATTCTCTCTTCTATTTCTTTTGATATAACATCAGTCATACCAATAACTATGATGGCATATCCCTGATTAGGACCTCAAATTGAGGAGTAACATTCATATTTTCTATATTAATTCCATTTTCAAAAATAATAGAAGTAACTTTAGCAATAATTCCAGGTACATCTTTATTAACTATAGCTATAGTAGGGAAGTCTCCTTTGTAATGTACTTCTATACCATTTACTTTATCTAATACAATAAGTCCTCCGCCAATAGATGAAGCTAAAATATTTGCCTCATTATTTTGACCTTTTACTTCTATATAAACACTGTTAGGGTGAAAAGCTTCTCTTAATGTAGTTGGTATAAATTCAAATTTAAGATTATTTTCTTCAGCTAGTTTATAACTGTCTCTAAGCTGAGTGTCATAAGTTTCATATCCTAAAAGTCCAGCCAAAATAGCTTTATCAGTACCATGACCTTTCCAAGTAAGAGCAAAAGAACCGTGTAAATATATTTTTGCCTCTTTTACATCTTCGCCCAAAATTTTTTTAGCTAGTTTACCTATACGGCAAGCCCCTGCCGTGTGCGAACTAGAAGGTCCTATCATTACAGGTCCTATTATATCAAATAAAGTTGCCATAAAATTAGCCTCCATTTTTATATATATAATTTAACATATTCAATATATTTTAGATATATATTTTGTTAACTTTTTTTATCTCAAACAAAAAAAATAAATAAAATATTAAAATTATTACTTTTTATAATATTTTTTTTTATCAAAAAATAATAAAAATAATATTTAATTTTGAAAATATTTAATATTATTTAAACATAATAATATTATAAACAATATATTATGTTTAAATATATTGAGTATATTACCGATAATATATGCAAGTGAACAGAATATTATAAAATTTTTATGTTTACTAAATTATGTATATATATCTTAAAGAAAGAGGCAATATTAAATGTCAGTGAAGCAAATTTCAGATCAAGAAATATTATCAATGTATTTAAATTATGAGTCAATGGAGAAGGGGTTGTCACAAAATACGCTAGAGTCTTATAGAAGAGACATAGTAATATATTTAGATTTTCTAGGTAGAAATAAGAAAACAATATTAAAAGCTACTAGAAAAGATATAGAAAAGTTCTTGAGTGAAAGAAAAGAGCAAGGTTCAAAATCTAGAACAGTTGCAAGGAATAAAGTTAGTATAGTTAATTTGTATAAATTTTTGGTAATGGAAAATTATATTTCTAAGAACCCTACTGATAATTTAGAGGTAATACGTTTAAAGAGAGTGTTGCCTGAATCTTTAACTACAGAAGAGGTTGATGATTTATTGTCTGTGCATAATGAAAAAACAGATAAGGGTTTAAGAGATAAGGCTATATTTGAACTAATGTATTCTTCAGGACTTAGAGTTAGTGAAATTTGTTCATTAAAAATAGAAGATATATTCTTTGATGAGAAGTATTTAAAAATTTGCGGTAAAGGTAAAAGAGAGAGAATAGTTCCTATTAATGATAAAGCTTTAGATATTTTAAAAAGATATATTCAAACCAGCAGAGTAGTGATGGTTAAAGGTAAAAAGACTAGTGAATTATTTTTAAACTTTAGAGGCGATAAAATCTCTAGAGTAGGTATTTGGAAGATAGTAAAAGAGGCAATGAAAAAAAGCGGTATAGAGAAAAATGTTTATCCTCATACTTTAAGACATAGCTTTGCCACACACCTTATTCAGCATGGTGCAGATTTAAGGTCAGTTCAAAGAATGTTGGGGCATTCTGATATTACTACAACCGAAATATATACACATGTGGATTCTACACATTTAAAAAAGCAAATTGCTAAACACCCTAAATATACAAAACATACTAGACAAAACAGCTAAAAAAATAAAATAATAATTGGATACAACTTTATATGAAAAAAAGCATTATAGCAACTACAATTCTGTTACTTATAGCAACTTCTCTTATATTACTTACTTTTGGTATAGGAGAAAGGCTTACAATAATTAATTATAATAACAATTTACAATATGCGATAGAAGAAGATGGTAATAATAGAAAAACGCATAGAATAGATATGTATAATCCAGATTCTCTTACTTTGGTTCATAGTAAACCTATATTTAATGAATATAATTTAGCTGTAGATTTAGATGATTTTTATGTAGATGAAGATATAAGTGTGAGAGAAGATATAGACCTTTTTAATCAGGAATTATTATTGAGTGATGAGGAGATGAGCAGCGGAATGCCGAATCCTAATGTACTTCCTGCTATGGTATTTTCTGGAAATACTACTGATAAAACATCAGATAGATTAAGCAAGGCTATAGAAGGTGCTATTGTTAATTCTAAGAAAAGAGAAGCTCCGCGTGTTTCTATAGATTTATCTAAGATATCAGTATTTAGATATGAGCCTGTAGTTATAAATGCTTCTATTTATACAGAGGATAAAGTAGAGAATTTAAGCGTTTATGTGAGATATAAGAAAGATAAAAGTGTTAGAAAGAATGTTGATGATAGATATCCTATTAATGTATTTAAATTAAAAAATGCAGAGTATAAAGCAACTTATTTACATCCATTTGGCGGCGATTTGGGTGAATATCAGGCGGTTGTGCTTGTACAGACAAAAAGCGGAGTTTATGGTTATACAAAAGATTTTACTGTAAAAGGAAGACAATCTCCGCCTGCTAGAGAGACTAAAAAGATAACTACATTAGAATATGCTATAGATTTAACTACTAAAAAACTTCCTAATATAGAAACAGGAGCTCTTACAGAAGATTACAATGCCATATACGACTGGGTTCGCTATATGAAATGTGATACTTTGTGGGTAATAGGAGGACAAACTACTGGTTGGACTGGAGGAATCACTCCTGATAAGCCTTGGGCACCTGCTATGATTAAGAATGTTGAGAACCTAGCTGCTTCAAAATCTAAGGGTAATGTTGAGCTTGGTGCTTATGTTATGAGTTATTTTGCAGCCGGCGGCGGACACAGAAAAGGCGGATACGAAGTTTCTGTTGGATACAATTCTAGTACAAAAAGTTTAGTAGAAAGCAGGCATATTTCTTTGGGTGACCCTAAGAGAGTGCAGGATATTATAGACATATTAAAAAGATATGATGCTAATCCTAATATATCATATATTGGTTTGGACTTTATTAGAACTGGTGAAGTTGATGGTTATGAGCTAGTTGATGAGATGGTAGAGCTTACTGGAGTTTATACTCCTGCTAATTGGTCTACTATGAACAAAGCTGCTCGTATGCGTTGGCTTGCTGTTAATAGAGGCAGAAAGGAAATAGGATTAAAATGGAGATGGTATAGAGCTCATAAAGAATCACTTATTATAAAGGCAATAAAAGATTCTGGAATAAAGAAAAAATTATGGGCATTTACTTTAGGTTGGAATCATGGACAGGAACATGGACAAGACCCTTATATGTTCTTTGATGCGGGTATTGATTATGATGCTGTTATGATATATGAGGCTAGCCGTCCTCAACATGTTGGTATGCTTACTGCTTGGCCTAGATATTTATCTGGTGAATACAATGTTTTAGTTGGTAATATGATTGATAATAGGCTTCAAGACGGTAGTTTGAGACCTGAGCTTGAATATATGAGAAGAGTTTATGAATCTGAGGCTAAATTTAATAGAAGCAGCAGAATAAGAGGTATATTCTTCCATGATGTATCAAGAATGTTATGGTCTAAGTTTAGAGGTCCTAATACTATAAAAGAATGGGCTAATATTAATGCTTCAATAGTTTCTAGAATAGAGGAGAAATATTCTGAAAACCCATTCAATGTTACTGTTAAACTTGATGAGAGAAACAGAACAGGAGTACTTACTATAGTTAATAGAACTTCTAGAAGACTTAATAATGTTAGAATAAAAACTGACTTGTCTCAGGCATTGGCTGCTATTGTACTTGATAAAGAAGTTGTTACAATAGATGCCGGAGCTTCAGTAGAAATAGGATTTAGATATTCTTATGGCAGAAGCAGATATTCTTCGCTTATGTCTTTTAGAGTGATGTCAGAGTCAGGCGAAGAGAATGTAGCCGTTGCTTATACTCTTCTTAATTCACTTAGAGTAGTTGAGCCTAAAAAAGAAGAGGTGGAAGAAAAGCCTGCTATTGTAGCTAAGGGCGAAGAAAGCAACAATGAAAAGGCTGTAAACGATAATTAATTAGAATATAAATTAAAGGGGCTTTTTAAAAATAAGCTCCTTTTTTTATTTATACTTAAATGATTATGTTTTTTTAATTTTGAGTTTTTGAATATCACTATTAATTTTTAATAATACAAAATATTAAATTTATTTCAAAACTTTTTAAAATATTTGATAATAGTTTTAAAATATATAATTTTAATTCTATTGACAAAAAGTAAATTTATAACTAATATAAAACAATTCAAAAAAGGAATTCAAATATGTTAAAAAGGCTTCTAGTTTCATCTTTATTATTAATATCTTTATTTACTATAAGCTGCAAAAATTTGAAAGACACTATAGAAGAAAATATTATAGGAATAGATAAAACTTATGCAGGTATTTGGAATGTTGATGAAACTCCAAATGTAAGTGATGTTAATTTTTTAGGTTCTTATATTATAATAAAAGAAGATGGTTCTATGGATTTCTATTTTGGGAAAGTAAATAAAACATTTAATTTTTCTTCAGGCCAAATATTAAAAGTTAAAAATGGTTATATAGCTGTATATAACGAAATGGATTATAATAATAGTAATATCACATCAAAAGAACATTTACTTGATATGACTTTTGAAGATATAAATAATAATGACATAATATCTTCTTCTATAGCAAACATAACTTATACTGTTGAAGAAAATAATAATGTAGATACAGCTATAAAAGGTGTTTTTATTAAGCAAGCAGAGTAAAAGTTTAATATAAAATTATTAAGGTATGGGGAATTAAAGTTTCCTTTTTTATTTATGAAATATGAAAGATAAAATTAATATAAGCAATGAAAACTTTAATGTATCAATAGCATTATACAGACCAGAGATTCCTTCTAATACAGGTAATATTGGAAGGCTTTGCGTTGGGTTAAACATATCGCTTCATATAGTATCAAAACCTTCGTTTATACTAAGTGCTAAAGAGATTAGAAGGGCAGGGCTTGATTATTGGGAAAAGTTGAACCTAATAAAACATGAAAATGAACACACTTTTTTAGAATATTGCAAAGAGAACAATAAAAGAATAGTGCCTATATCAAAGTTTGGCCATATCCGCTATGATGAGTTTAATTATAGTGATAATGATATACTTTTATTTGGAAGGGAAAGCACTGGTTTAAGAGAATCTATATGGGAAAATGATGCTGCTAACTCTGTATATTTGCCTATGAGTGATGATATACGCTCTATAAATGTATCAAATACCGCTGCTATAGTTTCTTATGAGGCATTTAGACAATTATGCTTAAATAAAAATATTTAAACAGCCTTCTTTATGTTTTTTTCTTTTTCTTCATCATACAATTTAAATACAACGCTTATCTCTGTTCCAACATTTTCTTCGCTTTTTACATGTATATCAGCGTTATAATTATTACATATATTTTTTACTATTGTTAGTCCAAGCCCCGTTCCATTGACTTTAAGGTATTTATTATTTTTTACTCTAAAGAATCTTTCAAATATTCTGTTTAAATACTGCGGGGCTATTCCGCAGCCTGTATCTTTTACTGTAAAAATTGCTTTATCTTTATCTGTGCTTAGAATAATTTTTACATTTCCGCCGTCATCTGTATATTTTATGGCATTGTCTACAAGGTTATTAATTACCTCTGTTATTTTTTCTTTATTAGCCATTATAAAAGCAGATTCTATATTTAAGTCTATTGTAATATCTCTTTTTTGTGCTTTTAACTTATTGCTGTCATAAACATTAAGTATTATCTCTTTTATATCCATTTTTTCATCTATAGTCTCTTGCCAATTAGCCTCTATTCTGCTTAATGTAAGCATATCCATAACTAGCTCTTTCATTCTCAATGCTTCTGTATTTATTCTATTTAAAAAATCATTTAAGTTCTTTCCACCGCCGGTAGCTAGCAGAAGTTCAGAATAACCCAAAATAGAAGTTAAAGGTGTTTTTAATTCGTGGGAGGCATTAATAAAAAAGTCTTGTTTTTCTATCTCTAATTTTCTAATATCTGTAACATCTTCAAATTTTATTAAAGCGGATATATTTTCATTATTACGTATCGGTATAATAGTGATTTCTATATCCATATTATGTTCTTTTGAATCAAACTTTGAAAACCTTCCTAATTCTATAGCATTATCTATCTTTTTTATTACATTTTCATCTTTTATTATCTCATTTAAATTATTAACAGCTCTCTCTCCAATATCCAAAAAATCTATAGCAAATTGATTAATAAAAAATATTTCTTTTTTCTTATTAACAGCAATAATTCCCTGAGCAATATTCTCTAATACATAATTAAGTTTTTCTTTTTCAGTCTGATATGCTATGATATTATTATTCAAATCAACAGCAACTTCGTTAATATCATAAATTATATTGTTAACATCATTAAACCCTGTAAGGTTTTTAGGTGTAAGTGAGCGGTTATTATATATATTATCTAATGTCTCTTTAATAATGTAGAAAGGGTTCATAATATTTCTAGACATTATAGGAAGTACAAAAGCCATGAGTATTACAACAATAGTTATCACCATAACAGCAGTAAATAAGAATGTAGTTAAATATTTATTAATAGAATCCATAGGAATAGATACTCTTAATATATAATCAACAAAGTCATCAGATTTAATTTTTTTTTGTAGGCATATATATAAGGTGTTTTTTGACTAATAGAAGTGCTTATTGAAAAAGACGGCTCATCGTTCG
Source organism: Brachyspira pilosicoli P43/6/78 (assembly GCF_000325665.1). Classification (NCBI taxonomy): domain Bacteria; kingdom Pseudomonadati; phylum Spirochaetota; class Spirochaetia; order Brachyspirales; family Brachyspiraceae; genus Brachyspira; species Brachyspira pilosicoli. The sequence goes on from NC_019908.1 coordinate 164,386, forward strand.
TATTGTGCAAGGCTTCTATAACATCGCTTCTATTATTATGGTTGCCGAGTGTTGTTTTTGCTGTGTCGCTTAAGGTATCTGCAATAACTATACCGTTTGTAGATATTATACTTATTCTTAATTCTTCTTTGTCTGATTGTAATACGAAATTTTTAAAATCATCTTCTGTTTTTATATCATATATATTAATTTCTCTTTGAAGCATGTCTATAATATTAACAATCATTACTCTGCTGTACATAATATTATTATACTGCACTGTAAAGAGAATTCCTATAAACATTAAAGCACTTGATAATATAAGAATTAATAATGATTTTAAAAATATATTTCTAATCATAAAATAATTAAATTTCTATTAATTTATATCCCATTCCTCTAATAGTAATAATATTTTCTTTTTTTAAATCTAATTTTTGTCTAATAGATTTAATATGCATATCAATAGTTCTAGTTTCCATAGAATGTTCTACTCCCCAAACCTCTTCAAGCATCATCTCTCTATCTACAACATTATTAGCATTTTCCATAAGAAGTTTTAAAAGGTCAAACTCTTTTTGAGTGAGCGAAACTTGCCTATCATTAACATACACAACTCTTTTTTTTACTATTAGCTTAATCTCGCCAAATGTCAATTCTTCTGTATCTACTCTCACGTCTTTTTTTCTTAAATTAGCTTTAATTCTAGCTATGAGTTCTAATACAGAGAAAGGTTTTGGTATATAGTCATCAGCACCCAAATTAAGCCCTGTAACTATATTGATTTCACTAGATTTTGCTGTAAGCATTATTACTTTTATAGGTAAATGTGCATAATCTGTTCTTATTATTTTTAATATATCAGTACCTTCCATATCTGGAAGCATAATATCCAAAAGTATTAAACTAGGTATATTGTTTTTTAAAGCTTCAAGCATATCCTTACCATTACTGAAACATTCTATATTAAATCCAGCTTCTTCAACAGTGTACTTAATTAAATCTCTTATATTATCATCATCTTCTACAGAATAAATAAGTTCTTTTTCCATAAAATTTACACTCTTCCATTATAATTTTTATTTTTTTGTATTATATATTTATTTTGTTCAATATACAAGTGTTTATCAATGCAAAAAAAAGAAAAAACTTTATTTTATATTTTATAAGTATTATATTGTATCTTGATTATATAATTTAATTGATAATTATAATTTAAACTTGATGAAATCTTTTTTATATTCTATAATGATAAAATAAAAATATATCATTGCTATATTTTTTATTTATTGTATAATATTATCAAATTTAATATTGGTCTATAAAGAAAATAGGAGATAAATATATGCCCACCAAGATCAAAATTAGGTGAAATACCTAGGCAAGAAATGCCTCAAAGAAGTGCCGAAGAGCGTAAAAAGGATTTTAAAGAAGTTCCTTTAGGATATACAGAAGAACAAGCTTATACTGAATCATTAAGATGTTTGGATTGTAAAGTTCCGCATTGTATGGAAGGCTGTCCTGCTAAGGTAAAAATCCCTGAGTTTATAGGGCTTATAGCTGAAAAGAAATTTTTAGAAGCAGCTAAAAAAATAAAAGAAACTAACGCATTACCTGCAGCTTGCGGAAGAGTATGTCCTCAAGAAACTCAGTGTGAGCAAAGATGTGTTGTTGGTAAGAAATTTGAGCCTGTTGCTATTGGTAAATTAGAAATGTTTGTTGCTGACTATGAAAGAAAACATGCTCAATATGATGGCTTAAAAGTAGAAAAAAATGGTAAAAAAGTATGTATTGTAGGTGCTGGTCCTGCTGGTTTAGCTTGTGCTGGCGACTTAATAAAATTAGGTTATGATGTTACAGTGCTTGAGGCTTTACATACTATAGGCGGGGTACTTATGTATGGTATTCCTGAGTTTCGTTTGCCTAAAGAATTGGTTGCTCATGAGGTAGAAAACCTTAAGAAAGATGGTGTTAAATTTAAAATAAATGAAGTTGCTGGTATATCTTTGGATTTCCAAGAGTTAAGAAAAGAGTATGATGCTATATTCTTGGGTACTGGTGCTGGACTTCCTGCTTTTTTAAATATACCTGGTGAAAATTACTGCGGAGTTTATTCTGCTAATGAATATTTAACTCGTGTAAATTTAATGGGTGCATATAAATTCCCAGAAGTAGATACTCCTGTTATAAGACACAAAAAAGTTGCTGTATTAGGCGGCGGTAACGTGGCTATGGATGCTTGCAGAACTGCTGTAAGACTTGGTGCTGAAAAAGTATATATAGTTTATAGAAGAACAGAAAAAGAGCTTCCTGCAAGATTAGAAGAAGTTCATCACGCTATGGAAGAGGGAGTTGATTTTAGATTCTTAAGAGCTCCTTTAGAAATTCTAGCTGATGAAAATGATAATGTAAAAGCAGTTAGAACTCAAGTTATGGAACTTGGTGAGCCTGATGCTGATGGAAGAAGAAAACCTGTTCCTGTTGAAGGTAAAACTGAAGATATAGAAGTTGATGCTGTTATTGTTGCTATAGGTACTACTCCTAATCCGCTTATATCTAGAAAAGTGCCTGAATTACAAACTACTAAAAAAGGTACTTATGTTATAGATGAAGAGACTGGTGCTACTTCTGTAGAGGGAGTATTTGCTGGCGGTGATGCTGCTCGCGGTGCTGCTACTGTTATACTTGCTATTGGTGACGGTAAAAGAGCTGCGGCTGGTATACATAAATATTTATCTAAGTAAAAATATATCCAAATAATGAAATAATGCCCAATGCAATTTGTATTGGGCTTTTTTATACTTAAAAAACAAACCTTTATTTCGATAATTAAAATAAAAATTATTTGCTTGCAAATATATGTAAGTTTGTTTATACTTTAAATAATCTTTTTATACTAGGATTCTAATTATGAAATATTTGATATTGCATGGGCATTTTTATCAGCCTCCAAGAGAAAATCCGTTTTTGGGAGAGATAGAAAAAGAAATAAGTGCATCGCCTGCTCATGATTGGAATGAAAGAATAACTAATGAATGTTATAGCCCAAATGCTTATTCAAGAATATTAGACGGTTATGGAAGAATTACGGATATGTCTAATAATTATCAGTATATAAGCTTTAATTTTGGACCTACATTATTGGATTATATTGCTGATAAGAAGCCGGATTTATTAAAGAGAATATTAGAAGCAGATAAACTTAGTATGGAAAGGTTAGGGTATGGTAATGCAATTGCTCAGGTTTATAATCATATAATTTTACCGCTTGCCAAAAAAGAAGATATGGTGGTACAGATTAAATGGGGACTTTACAATTTTGAAAAATATTTCAAAAGAAAGTCAAAGGGTATATGGCTTTCTGAGACTGCTATAAATTTAGATGTTGTTGATGCTTTATGCGACTGTGGGGTTAAGTTTACAATACTTTCTCCATATCAGGCACATTATGTTAAAGGTATTACTCAAACTGATGTATCCGGTGCTAGAATAGACACATCAAAACCTTATTGGCTTTATGGGCATAATGGTAAGAGAATTGCTGTATTTTTTTATGACCCTTATATATCTAACGCTATAGCTTTTGAACATTTGCTTTGTTCTGCTGAGAAATTAGCTGAGAGAATAAGAAATGCTTATGGTGATAGAAAGCTTGTAAATATTGCTACAGATGGCGAGAGTTATGGACATCATGAGCCTTTTGGTGATATGTGTTTGGCTAGATATTTTCAAGATAATATTCACTATGATAATATTACGCCTACAAATTATGAGCATTATTTAAGTATATGTCCTCCTAGTGAAGAGGTGATATTGCATGAAGGTGAAGGTAAAAGAGGTACTTCTTGGAGCTGTTCGCATGGTGTTGAGAGGTGGAGAAGTAATTGCGGATGCGGCGGTGATGGTGTTATTGACTTATCTTGGAGGACTGGACTTAGAGAAGCTTTTGATATACTTAGAAATATGCAAGACAAATTATTTGCATTATTTTTAAACTTTACAAATGAATCTAGAAATTCTCTTAGGGAAGAGTATGTTAGGGCTATATATAATGATTCTGATGCTAAAGATTTATACGAAATATGCTCCAAATATATATCTTTCAAAGAGTTTATATTTTTAATGGAATCTTATAAATATTCTTTATTTGCTTATACTTCTTGCGGTTGGTTTTTTGAAGATGTTTCTAGAATAGAGCCTATCAAAAATATGCAATATGCAGAGAGGTCTTTTCATTATGCTAGAATGCTTGTCAAAGATAAAGATGCTCCTTTTGTAGAAGAGGCTTATCAAGGATTTTTAAAAGCATTAGAGACTTCAATTAGTAATAAAAAAGAACATCATACTGCCAGATATTTTTATGAGAAAAATGCTAAGATAGATTTATTTACTAAACTTTATATTATCAATCAGTTTATATTTAATTTAATTGCTAGTAATTATAAAGAAAAAGATATAAATATTTTTAAGCATAATATTAAAGCTACTCTAATAGATAAAAATCATATTGAAGGAGTAATGACTGATAATATAACATCAGATTTATATTTTAAAGTTGATACTGTTGAAGAGAATTATGAATTAAAAAATAATATCACTCTTTCTGAATATAAGGATTGTAATGATAATTTAGTATATACTATGCATTTGAAAGATTTAAGTTCTGATATTAGAGATAAGTTTTCAGATTCATTATTTAAAGATGATATTTCAAAATTAGATGATATAATGCATAAAATATATCCTGAATATAAAAAACTATTTAAATATTTCAATACAAATGATATTACACCAGATTATGACTATAGAAGATTAATGGGAGCTATGGATTCTCCTATATTAAGAGAGCTTATAGTATCAAAAGGAAGAGAGGCATATGATGAGGTGTCTAAGGAATTAAAAGATGCTAGAAATGCTGGTATATTTATTTCTAACAGCGGTATATCTGAGGTTGTTGGAGAGAATATTAAAAATGCATTAAATGAGCTTTATGAAACAGGAAATGGAAAAATTATATTTGATTTACTTAGGGATATTAAGTTTTTATCTAATAATGATATGCCAATAGATAGAAATACTTATGAAAATATATTTTATAAGATACTTCTAAAATATAAAGGTCTTCTTATAAGTTTTAATGAAGAAGAGAAAAAATTATTTGTGGAGCTTGGATATTGGCTTAATTTTAATATGGATAATATTTAATTATTCGTATTATTTTTTAGCTTTATCGTTCCATTTACTAATGATATAATAACATCAAAAGAATTATTAGTGTAGGAATGAATATTAATTCTTATTACTTTATTAGGGTCTATTGAACTTTTTGCTAGCTCAACATTTCCATTTTCTTTTCCAAAACCATTATGCTGAGTAATATAATATCCTTCGTTCTTCCATAAATAATTAGCATACTTTACGCTATTATATAAAGCATTGGTATCATTCTTAAAAGTGTATATATAATTATCATGAAACTTTTCTACTTTTGGTTTTATTTCTAACCCTATGATTTTATAGACAGAGGATACTGTATCATTTCCTATTTTATAAAAGTTTTCATAATTAGTTTTGCAAGATGCAAATAAAAATAGTGCTAAAGAAAGTATAATATATTTTATTTTCATAATTTATTTTTTGCTATTATATTAGCTATAACCTTATTATTATTTTTTTTCAATTTTAGTACGCCAAAAAAAACATAAACAAAAAAGAATACAAAAGAAATTACAGGTCCTAAATCATGATTAATATTAGCAATTTTAGATATATAATTACCTACAAAATATCCTATTATAAGACATATTAGAGGTATTATATATACAAAGAAATTGGCAGATTTTTTTAGTTCTTCTACTTCTATAATCACATTATCTCCATTAGAAGCATTTATGTTGTTTATAGCTCTTAATATAATTGGTTTGCCTGTTGAACATATTTTACAGCCATCACAACTAGAACTTCTTTGTAATTGTACTTTAGCAATATTGTTATTATATGTTTCTAAAACAATAGCTAATTCTCTTCTCATATGTTTTCCTCTAAATACTAAATAATGAGTGAAATATTAATTATAATTATATAATATAGAATAATAAATATCAATTATATAGAAATGTTATTTAATATAAAATAAAAGCATGCCGTAGTTTTGGCATGCTTTTATTGTTTTATGATTTTAATTAAGCTTGAGTAACTTTTTGTTTAAACCATTCTTTTCCTTCTACTATTCTTGAAACCAACATACCAGCAACATTATCACCAACAGAATTAACCATAGTAGCAGGAGGGTCAACCAATATACCAATAGTAGCAATCAAAGGGAAAGCCTCAGGTGGGAAGCCGTATATAGAAACAATAAGCATCTCACTTATAAGTCCGCCACCAGGTATAGCACCATTAGCCATACCAGCAAGTACAACAAATATTATAGAACCAACCCAAACATCAATACCAGTGAAGTTCATTCCAAATACACCATAAAGGAAAGCAATCTTCAATATTCCGCTTAAGCAAGTACCATCCATATGAGCAGTAGCACCTATAGGTAAAACTATATTTCTAACATCTTCATTAACACCTATTTTTTTAGAAGCTTCCAAGTTTATAGGGAGTGTAGCAATAGAGCTTTGTGTTGATAAAGAAGTTATCATAGGAGTAATTAAATATTTCATAGATTTTACTCCATATTTTCCAGCAGCAATATATCCATAAATAGGGAAGAAGATAAAGAAATATAAGAAAGCTGCAGGATAATAAACAGCACAAGCCCTAGCATAAGTACCTATCAATTCCGGTCCAAACTTACCAACCAAATTAGCAAAATAAGCACCTAAACCTATAGGAGCATAATACATTATAATGCCTACTAATTTCATTAAAGCAAGTGTGGCCGCATTAATAACAGGGATTAATGGTTGAGCTTTTTCTCCTACCAACTTTATAGAAAAACCAAAGAATAAAGAAAATACTATAAGAGGAAGCATGTTGCTTATAGAAAGCAAATCTTTAAAATCTGTAACAGTAACCATCTTTACTAATTGTTCTGAAACTTTAGGAGGATTAGGCTCTTCAACTTGAGTGATAGGCATAGTAAAACCTTCAGCAGGATTAAATACTCTAACAGTAACTATCATTATAGTTGCAGCAATAAGTCCTGTGATAATAAATACTACAAACATTGAAGCTACTATTTTACCTAATCTCTTCATATTATCCATTTGAATAATAGAGTTTGTAATAGATAAAAATATCAAAGGCACAACTACAGTAAATAGTATATTAATAAATATATCCCCAAACGGCTTTAAAACTGTAGCCTTCTCTTTGAGAACTATTCCCAATATACTTCCTACAACTACTCCTGAAACTAACAGTATCGGGAACCTATAATTTTTCCAAAAAGAACTTTTCATAAAAGACCTCCATTTTATAATTATTTATAGTTTTTATTTTTTAATTGTGAAGTTACTTTGTTTACAAACTCTTCTATATATTTAAAATCTGTTGCAATATTAACTCTTATAAAGCCTTTACAACTGTCAGAGAACCATTCTCCAAAGTCTATAGCTATTTTACAGTCATCTTGTATAAACTCTTTTACTCTATCTGGACTAACAACTTTTCTTAAATCTATAAAAGGCAAATAAGTTCCTTCTAAAGGACTTGTTATTATTTCAGGTACTTTTGTTTTTAATTCATCTCTTATATATTCATAATTGCGTTTTAATGTTTTTAAAAGTCCGTCAAGCCAATCTGAACCATATCTATATGCTGCTTCTGTAGCAACCATTCCTAATAAACTTAATTCTGTTCTATTAACTGTGTTTGCATATTTGTTATATATTTCTCTCATCTTTTCATCTGGTATTATAATATGAGAGTTTAGAAGACATGCTAAGTTAAATGTTTTTGAAGCTGAAGATAATACTATTAATCTGTCTAAATATTTATCTTTATTTTTGATAGATAGAGCAGAAATAAATGGTCTTACACCCAAATTCATATCTTGGTGAATCTCATCAGAAATAATATATACATTATGTCTTTTACATATATCAAAAGCTTTATCTATCTCTTCATCTGTCCAAACTCTTCCAGCAGGGTTATGAGGGTTACAGAATATCATCAATTTTACATTATTTTTTACTATATCGCTTTCTAGTTTTTCAAAATCAATTGAAAATACTCCGTTATCATTTTTTAATTCACATTTTATTAAATTTCTTTCATTGTCTTTAACAGCATTATGAAATGGATAATAAACAGGAGTAAGTATTACAACACTGTCTCCTTTGTTTGTAAAAGCATTAACCAACCAATATAATGCAGTTACTAATCCTGTAGAAAAGTTTATCCATTCTTCTTTTAAGTCTATATTATACCTGCTTTTTTGCCAATTAAAGAATGCTTCAAAATAACTATCCCATAAAACTGTATATCCAAAAACACCATGAGAAACTCTTTTATTTAAAGCTTCTATAACTTCGTCTGGAGCTCTGAATTCCATGTCTGCTACCCACATAGGTATTAAACCATCTACTAAAAATCTTCTGTCTTTTTTTGTTTCCCACTTTTGGGAATTTGTTCCTTCTCTGTTTACCAAATATTTACTATTAAATTCTTCTATGGTCATAAAACTTCCTTAAATTACATGATATTTTTATTTTAAGTATAGTTAATTTTTTTTGATAAAATCAATAAAATTTCTATAAAATAAAAAAATATATATAAAAAATATATATTTTTTTTATACTTGATATTTTTATTTTATGATTTATAATTTTATAATAAGGATTTATTATGGATAATTTTGATAAAGATAATTCAGAAAATAAAATTAATCCCGTATATTTTGATGAAACAGATAGAGCAATAATAGAATCGTACAAATATGTTGTAAAAGGTATAGCAAATGCCTTTGGAAGAAGCTGTGAAGCATTAGTACATTCTTTAGATAACTTTGAAAATGCAGTTAAATTTATAGAAAACGGACATAATTCTTCTAGAAATCCAGGAGCACCTATTACTAATTTGGCATTAGAGATTATAGCAGGTGTACATGAAGATAAGAAATTTTTAGAGCCATACGAATCTAAATTTCCAAATGGAGACAGATGCAAATCCATAACCATACCAATAAAAAATAAAGATAAACTTATAGGATTATTATGTATAAATATCAATATGGAAGTAAGTTTAATAGATTTTGTAAAAGAATTTGATATAAAAGATAATAAAAAAAAGTTTCATGAAAATTATAGCTCAAATATAGACGATATGATATCATCTATCCTTAATAAAAATATAAATGAAATCATGCTTGATATGTCAATACCAAATCAGGATAAAAACAAGAGTATAATAATAAAACTTTATGAAATAGGATTCTTCAATATAAAGGGCTCTGTAGAGGCATTAGCAGAAAGATTGCAAATATCTGTACATACTGTTTATTCTAATATTAGAAAATATACTTAATTGAAACTAATAAAAAATGCCTAATAATGTAATTATTAAGCATTTATAAAAATTAATATTTAATAGTTAATTATCTTTTATCCAATTTTTACCTTTAAAAATTCTAGCCAATAACATACCAGCTCCAACATCATTTGTAGCATTTATTGCAGTAGCAGGAGCATCTGTGATTGTACCAATTAAAACCATAATAGGTATAGACTCTGGAGGGAAATTAAAAGCAGATATTATAAAAATCTCTCCAACATATCCTCCAGCAGGTATAGCTCCCATTACAGACGATGCTAAAACTGATACCAATATAGCTGTTATTATGTTTTGCGGTTCTAATATATTGATGTTAAACATACTGCACATAAAAGTAATTTTTAATATAGTTATTAGTGTAGCACCAGACTTATGCAGATTACAACCCATAGGTATTGTTAAATCATTAATATCATCTGGTATGCCAATATTTTTTCCTGCTATTAAATTAGTTGGTATTGTAGCAGCAGAAGAACATGTTCCTAGAGAAACTAAAGAAGGAGGTATTATATATTTCCAAAATAATTTTACTCCTTTTATTCCATAAGCTAAATAAGCAAATACTGTATTCGATAAAAAATAAAATACTACAGCCGCTATAAAATATATTATTAAAGCTCTGGATAATGGTCCAGAAAGTGCTGCTCCATTTTGTCCTACTAATGTTGCAAAGAAAGCTCCAAGACCAATAGGTGCTATATACATAACATATGAAACTACTTTTGATATTATTGAAGTTAAAGAACCAAAAAATTTTACTACAGGTTTTCCAACTTCTCCAACCTTTACAGTAGCAATTCCTATTAGCATTGCAAATACTATTAAAGCCATTAGGTTTTGTCTAGACCATAAAAGAGGAAAATCATTAACTGTAAACATTGCCAATATATTTGAATTGCTAGTCATGTTATTTATAGTTTCATTCATAGCAATATTAGCTCCCTCAGCAGGATTAAATATTATAGTTATTATAAGCATATATATAGCAGCTATAGTTTCAGCTAATAAAAATATAACTATCATTATACCCAATACTTTTCCAAGTTTATTTGTATTTTCCATATTTGATATAGAATATACAAGCGAAACAAATATCATAGGAACAACACAGCAATAAAGTAAATTCAAAAATATATCAGCAATAGGCTGAAGTACAGTAGCCTTCTCTCCAAAAATTACACCAATAATAGAGCCTACCAACATTCCTAAAATCAAGATAAACGAAAATTTATAATTTTTTAAAATATTCATATGAACTCCAAAAACATATAAACTTATAAATTAAAAAAGCCCATCTATTTTTATAATAGAGGGCTTTTTTATATATACTATAAAAATATATTATTATTATTGCTGAGTAGTTTCAGTTGTTTTCAGTATTTTGTTGAGTATTGTTGTTATTATCAGCAGCAGGTTTAATATTTTTAATAGCATCTATAGCAGCTTGTCTAATAGCTAAGAAATATTGATCATCTTGAGAAAGATCTATCAAATCACCTAAAGCCATAGGGCTTCCTATTTTACCTAAAGCAACAGCTACTTCATAAACTATACCTTGAGTTCTTCCTAATCTTAATTGGAAAAGTAAAGCAGGAACAGCTTTTTCACTTCCTATTTCACCTAAAGCTTGTACAGCAGCGATGATATTGAAAGTTTCTTGTTCAGCAAAAAGCATTTGAGATATATAGTCTACGCTAGTTTCTGATTTAGCAATTTTTGCTGCTTGTAATGCTTGATATCTTACAGTAGAATCAGCATTAGAGCTAGAAGAAGTACCTAAACCATAGCTAACATATCTGTTAATAGTTTTGATAGCTAAATCACTATTAACACCTTTTTTAGTTAAAGCTTCAAAACATAATGCTTTAACTGATGGTGAACCAGTTTCTATAGCATTAATTAAAAGCTCTTCATCTTGGTTAACCAAAGCGTCTACAAAGTTTTGATCTAATTCTTCTCTAGGTTTTTCACCTGTTGTGTTATTAGATTCTTGAGTAGTAGTAGTGTCTGTTGTTGTTTGTGCAGTTTCTTGTGCAAACATAGTTGCTACAGAAAATGCAAGAACTAATGTTGAAATTAATATTTTTTTGAGCATTAGAACCCCCCTTAATATTTGTTGTAATAATATATTTATTGTAAAATAATTGCAAGCAATTTAATATGAAGATAAAAATATTTTTATAATAGAAGGCAATAATATTGCAAAAAATTATGTTTTTATTATACTTTATCTTATAAATAATATGTTAATTAATAAAAAATTATAAAAAGGATTAAATGTGGTTGGTTTAATTTTAGTTTCTGATAGTAATGAATTTGTAAGAGCATTACAAAAATATGTTAATCAAGTTAGTAAAATATCTGCTGCTTGTTCTGGAGGAATAGGAGAGGGGTTATTGGGTACTAACTATAATGATATTTATAATGTTATAAATGATAATTATACTGATGATGGTGTTCTTATATTTTTTGATAGTAAAGAAGCTTTGGCAAATTGCAAAAAAGCTATAGATATGTTAGATAAAGAAAAACAAAAGAATGTAAGAATATCATTTGCTCCTATTGTAGAGGGGGCAATGATTGCTGCTTCTGAGGCTTCTTTAAATAAAAAAATAAATGATATAGAAGAGAAATTAAATAATCTTGAGAAAAAATATTTCAGTGAAAATATTCAAGAAAATTTAAAAGATTATATAAAACAAGAATATACTGTAAAATTAAAAAATGGTTTTCATGCAAGACCTATATTTATGTTTATGAATATGGTTTCAAAAAATAATTGCTCTGTGTATATTACTAATAAAACTAAAAATAAAAATATTGTTTGTGCTGATAGTATGAGTAAGATATCTTTATTAAATATACAAAAAGATGATGTTGTGGAAGTATATGTAAAAGGAGATAATAATCAAGTTTTAACAGAGTTTTTTAAAGATTTATTTGGCGGAAAGTTTGACTTTAGTGATAATGAAGCGAAAAAAGTTTACACTGTTAATTCTGATTTTGAAATTGTGTGCGAGGGAAAGGTTAGCGGTTTAGCTAAGTATGTTGATTTAGATATTAAGATAGGATATGAAGAGCAGAGAGATATTGATGTAAAAGCTGAAAAGGAAAAATTTGTATATGCAATAGAAACCGTAAGAAAAGAGATATTGAAACAAAAAAAGAAAATGGAAGAAAAAAAAGTTTCTAATGATGCTTCTTTTATATTTGATTCACATTTATCTATGCTTTTAGATGAGGCTGTTATTAATGATGTAGATAGTTTGCTTGATACTTCTAAACATACTGCTTTATATTTGTATACTAATATTATGCAAAATATGTATGATTGTTTTAATGAGTTTGATGATTTATATATGGTAGAGAGAAAATATGATATTCAGGATATTTTAAATCAAGTTTTATCTGTAATGTTAGATAAGAAAATACAATTGCCTGATGATAAAGATATTATATTGATATCAGATAATATTTATGTGTCAAACATTGCTAATTTTTCTAACAATATTAAAGGTGTTATATCATTGAATGGAAGTTCTATTTCTCATTCTGCTATACTTTTGAAGGAATTAAATATGCCTTATATAGTTTATAAAGATGCTAAGAAGTTTGACGGAAAAAATATTGTAATAGATACTAATAATAAAGATATAATTTATTTGAATAATTAATAATCTTATTATATACTTTTACTAAATTTAAAGATTTTATGTTTTTATATTAGTTCTTAAGTTGTGATTTGAAATCATAGGATTTTGTATTATGGAATACAGTACTATAATAATTATCGTAATAGTTGGTCTTGTTATACTTACACCCATATTAAAACGAGCTTTTAAAAATATTAGGCTAGATTCTAATAGTGATAATATACATATAGCTTGTTTGTATGGGGATTTAAAAAAGATTAAAGCTTTACTTAGGTCTGGTATAAATATTAATGCTAGGGACTTTAGTAATAAAACTCCTCTTATGTATGCTGCTGAAGACGGTGCTATTGAGACTGTGAATTTTCTTTTAGATAATGGTGCTAATTTAGATGATGTTGATGTTAGAAATGAATCTGCTTTGATAATAGCTTTAAAAAATTATAATATTCATGTGGCAAAAATATTAATAGAAAACGGTGCTAATTTAGGCATTAAAAATGAGGAAGATAAAGATGCCTTACAATTAGCTAATGAGATTGATTCTAAAGAGATTATAGAACTTATTAAAAACAAATTAGGCAATTAATTATTTTTATTGCTTCTTGCTATATTTGTTGAACCGCATATAGGGCAGTTTGATACAGAATCATCTATTATATCATCTATATTAGTTAAATCATCATCTTCTACGATATTGATTTCTTTATCATCTACAGCCCAAAAATTAGAACAATCTTTACAGTAGAAATGTATTAAATATTCTCTATATGTTGGATAATTACCTTCTATTTTTCTATATCCATCTATTATATTGTGTCCCATAATAAAATCTCCTAAAAAATCTCGGTAGAGTCTAATATTTTTTATTAAAAAAGTCAATTATAATATTATACTAATTATAACAGTTTATATAAGATAATAGTAAATATTTTTTATTATTATATTGCTATAGAAAATAATTGATTTTTGTAGTATAATTAGCTATATAATATAAGTTATATGGAATGGCGGTTTTGTATTTATGAAAAGAATATTGTTTATTATTTTGATAGTATTATCTGTTGTTTTATTTTCTTGTAAGAAAGAATCTGAAGTTTCAGTTAATAATAATAATAAAGTGTATGTTAGTGACCCTAATAATATATATCATAAAGAGTATACTAATGTTGTGAAAGTAAATGGTAAGTTTGTTGATACTAAGAGTGCTTATGCATTTGCTTATGAAGGCAGAGAAGAGGGGGAATATAGTGAAGAGTATGATATATTTGATGCTATAAGAAATCACAGTTTAAAAAGGGTGGCAGAATTAATAGAGAATGATAATCAATTAATTAATGATACTATAAGTACAGATGAAAGCGAGTATAGCGAGTTTATGGACGATAGTTATAGCATTGATGGAGCTACTCCTTTAATATTTGCTATATTTTATAGAGATTTGGGTATAATGAAATATCTACTTGACAATAATGCTGACCCTTATATTAAAGATGAAGATGGGTGGAATGCTTTTTTATGGGCTTGCGGTACTGGAAGTGCGGAGGAAGTAAAAATGTTAGTTCAAGCTCATCCTGATTTAGTTGATTCCAGAAATATTTATGATGCTAATGGGCTTCATATTGCTTCTTTGAATGATAATTTAGAAGTTATTAAATATTTGGTTAATGATTTGGATTTTGATATTAACAGCACTGATGAAGACGGAGATGGTGTTTTATATTATGCTAATGATACTGAGACTACTGAGCTTTTAGAGAGTTTAGGTGCTGAAAATTAATTTTTATAAATAGGAGGGTTTTTATTATGGCTGTATTAGTTTGCGGAGGAGCTGGTTATATTGGTTCGCATGTGGTGCGTGAACTTTTAAAACAGAATATAGAAACTGTTGTAATAGATTCACTTGAGTATGGACATAAAGAGGCTATTAAAGATTGTAAGAACTTTTATCAGGGAAACATTGGAGATAGTGCTTTACTTGATGAAATATTTGCTAAACATAATATTGATTCTGTTATGCATTTATGTGCTTATATAGAAGTTGGAGAGAGCGTACAAAATCCTGCTAAATATTATCATAACAATGTATCTAACTCTATAAATTTACTTAACGCTATGCTTAGAGCTAAAGTAAAGAACTTTATATTTTCTTCTACTGCTGCTGTTTATGGAGAGCCTGAAGCTATTCCTCTAAAAGAAGATTGCAGAAAAGAGCCTACTAATCCTTATGGAGACAGTAAGCTTGCATTAGAGAAAATACTTGCTTGGTATACAAAAGCTTATGATTTTAATTATGTTGCTTTGAGATATTTTAATGCTTCTGGTGCTCACCCTGACGGAGACATTGGAGAAGACCATAACCCAGAATCGCATTTAATACCTTTAATACTTCAAGTTCCTCTCGGAAAAAGAGAAAACATAAAAATATTTGGTGATGATTATCCTACACCTGACGGTACTTGTTTGAGAGATTATATACATGTATGCGATTTAGCTTTGGCACATATTGCTGCTATGAATTATCTTAAAAATGGCGGTAAGAGTGTTGCTTGTAATTTGGGTAATGGAAACGGATTTAGTGTAAAAGAGGTTATAGAGGTGGCTAGAAAAGTAACAGGTCATGCTATACCTGCAGAAGTTTGTCCGAGAAGGGCAGGGGATTCATCTGAACTTATTGCTAGCAGTGATAGGGCTAAAGAGGTGTTGGGTTGGACTCCTACTATAGACTCATTAGAGAAAATAGTTGAAACTGCTTGGAATTGGCATAAAAATCACCCTAATGGTTATAAGAAATAATGTTTATTAGTTCAAAAAATGCTATAGTTGAAGCTCTATCTAAAGACTTGGTTGATGTTATTTATATAAAATTTCCTATATCTAAAAGAGAAAAAGAAATTATTAAGCTTGCCGAGAGAAAGAAGGTTTTAATAAAAAATGTTGATAAAAGAGAGATGGAAAGCATTGTAGGGAAGGTTTATTCTATTGCTGCGAGTGTGAAAGAAAATGCTGAGATAGGTATTGATGTTTTTTTGGATAGGGCTTTAGAAAAAACTAGTACACCGCTCATATTTATACTTGATTCTATAACTGATGTTCATAATTTGGGTGCCATTATAAGAAATGCATATTTTTTTGATTTGGGCGGAATTATTATACCTAAAGACAATGCTGCTCCTATAAATGAAAAGGTTTATGAGATATCGGCTGGTGCTGCCTATCATTTGCCTATATCAATAGAGACCAATCTTAATAGGGTTATTGATATAATGAAAGAGAAAGGTTTTTGGGTATATTATGCGAGCGAGAAGGGCGACACATCATTAGAAAATTTTAAATTTGACACACCTACAGCTATTATACTTGGAAATGAGCATAGCGGAGTAAGGGAGAGTTTGAAGAAGAATTCTGACGGCAGCATTATAATAAGAGCCCAGAGCGATTTTGATTCACTTAATGTATCAGCAGCATCCGCTATAATATCTTACGCTTATTCTGTGTATAAGAAATAATGTAATTTTTTTAAAGTAACTTAATAAATATTTATAGTGTTTTAATTTTATTGATTATGAATATATATTAAATAATGATATATGTTTATAACTATATTCCATGAAAATGCAGTCCTTTTGCTTCTTTGGGTCACTAAAAGAAGTGGGGGTGTGTACCCTAAGGGCACGCTTCGCAGGGGGCAAAGCCACCACAAATCACAAACTTAAAAAAATTGTCATATAAGTTTTTTATTTTATTCAACTTTTTCCCGCAGCAAAAAGTTGCAAAAAGTGCGTTTTTTACTTCATCTTTAGTAAAGCATAACGAGTGATAAAAAAATTTTAATACACAAAAAAGTTGATAATATATTTACAAAAATATATTATTTTTATTTATCCATAAAGTGCTTATATCCTGAATCTTCTGACTGTTTAAGATATTCTTTACTTTTATTTTCGCATTCTTTTTTTGAGTAACCGCTTATCTTTTTACCAAGTTTATAGTATTCTTTATATGCAAGATGTAAATAGTAGTAGGTTTCTCCTATATCTTCTTTTACTCTGCTTTTATTTATAGATTTTTTCAAATATTCTTCAGAATTATTTAAATTATCAATTATTTTATTTTCTTTGTATTTTAAATACAATAATATACCATAATTATTTATCAATTCTAAATTGTTAGGATATAACTTTAATCCTTTATTTAAATATTTTTCTGCTTGCATTAAACTTTCTTCATTTTCTTTTTTATTTACCTCATAATGATTTAAATATAAAAAGGACATATTCTGATATATGTAAGGATTATTTTTATTGATACTTAACACTTTATTATAATCCTCTAAAGCCTTATTAAAATATTCTTCTTCTTTAGTTTCTCTATATTTGTTAGCATATAAATTACCTCTATTATTTAAAGCATTAATATTATTTTCATTAATATTTAATATTTTATTATAATCCTCTAAAGCCTTATTAAAATATTCTTCTTCTTTACTTTCTTCATATTTATCTGAATATAAATTACCTCTGTTATTTAAAGCATTAATATCATTTTTATTGATATTTAACACTTTATTATAATCCTCTAAGGATTTATTAAAATATTCTTCTTCTTTACTTTCTTCATATTTATCTGAATATAAATTACCTCTGTTATTTAAAGCATTAATATCATTTTTATTGATATTTAACACTTTATTATAATCCTCTAAGGATTTATTAAAATATTCTTCTTCTTTAGTTTCTTTGTATTTATCTGAATACAAAACACCTCTATTATTAAAAACTCCTATACGATTTTTATTAATACTTAATACTTTATTATAATCATTTAAGGCTTTATTAAAATATTTTTCTTTTTTAGTTTCTCTATATTTATATGAATATAGAGTAGCTATGTTATTTAAAGCATCAATATTATTTTTATTGATACTTAATACTTTATTATAATCATCTAAGGCTTTATTAAAATATTTTTCTCCTTTAATTATTTCATATTTATTTGCATATAAATTTCCCCTATTATTTAAAGTATCAATATTATTTTTATTGATATTTAACACTTTATTATAATCATCTAAAGCTTTATTAAAATATTCTTCTTTTTTAGTTTCTCTGTATTTATCTGAATACAAAATACCTCTATTATTCAAAGAATCTATATCGTTTGGATTATATTTATCTATTATTTCAGTATATAATTTTATAGCTTTTTCTTTATTATTTTTATTGTCTTCTGTCCAAGCTCTATTAAATAATTCACTTACTTTAGCTCTATTAGCATTTTTTTCTGATTGTTTTGTTTGTTGTTCTATTTTCTTTAATGTTTCTTCTATTTCTTTAGCTTTTTCATTTAGTTCTTTTAAGGTTTGGTTTGATTCAAATTCAGTTTTTTCTATAATCAATTCCGATTGCTTTTGGTTGCTCTCCATTATTTTATTGTTCGCGTATATGCCCAATATTGTAAATATTATCATTATTAAAGATAAAAATGCTAGCCAGAAAGTTACTGTATTTATTGAAAAGTCTTTGCTATCTTTTAGCGTTTCTCTAAGTAAATCAATGTTGGGTTTGAATGCTTCTTCGAGTGTATTTTTTATAAACTCTTTGCTTTCAAAACTTTCATTTGTGACCGTTTCTTTTAGGAATTCATAATAATTGCTTAGTTGTGTTTGCGAGTTTAATTCAAATTGTTTGATGCTATTTTCTATTAGGGCTTTACTTTCATTTGTGTATTTAGAATATTTGCATATCAGAACTAACAAAAATATTATGCATATTATAGAATATAGCATAAAACTAAAATGCCTTTTAAAAAAATCTATTATTATATTTTTTTTATTAGATTTGTTTTTTTCTTTGGTATTGTTGTTATCATTATTTGTATTGTTATTAGTATTTTCTGTGTTGGTATTATTATCAGACATATTTTTTACCCTATCATATTTATATACTTCATTATACAATTTAAATATAAAAATATAAACAATATTTAGTTCTTAATTTCTAATGCAACAACCATTTATGTAGATTTTTCTTTATTATTCAACCGCACGCAGAATGAATTTTATAATATAAACTTGTTTGCTATTCTAATTTTATTATATTTGAAATTTTATTTACCGTGCGTTAATGAGATTTTTGAATATAATTGGGCTTGAGTTTTTTGTTTATACCTATATAATGTACAAAATAATATTTTAGCTTTTAAAATATTATTAATTTTATTCGGAGGTTTAATTATAAAATGGCTAATCCAGTTTTATCAGAAAAAGCTTTTGATTATGAATTAAGGAATGCAAATGAAGGCACTATGACTATTAATGGTGCTATAAACAAATCTATTATTTTAACATTGGTTTTAATACTTTCTGCAATGGTTAGTGTATTTTTTGTTTTAGCAAATAACCCAGCAATGCTTTATCCTGTTGCTTTGGGTTCATCTATAGGTGCTTTTGTTTTGGCTTTAATAATGACTTTCAAAAAAGAGTTGGCAAAGGTTTTATCTATACTTTATGCTATACTTGAGGGTGTTGCTATTGGGGCAGTTTCTTATGTTTTTAATGCTGCTTATGATGGCATAGTTGTTCAGGCTGTATTTTTTACTTTTGCTGATTTATTTATTATGCTTCTTCTTTATAGATTTAGAATTATAAGAGTAACAGAAAAGTTTAGAAGTGTAATAGTGGCTGCAACTTTATGTATAGCTATTGTATATTTAGTTAATTTTGTAATGTCATTTTTTGGTGCTAGGATTCCTTTCTTATATGGTTCAAGTCCTTTAAGTATTGGTATTAGTGTTGTTATAGTTGTAATAGCTTCACTTAATTTGCTTTTAGATTTTGATTTTATGGAGAAAGGCGAAGCTTATAACATGCCTAAATATTTTGAATGGTATGCTGCTTTTGGTTTACTTGTTACTTTGGTTTGGTTATATTTAGAGATATTAAAACTTTTATCAAAGATAAGAAGCAGAGATTAATAATTATTAAATAATTTATTATAAAAGGTGTGCATAAATTGCATGCCTTTTTTTAATATGTTATTTTATTTTTCACAGCAAAAAACATAATGAGGCATATCCATATTGTAATAATGTTTTGTTATTTTGCCTACTATTTTCATTTGGTTTTTTATAGCTACTTTTTGAGAGGCTATATTATTATCTCTTATTATAGAATAAACTCTATCAGCATTTAGTTTATTAAAAGCATATTCTTTGCAAGATACGGCACTTTCTATAGCAAATCCTTTATGCCAATAATTTTTATTAAATAAATATCCTATTTCAAGAAGCTCATTAGAGCCATTAATTTTTATATCAATATTTTGCATAGTTAAACCAGCCTGCCCAATGAGTTTATTATTTTCTTTTAATATCACAGCCCAAAGTCCAAATCCATAAGTTTTATATCTATTTATTTGTCTTTCAAACCATTCTCTGCATTCTTCTTCTGTAAATCCATGTTCATAAGCATACATAGTTTCTTTGTCTTTTAATATCTCGCATAAACTATTATAATCTTCTTTGATGTTTTCGTTTAATTCTCTTAATATTAGCCTATCTGTTTCTATAATGATTTTTTCCATTTTATAATGTTTCCAATTTTTAAATATGTTATATATTTTTTATCGTATTAAATTAAATAATTAATAACTTATACAATATTTTTATTTAATATTAGCTTTACATTTTCATCTCTTTTTATATAATGATTTTATTATTAAGTGGTAAGGAATAAATAAAATGAATCTTAAAGAGTATATGAATATAAGATTAAAAGATATTGATAGTGAGATAAATAATATTTTTAAAAGCAGTAGTATTTCATTAGAAAATAATTTTTTAGATATGCTTAAATATCCGCTTGATGCAGGAGGAAAGAGATTAAGACCAATTTTAACTTGCCTTGCTTGTGAATTATTTAATGGAGATTATAAAAAGGCTATTATACCAGCTGTATCTTTAGAGCTTATTCATACATATTCTTTGGTTCATGATGATTTGCCTGCTATGGATAATGATGATTTAAGAAGAGGCAAACCAACTACACATGTTAAATATGGTGAGGCTAATGCTATACTTGTTGGAGACGGACTTCTTACTCATTCATTTGAGATTTTATCTAATGCTAACGTTAATGATAAAACTTTGAGAAAACTTCTTTATGAGATAAGTTATGCTGCGGGAGTTTCTGGAATGGTTATGGGGCAGTTTATAGATTTGTATTATGAAGAGAGAGATATTGATTTTGAAATGCTTAAAATACTTCACTCCAAAAAAACAGGTGCTATGATTAGAGGGGCTGTGAGAGTAGGGGCTATTGCTTCAGAGAAAGAGAATATTAATTTAGAAAACATTACTAAATATGGAGAGGCTATTGGTTTAGCTTTTCAGATACAAGATGATATACTTGATGTAATTTCTGACAATGAAACTCTTGGTAAAACTGTGGGTAAAGATGAGAAAGATGGTAAACTTACTTATGTTAAACAGTTTGGGCTTGAGGGAGCAAAAGAGAAAGCAATAGAGACTTCAAAAGAGGCTATAGATTATTTAAATGTATACGATGATAACGAGGCAAAAAATATATTAATTGAGCTTGCAAATTATATAGTAGAGAGAAAATCGTGAATGATAGAAATTAGAGAAAATAATTTAAATGCCATTAAAAAAAATATAAAAGCATATCCTCTTAATTTTTTAGATTTACTTGATAGTGCTAAAAAAGAAGATGATATTTCTTTAGAGGTTATTGAAACAAAATCTAAAAACCTTTCAGCAAAAGTTATAAAGAATGGAAAGAGCGTTTTGCTTCATAGTGCTTATGACCCTATAAAAGAGGCTAATACTTTAATTAAAGAAATAGAAGATGATGTTGATGTGGTATTTATATTTGGTATTGGTGGCGGTTATTTAATTAATGCTATAAAGAAACTTAATATCAATATAGTAGTAATTGAGCCTTCTATTAGTTTTTTTAATTTGCTTATTGATAATTTTAAATTAGATAAAATATTAGAAGACAGTAAGATTACATTTTTTATTGGCGGAAATGACATTGAAGATATAGAGAAGTTTATATCTCTAAAAACTACTAAAAAAGTAAAATTTTTTATTACAAGGTCTTACAGCAATTTATTTACAGATGATGCTTTATTTTATCAAACAAAAGTATTATCCATAATAGACAAAAAAACTATTAACATAAACACAATTTTAAGATTCGATAAATTATGGGCTTATAATATAGCATCAAATGTTGTAGAGATAGCAACTCATTATGGTGTAAATAGGTTTTTTGATAAATATAAAAATATTCCAGCGGTGGTAGTTTCTGCTGGTCCTTCATTAGAGAAAAATATTAGAAAATTAAAAGAGTTAAAAGATAAAGCAATAATAATAGCTGTAGATACTGCGATGAAGCCGTTATCAAGTCATAATATATCGCCTCATTTTGTTATCACTATTGACCCGCAAAAAAAGAACTCTAAATATTTTAGAAATGTAAATTTTAAAGATACTGTTTTAATAGCAGAGTCTTCTGTTGATAATGAGGCAATATCGTCATTTAAAGGTGCAATATATTTTTTGGATTCTATATTTCCTCTTGCTAAATATTTTATGAGGCCTTTGGGAAAAAGAGGAGACATTACTATGGGAGGAAGTGTTTCTACAGCAGCATACGACTTTGCCATTAGAATTGGAGCTAACCCTATAATAATGCTTGGGCTTGATTTATCTTTTCCTAATCATCAGACTCATATAAAAGGAAGCTATCATGAAGAGAACTTTTTTACAGAGATAGGAAAGCTTGATTCTTATGACAGCAGAATATATAAAGTGCTTGTTTCTGGAAATTTGAGAGAAGAGAAAAATGTTTATGGGGAGAGTGTGTTTACAGATTCCCGTTTTGATATGTATAGAAATTGGTATGAAGAACAATGCAAAATAAATAGCAGTAAAAAATTTTATAATGCCACAGAAGGCGGAGTAATAATCAAGGCAATGGAAAACATTACAGTTGATGAGCTTCTTAAGAAACTTGACAATATTAATATAGAAATAGATAAAAACTCTGAAGAATTAAATAAAAAAAATGAAATATTATTAAGTATAAAAACAGGTTTAGAGAAAATAGATGCTGAAATAATAGAGCTTAAGCCTTATGTATTAAATGCTATTAAATTATGCGATGAAATTAACAGCGAATTAAAAAGGCATAGAAAAGTAGATAAACTTTTAGAGAAGTTAAGCGAATCCGATATAAAGATACTTAATATAAGCAAAATCAATGAGTTTTTGGGTGTTACAATGCAGAGGGTTATAAAATCTATTACAGAGGGCTTTGAGTTTGAAGATAGTAATTATGATAAATCCATTTTAGGCTCTTTTAAGCTTTATGAGGCTATGAGAGAGAGCATTGATTATAATCATTACATAATAAGCAGAGCTTTAATAAAAATAAATAAGGAACTATAAAATTATATAAAAATAAAACTTTATTATATTTATATAATAGACATATAATTTTTCTTATGTTATTTCGGCTTTTGTCGATAAACTATTATAGTAGTATTTTTTAAGGTAATGTTGTATGAAATATATAATACTTTTTATATTTAGTTTTTCTATACTTTTTGCTCAAGATAATTTTTTAGATGAGATAGTATTAAATGAAGTTGAGAGAATATATCCTAATGATGAAATAGTGGCTCCTAATTCCTTTAATATTAGCATGAACTTTGATTTAAATAGATATAGATTAAATGAACCTATAACTATGGAAATAAAAATATATGCCCAAAAAGGAGAAATAAGTTTTACTAATTCTATTAATCCTTTCAATAATTATAAGTTCACAGTTTATGATAATTATAATAATAAAGTTGTTTCATCAGATAATTATACTTTATGGAAATATCAAAATGAAAGAACTATAGATAATTCAAAAGATAGAGTAATTACTTTAAGAGAGGGTGAGAGTTATTCATTTTTTATAGATTTGAATAATTGGTTCTATTTTACAAAATCTGGAAGATATAGAATAGAGGCTACTTTTAACCCTATGCCTGATTTAACTGAAAAATATGTTATTAAAGCAGATGATGCATATTTCTTTATAGATGAACCTCTAAAAGCAGCAAGCACTCAATCTACAAATAATATTGTTGTTGCTAGAACTTCTACTAATAGTGCTTCTACTTTGCCTGTATATTATCCTGATGAGGTTGTTACATATACTTTAGATGCTATGAAGAGAAAAGAGTGGAGTAACTATTTTAATTATATGCATATGCCTTCTATTATTAGTATAAGCCAAAGATACAGTGAAGCTTATAGAAAAAACTACAGCAACACTTATCTTGAAGATTTTACTGATACTGGAATATATCAAAAAGCTGCTAGATTGAGTTTTCAAAATTTCTTAAAAGAACAATTCTCTGATACTGTCAGCGTTAATATGATAAGAACTAATTTTGGAAATAATTTCTTAAATGATTTGGAAAATGCTTATAAGTCAGAAAATATTAGAGAGCTTGCTATAAGATTTGATATTCTTTATAGAACTTCTTTGCCTGAAGAGAAAAAAGCTTTGTTTGATGAGTTTAAAAAATATTTAGCTTCTGCTTATGATAGAAATCTTAGAAATCAGTTTATGACAGAATTAAGAAGAAATATAGTATCCACAAAAGATACAGCATTAAAAAATCATTATACTATGGTTTTAGATATGATGACTAAAGAATATGATGCTGCATCAGTATATACTTTATTAAACTATACTGTTGATAAAGTTACTATCACAGAAGAGTATGGACTAAAAAGAGCACAAGTTGAAGTTACTATGTATAATAGATTCTTTAATATGAATACTGGTGATGTTTATGACCCTACAGTAAAAAGAATATTTATACTAAGAAAGATGGGTGAATATTGGTACATAGTAAATTATTATGATACTGTAATGAGATAATATAATATATAAAAAAATCAAGGGCTGTTTCTAAATATTTAGAGCAGCCCTTTTTGTATATCAAGAAATCACATATTGGTATAAAAACCAGAAATGAGAGAATGAGCCCATTAATACAAATATATGAAATATGTCATGGGTGAATTGTTTAGTTTTATACTGATACTTTTTTCCTAATGCATATAAGAATGCCCCTATAGTATAAAATATTCCTCCCCATATAAGCCAGCTTAAATGAAGTATATTAAACTCTTGTAAAAGAGGTTTGAAAGCAAAAGCAATAATCCAGCCCATAGAAATATATAAAATTATTGTGAGTATTGGGCTTTTATATATTAAAATGGTATTTGATATCACGCCGATTAATGCACATGTCCATATCACAGATAATATAAGCATTCCGACATTTTTTGGAAGTGAAAATATGCATAGCGGCGTGTATGTTGCTGCTATAAAAATATATATGCCTATGTGGTCAAATTTGCGAAATAATCTCTTAACTTTACCATCTGGAAAAAAGTGATATAGTGAGCTAAATGTATATAGTAATGTAATACCAACACCATAAACTACCACAGGAAGCACATAGTTTTTATTTACTTTTATAAGCATAAGAACAAATCCAGCTATAGCCAATAAAGCTCCTACACTATGAGAAATAGCTGAATATAATTCTCCTATCTTTTGATTGTTTTTTATAATGCATTTTGAATTAGCGGTCATGATTCCTCCTAATTGTTGTAGCTTAATATTAACTTAATTAGGAGTATCTAACAATAAAATAAAATGACTATTTTCTATAGCATATTATAACTATTTTTCTAATTTTCCTAATAAAAATACATTATCCCAGTCTATATCATCTTCTGTTGGTATGGGATATTCATTCCAATTGGCACTATTATAGGGTTTCCAATATAAATCTTTGCCATAACCGTTTTTATTTAGCCATTTTTGTAATTTTTCCATATAATATTTATTATAATTGTTTGCTATATATAGGTTGCCGCTTTCTATTACAAATCCTTTAAATCTATATACTGTATTATTTTGAAAATTGCCACTATAATTAAAATCTACAGTTAAATACATTGGGTCATATACTTTTTTATTTTCTAATAGATTATATAAATTAAATGCTGGAAGAGAACTTAATATAAAGTTTTGTCTTTTTGTTTTTGTATAATACACAGCTTTGTTGTTTTCTGACATTTTTAAAAGATTATATTTAGTAGGGTTAGAGTAGCCGTATATTATAATGTCTATATTAGAGTGTTTATCGAATCTGTATATATTTTGAAAATTATCCATTACTATCTTGTTTTTTGATTTTTCAATCCAAATTTGAGCTTCTTCATTATTTATATATTTTTTTGGGAGTGTTGTACATGCGGATATTACAAATAATGTTAATAGTAGTAATGTATATATTTTCATAGTTGTTTATTGCTGATATTATATATATTATATTGGAATTATACAATATTATAATTACAGAATAAATATTAATGTAAAAAATTTATCTTTATGTTATAATCAATATTCAAAAAATTATAAGGTTTAATTATGACAGATATAAAACTTTTAATATTTGATATGGACGGCACTTTAATTGACAGTGCTTATTTGAATTATTATTCATACAGCAATGCTTTTAGAGAGTTTAATATAGAGCTTGATGAAGAATATTATTATAAAAAATGCTTTGGCTTACATTACAAAACTTTTGTGTCTAATATTTTGGATTTAAATAAAATAACTGAAGATAAAGATGCTTTAATCGAGAAGATACATATTAAAAAAGAGGAAATATATTTAAACAATCTCAATCTTTTAGACATTCACCCTTTTATTTACGAAACAATATTATCAAATAGGGGTAAGAAAAAACTAGCACTAGCAACCACAGCCTCACCAAACGGAGTATACGGTATATTAAAAGCGTTTAAATTAGATGAAGTGTTTGACTTAGTTTTAACAGGGGCAGACATAACAAACAAAAAGCCTCACCCAGAGATATTTTTTAAGTGCATGGATTATTTTAATGTATCAAACAAAGAGACAATAATTTTTGAAGACAGCGAAGTTGGATTGGAAGCTGCGTATGGAACTAAAGCGTGGGTGATGAAGGTAGAGAAGTGGGTTAAGTAATTTGTATTATTTTTTTATAAATAAAATATTTATAATATTTAGATATATAAAATTCTATTAATAGATTTTTTTATTATGCAATTATAATTTTTACTTCTTCTTAGGCAAATACTTTATTACTTGGGCTTCTAACTGTATAGATTTTTGTTTGTTGTCGTAGCCCAATACTTTGCCGTAAACTTCTATATAGTTCTTTGGCTCTAGATTTAATGTTACATTATATATTAAGTCAGCAACACCAACTATGTTTTCTGCATTATGGTCATATACTAATATTCTTGCTTTATTCTTTGGCACTCCGTCTATATTAGTTTTTGATATGCTGTTTACATCTGCTTTCCATTTTATATATCCACCGTTATATAAGTCATAGTTGCCTACTACTGTAATATAATCTGGACTTTCTCTAAATATATTATAATCTGGTGCTATTACAAAATCTTTCAAAACTCTAAATCTTTCTTTTAGATATTCGTTTATGTCGCTTTTTAATGCACCATTTATTATCATAACAGCCTCATTAACTGATGCACTTCTCATATTCTTTTTTGCCTTGTCAAACATCTCTGCTACTTCTTTAGGAGAGTAGGTAGGGCTTTTTGCACTCTCTGGAATCTTTCCATCTTCAAGCCCCTCAAATAAATACACATCTTGTAATTTCTCTCTAAGCTCTTTTTGTTCTTTGTCTAATAATATATATTTTACAGCAGGATATCCTCTGTCTATTGCCAAATATGATAAGAAAGATATAACAAATATTATAGGTATAATGATAAGCAGTTTTAATATTGATATTTCTCTTTTTCCTAAAATATATGCCTTTGGATTAATCTCATTTCCTTTAGCATTATTAGTTAAAAATCTCACTCTTTCAATATTATCTTTAGCTATTTTGTTTTGAGGGTCAAGCTCTAATATTCTAAAATATTCTCTTAAAGCATTTTCTCTATGCCCATTATGCAAACTAATATATCCCTTTGCAAGCATGGCATTTACACAAAAACTATCCTCTCTAAGTGCCTTTCTAGATACCTCTTCAGCAGCATAAAAATCTTTTAAAAATATATCAGCAAAAGCAAGCATAGCAAGAGCATTAGCATCACGATTTAATGCAGTTCTATTAGATAAAAGAAGTTCCTTAGCTTTTTTATATTTTTTTCTTCTTATGAGGCTGTAAGCACTAGAAGCTATATTGTCTTTCATTGACAGTCCTTGTGTGTAGTTTACATAACTTTTCGGAATTATGATAACTTACTTTAAGCATTTTTTGATATATAAATGCTTAAAGTATTATCTAAAAATAATTAAAATTTAGGATAATTAAAAAATGTTATTTCTTGCTTGGGTCAAAAACACTGTCTTCTATAAGTAAATCTTTATATTCAGTATAGTAGTAAGCAGTAAGTTCATCTAAAGCTTTAGCATATTTGCTTTTTAAATCGCCGTATAATATTCGCTCTATTAGTTTTTGTACAATATCTTGAAGAGCATAAGGCACAGCATAAGTTCCTACATGGCTAAAACCTATATTATGCATATGCTCATGAAACATCAAACCAGAAAAACTAGCATAACCATATAAACTATTTCCAGACCATTGAATCCAATTAGCATTTTCAAAACCAACCCAATCTGCAGTAGGAATTTGGTCTACAGGCTGCCCTCCAACATAATGCACATATCTTGATTGACCTACAACTCCTAAACCAGCACCGCCTGTTTTTAATTTTTCATATATAAAATCATGTTTTACAGTACGTATTACTTCAACCATTATATTAGGGTCATACATATCGCCTTTTTTTATAGAGAAATTTCCATAACTTGCATCAACTGAAGATCCTAACTCATTTTTCTTTTCATTTACTTTTGTAGGAAATTCTTCACTATTTACGGCAGTTCTCATAAGTGCCATACATCTTAATATAAAACGTTTCTCTTCTACTGTTATAGTGGCATAATTAGTCAAATCTTCTGCTATCTTAAACTCAGCAACTCCAACATTCCAATAAGGATATTTTCTATTAATTTCTTCTTTTGTATAGGTATCTGGTTTCAAGGAATTGTTATTACAGCTTAATAGAAATAATATCATTGTAAATAAGCTTAATGTTATAAATAGTGTTTTTTTCATTTTTGCTCCTTAAAACTTAAATATAAATTTAATAATTAGGCAATATTTTTATGCCAACTTGAAAACCTATGTCAAAGCTTGATATGTTTTGTTTCATTAATTTGGTTAGATTTGCATTTTGATTGTTTAAAAGAGGTGTTTTTAGAGAAACTCCAAAGTCGTATCCAACATACCCGCCTAAAACAAAATTTATTTTTTTATCTGTATAAATAGTATAGTCTACTGAAAATTTTATATATGGTATTACTGGAATATTAAATATATTTTTTACTTGAAAAGCATTATAATTTTCAATGTTTCTATCAATTTCATTTTTTGTATAATTATAATATGAAGAAACAGACCTAACATATAAAGGCACTTTTACTCCGCCTGCCAAACCAAAAGAGAATTTTTTCCAATTTAATTTCGGATATATTCCAAAAACAATACTTTCAAACATATAAACAGAAGTATTTTTATTATTATCATCTCCTCTAAAAAAAGAAAACTCATCATGAGAATAGCCTATTTCACCTAATAAACTAAAACTCATATCTCTATTAATATTAAATCTATAGCCTATATTTAATAAAACTCCAGAATCAAAACCAACTCCAGATTTTCTATTTTCTTTTTTTACAATGTTGTTAAAATTAGTTTCTTGCTGCTGAGTTGGATTTTCATTTGTAAGAGAATATTGATTTATTCCAACTCCAATTCCTAACGGCACAAATATTCCAATTTCAAGACTGTTTTTAGCAAATGCATTTATATATGATAAAGCCAACATTATTATTAATATCTTAAAAAATCTCATTTAATCTCTCTTTATTATAAAGGTCTTATTTTTACGCCAACATTAAATCCTATATCAAAACTAGATATTTTATCCGGCACTATTTTTGTTAAATCAGCATTTTTTGGTGTATATGTAAGCGGAAAATCATAAGCTATATATCCGCCAAGTACAAAATCAAATTTTTGAGAAGTGTAAATACTATAATCCACTGCTAATTTAATATATGGTATTATGTTAGATTTAAAATAATCTTTGTAGTTTTTTGTATTTATTATTTGAAGTTTTTCAGTAGAATATCCAAGCAGAGGATTATAGCTTGAATTATTTATAGTTCCAGCTAAAGCAATTTTTACACCGGCACCTATACCTATAGAAAATCTTTTATAATTGAATTTAGGAAGCACTCCAATTAGAAAACTATCAAAAGTGTAGTTTCTGTAATTTTCCATTCTTATTGCCTGCGAATTAGTTTCTGTATCTTTTAACTTGTAATTGAATGTATCTCTGCTATAGCCCAATTCAGCTAAAAAACTAAAACCAGAAGTTCTATTAATATCTAGCTTATAACCAATTTGAACTAAAGCACCTGTATCAAAGCCAACAAATGTATTTCTTGTATTGTTTGATATATAGCTATCATATGTGTTTTGATTCATATTTGTTGGGCGTTCTGGGTGAGTATTGATGCCTACACTCATGCCAATAGGAACAAATAGAGCTATTTCAAGCCCGCTTTTTGCAAGCAGTGTAGAGCTAAATATTAGAATTGTTATTAGGATTTTTAATATATTTTTCATTATTGCCTTTATTGTTGTATATGAAATGTTTATTTAAATATAACAATTTTTTTTATAATTACAATTTTTTTAAATTAAAAATAATAATTTTTTATAGAACTGACACTTCTTACTGTTGCTCTAAAGTACTTCTTTCAGTCACGATGTGGACTTAGTAAAATAAACAAAAAGTTTAAGCGTTTTAACTTTATATTTTAACTTCCATTAAAGATAGGATTTATAAAAATATGGATATTATTTTGTATATCATGTATTTTTTACTAAAAGTACTTGCACTTTTTGGTTCTTTGATGAAGTCCGCACAGCGACCGAAGGAAGTGCCTGTGGGTGCGAAGGCGAGAAAAAGAACAATAAAATTTTTATCTTTTTTATTATTTGTGAGGACTAAACCCCACACCCCCACTTCTTTTGTTGGCATAAAGAAGCAAAAGGACTGCAAGCACTTATTGTCATCTTATATATTGTTGATGATTTATGTATTTGGGTTATAATTGAAGTATGATTTTTTAAGAGTTTTTTATGCTTATATATAATAAAAATAAAATAAATACATCACCATTAAAGAAGCAACCTATAATATATAAAGATGAAAAAGAATTAATAGATTGGTTGAATTACGATCTTAGTACTCAGCAATCTGATAAAACAATATTCTCTATTGAATCGTTTTATGAATCAAATAAAATAATAGCTAATATCGGTAATGATAAAAATATTATAAAAATTGATTTTGAATTTAATTTTCAAGTAATAAAAAATAAATTTGATAAAATAGAAGATTATCAATTAAACTTCAAAAATATTATTTTTAATAAAAAAGTTTTTTTTGAAAATATACATTTATATAATGAAGTATTTTTTAATAATGCTGAATTTAAATCAGAAATAAGTTTTTCTAATATTTTTTCTAATAAAAATTTATATTTTAATAATTCTATATTTCACAATGAACTTAATTTTATTAAATCTGAATTTTATGGAGACGTTTATTTCAATGAAACAATAATTAAGAAAAATATTAATATAAAAAAATCTTTAATTGCTAGCAATATGCTTTTGAATAATATAAAGATAAATAATAATATTATTTTTGAAGAAATAATATTTAAAGATAATAATTCATATTTATCTATAAAAAATGAAAATAGTAAAAAGAATCAAATTAATAATTTTTATTTTACTAATGTACTAATTGATGGTATAATAGATTTACAAAATATAGAGGTTAATGAAGCCAATTTTAAAGGCTCGGTTATTAACGGAGGTTTAATCAATCCTGTTAATTTCAAAGTGCATAAATTTGCTAATCGTGAAAGTGCTTTATTTCTTAAACAGCAGGCTTATGCCAGAAACAATGCTATTGATGCATTAGAATATAAGGCTAAAGAAATTGATAAACACAAGGAAGATTTAATAAAAGATTGGCAGAAGAATAAGGATTTCAAAACTTTCGGAGATATAGTTTCCATTGGATTAAGTTCTTTATATAGCGACAATGGGCAGAATTGGATTAGGGCTTTTATTTGCACTATTCTTTTTCCAACTGTGTTTTTTACTTTATCGTATACAAATTTTAAAGTTGGATTATATTTTTATATGTTATTAATAACTTATGCAATAAATATTTTATTCTTTAAAGATATTCTAAAATATATTATTAATTCTATTTTAGTATATTTAATAGTATGTATATTATTACCATTATTATATATTGGAATCACTAGTTTTGATGAAAGCTATATTAAAGAATTATTTATGTTTTTAATTCCTACAAACTTTGAACAAATAAAAGAGTCTATTTATATTTATAACGATAATACACTTTTTAGAGGTTTTAATTACTTTATAGGTAAAATTGCTTTTTGGTTACGGCTCGGTGCAGACTGTTACTGCGTTTAGGAAGTTTGCTAAAGGTGCTTGAATAATAATAATAATAATAATATTGCCGTTAAGGTGTATGAGTTTTTTGAAAGAATAAAATTATTTTTAAAAAGATACAAAATATAGGCATTAATTTAATCTTATATATTCCAAAATATAAAGTTGAAATATTTGCACTTTTTGGTTCTTTTTGCGGCGGGAAAAAGAACAATAAAGTTTTTTCAACATATACTAATTTTTTGTCAAAATTATTTTTTTATTAATATATTTGCATGGCTTTGCCCTTAACGAACTACACACCGTGCAGCACCCAGTTCTTTTACGACCGTAGGAAGTACATTTAGGCATGGTGCGAAGGCGGGAAAAAGTTGAATAAAAAATATACAAATAATAAAATTAAAATATTATAAATATTTATTAATAAAAAAACTATCATTAATTATTACATATTTAGCTATATCTTTTTATTTTAAATAATATATAATTAATGCATATAATTATTTACAAAAGGTATAGATGTTTAGATTTATTTATTTTGTTATTATTTTGTTAAGCATATTCTCATGCAATAAAAATAGTTATCGCTTGGAAGATAAAAGCAGTAATAATAATACTTTTGAAAACTCACAGCTTATATCTAAAGACGGTATAAAAGGAAGTATTGTTAAAGGTCAAAAGGATTATTATTATTTTAATGTTAATAAAGAAGAGCTTATTGATTTTGATATATCTAACTTAGGAGATAAGCCTATAACTATGACTTTATATAACTATAAAAACAATGTTATTAAAGTGATAAGTGAGTTTGAGAATACAAATGAAAACACTAGAGTTTATACTATTCAAACCAATGATAAAGGGGAAGTGTATTCTTCTCAGGTTATGAAAGGTATTTATTTTAAACCATCAGAAAACATTGAAGAAAATAAATATTATATAGTTATAGAATCAAAAAATGATGATACTGAATATAGCTTTATTCTTAAAAAAAGAGAATATAATGAAACTGATGAAAAAGAGCCTAATGATATAATATCTATGTCGCAGATAATAGATGTTAATAGTGAAAATAGACTTTATACTATAGATGGATATTACAGCCAAGTTTTTAATCCTAAGTTATATTCTGGGGATTTAAAGAACATGGAAATAGATTCTTATAAAGTTACAAACAGTTCATTTAATACTTATTCTATATCCATAGAACTTTCTGGAGTTCCTTCTGTTGATGCTAGTATAAGATTATATGATAATACTGGAAACTTTATTGCTAATTATGACCTTAATAATGTTGGAGATGGAGAGATTGTTGAAAAGTTAGTGCTTTATCCTTATATGTCATATTATTTTGTTTTGGTATCTGATAAGGCTGTATTAAATATACCATATAGGGTAAGTGTATTAGCTAAGCCTTATGATAAATATACTGAAGATGAACCTAATAATAAATATACACAAGCACAGAATCTAGAGTTTAATAAAACTTATAAGGGTGCTATAGATTATTCTTATGATAGAGACTATTATACATTCAATGTGCCGATACAATCAAGCATAAAACTATCTTATTTTCTAATAGATTCTCAGGCTATTAATTTAAGAATATCTAATGAAAATGAAGGAATAATAGCTACTATGCCTCAAAATGATGATGAGTATACTACTAGCTTAAAGCAAGGAAAGTATTATTTAATTTTTGAGAGAGATACGACTAAAGAGAAATGGGTGAAGGGAAGTTCTAGGATTAGAAATTATGAGTTTAGTATGGCTATATCCAATGAAATTAGCGGATATTATGAGGATTTAAATTATTTTAATGATTATTATAGTAATGATTATGATGATAGTTTTTACAACAATAATTATAGTGATGGCTTTTACAATAATGGATATAGCGACAGTGTTAATAATGATAATCAAAATAATAATGAAGAGACTAATAATTATATTATACTAAAAGATGAAGATTATAATGCAGATTATTATCATTATAATAGTGAAGATAGTAATATGATAAATAATCAAGAATATACTAATTATGGTGAATATTAATTATGGGCATAAAGGATATTTTTAAGAAAAAAAATATTAAAAAAGATTCATCTGAAAACAAAGAATCTTCTTTAGAAAACAGTACTAAAGAAAATAATGCTAAAAAAAGAAGATTTAAAAAGAGATATATTCCTTTAATAATAATTTGTGTTTTAATTATAGCTGTAATTGGAGCTAGGATATATTTAAATAATGATAGGGTAAAGACTATAGTAGAAAATGTGGTATATTCTTCTCTAAATAGAAAATTAGTAATAGAGAAATTTAGTTATGGACTGCTCTTTCCTAAGATAGAAGCAAGTAATATAACTCTTTATAATTCTACAAACTTTAATGAAGCAGAAAATATAAGTTTAGATAATTTAAGATTAAGGTTTTCATTATTTCAATTATTTTTCTTGAGGCTTCATGTGAAAGAATTAAGTATTGATAATTTGTATGTTAATATGTTTACAGATGAGGCAGGAAATTGGAACCTTCCTGATATGCCTCCTTCAGAGCCGAAAGTAGAAGATACAAATAAAGAGCCTTTTGATTTTACTAAATTAGATTTCCTAAAATTAAAAGCTGATATAGAAAATATTAGAATTAATAATTTATCATTTAGTGCTGATAGTTTATCTTATGTTACAAATAACAGCGGACTTTTTGCAAGTTTAAGTAATTTTAATTTGCATTTAGATTTAAATACAAAAAGATTTGCTTTATCTAAAGTAATGGGAGTTTCTGCTCCTGAGGTTTTAAAGAAGCTTAATATAAAGAGTTTTATAAGTAATGATTTAGTTTATAATAATTCTGCTTTAAATTTCAAAGATGAGCCGTTATTTAATTTGGATATATCTTATCCTAATGAAGATGAAATAAAGATTGTATTTGATTTTGAAGTAAGTGAGCCAAATTTAAGATATAATGGAATTAAAAAAGATGATATGCAATTAGCATTTAATTTGCTTGCTAGATATAATGTAAAAACTCAAAGCGTATTTATAGATAATATTTCATCAGAGCTTTTAAATGATGAAGTTCTCAAAGTAATAGCATCAGCAACAAATATATTTAATAGCAATATAGGAATTGATTTAAATACTTTTTATGCAAGACTTGATTTAGGAAAATTAAATAGTTTAACATCTATGTTTATGCCTGCATTAGGTGTAAATATGAATGGTCTTTTGAATGTTGATGCTGATAAAACTACAGGTACTATTAATAATCTTAATAATAAACTTACTATAGCTATGAAGAATATCAATTTTGATATGCAAAAAACTATATCTATAAAGAACCTTAATTCTACAACTGTAGTTGATTTAATTATTAATCCAGAAATAGAAGTTGCTGTTGATAATAAACTTACAATAGAGAGAGCAACTGCTTTAAGAAGATATAGATTTAATAATGCTAATGTGGCATTGAGGGTTGATTCTTCGTTAAACGGACTTACTTCTATAGCTACTGTAATAAATGACCCTAATAAAAAAAGCGACGCTATTGTTTATATAGATGATATTTCTGCTAAATATGGAAATGCTAATATTTTACTTAAAGGGCTTGTACGTTTTGATGAGCCTACAGATTTAAAATTGAACGTTTCATCACTTCCAGTTGCTGATTTTAGCGGAGGTTTGGCAAGAGGTTCATTAAATTTAGATGCTAATATTTTTGGTAAGCTATTAAGTGATATAGACCTTAATTTGAAAGGAATAATAAATAATTTCTCTTACAATTTAAATGGTGAGGTTTCTTCTACTACAAAGGCTAATATTAATATGCTTGCTAATGCCAATATTATTTCACAGGATATTAATGTTTCTGAGTTTAATATTGATTTGGGTAATTTCTTTAATTTTAAGTCTTATTTGAATTTACAGGGTATGGGGTTAAAAAGCGGTTTTGTTAATGTGCATACTTTAAGAATTGCTCCTTATGCCATGAAAAATTGGCTTTCTACAAAGTTTGCTGAGTTAGTAGATGGGCTTCCTTTTGAAGATGATGTTAAGCTAACAAGTGCTATTGCTTATAATTTATCTTTAGAAGATACATTTGCGAGTGTTACAAATTATACAACTGTTTATGTAACAGAAAAGCAGTATAAGCTTCAAGATGTTACTATGCAAGTTGATGCTGATGTTAATTTTGGTGAGAACTTATACGCTAATATAAGAAAGTTTAATATAGATAGTCCTACTAATAATTTAAAAGTGAGAGTTGATGGTTATTTTACACCTGTAATAAAAAATGCTGATTTGAACTATGAAGTTGGTTTAGATACTGATAGTTTATATTTGCCTTTTGGAATTGAGATTGGCGGGCTTTTAAGCATAATAGGAAATTTAAAAAATAATATTGCCGATGGTGATTTGATTGCTGATAATTTCTTTGCTAATATGGATTCTCCAGATAAGATGTCTATACTATTAAAAGGCTTAGATTCTAATATAGATTATCATTTTGATTTAACTCCTAATAAAAATCAGGTAGTTTCAACTGCAGCAAGATATAATCCTCTAACAAGTCAAGTGCCAAATTTATTTATTGACCAGCTTAGAGTATATTTAAAAATACCTCCTTTTATAGATGACAGTATTAGAATAATGGATTTTTCTTCTTCAGTGAGAGTACAAGGACACGGTCTTACAATACAAGACTTAAAATCATCATTATACATTGGAGGAGAGAAGTTTGATGATAATTTATTTTTAGCATCAATATCAAACAACACAGCACCAAGAAGGGGAGCTATACACTTACCTTGGCTTAATGTTGATTTGGGAAGCTTTGATACTAGTACTATAAAGTATGATATGAGAATGCTTGCAAGTGATATTAACTTTAAATATTTGCTTCCTCCAGAAAATAGAGATAAAATTAATGATGAAAAATTATTAGTTAATTTAACAGCAGATATTGCAGGTGTTGGAATTAGCCCTCTTAATAATATAAGACCTACTACATTCTTTGTTGGTATTAGTAAGATGTCTACAGAGTTTTCTAAATTCTTAATAGAGATGATACGTCCAATTAACCCTGGTATATCTACTGTTGAAAATATTGTTCAATTTGGTTATGACCCTAATTCGGTAGAGTTTAGTATATCTGCAAATAAAGTATTTACTACATTCTACTTTAGAGACCAAAACTTAGACAAGCCTAATCAGCAAAAACAGCAATTAATAGCATTTGAAGGAGATAAGTTCGGTCTTGAACCTATGCCTTTCTCTGATGTTATATCTTACTTAGAAGGCGGAAATTAAGGAGATTTTATGAAGAAGTATTTAATATTTTGTATTTTTATATCAATTATTTTTACTAGCTGTTCTAAATTAATATTAGTTCAAGAGCCTGAGATGAGAGTTTTGGGAGGAAAGACTTTAATAGAAGCACAGGTTTTGGGCAGATATAGACAAATTGATGAGAGTGCTTATCAGATTTCTACTCTTTCAACAGATAAAGATTTAAGCCTAATAATGGTTAGTACAAATGTTTCTGATGAGGTTGCTTCAGAATATAAAGAGGCTTTAATTAGAAGCATGTTTAATCAAGATGAGATTAACCTTTATAAAACTAATGCCTATATTGGAGAGAATAACAGCGGATATTTATCATATATAGCATTTGACGTTACAGAGCCTGAAGTTCAATATGGAGAAACTAGAATAGAATATATAAAAGAAATAATGGAAAAAGAAAATGCTGACAGAAAAATTATAGCTGAATATTTAATATTATCAGACCCTAAACTTACAATGTCTAATATAAAAGAAGTAGAGGCGGCACTTTATAAGAGAAATATAGAGCGTCTTGTAAATAACAGCTACTATCAGCTTCCAGATAATAGTTGGACTTTATATACAAACTCTAATTAAGATATTTTGGTATATAATTAATAGTTTAATATAGAAATATAAAAATCTTTAATTTTTGTATTATATTCAAATGAGTTTATTTTTAGGTAAAATATAAGATTATATTTATAATATAAAGTAAAACATTTGCACTTTTGAGATTAGAAAATTGAATAAAATAAAAAACTTAAAAAATATAAATATTTATTTCTAGATATATTGGTGTTTTAATATATAATTAGTATTTATGAAAGTAGAAATAATAGATACAGCTTATGGCGGATATGGCGTTGCTAAAGAAGGAAAAGTTATATTTGTAGCACATTCTGTTGAAGGCGATATAGTTGATATATCCATAAACAAAGAAAATAAAAACTTTTGCTATGCTAATATAAATAGCATCATACAGCCTTCAAAGCATAGAATAAAAGCAAAATGTAAATATGCAGGTATTTGCGGAGGGTGTGTATTTAACCATATTGAATATAATAAGCAATTAGAAATAAAAAAAAGTATAGTATTAAACTCTATAAGAAATATTGAATATAAGAATAAAATAAACATCATAAAATCACCTAATGAACATTATAGACTTAGAGTAAATATGATAGCTCAAAACGGAAATATTGGCTTTTATAAATTTAATACTAATGAGTTTGTGAATATAGATGAATGTATAATATTAAAAGAGAAACTATTTTGTAAAATAAAAAACTTTGTTAATCGTAGTAATATAACTGGAAATATTTATGCGATAGAAAGTAATAATGACAAAACGCTATCATTTGCTGATATTATAAAACAAAATAAAAATATAGATACAAGCTATTTTGACG
The DNA here is from genome assembly GCF_000325665.1 of Brachyspira pilosicoli P43/6/78. Classification (NCBI taxonomy): domain Bacteria; kingdom Pseudomonadati; phylum Spirochaetota; class Spirochaetia; order Brachyspirales; family Brachyspiraceae; genus Brachyspira; species Brachyspira pilosicoli. Next base: position 203,970 of record NC_019908.1, read on the forward strand.
GAATAACTATAAAACAAAAAAAGAAAATAAAAATATACGGCATAGATAAAACAAATTACAACACATATTTTGGAGAAGTGCCATTATCACATAAAAGCTTTTTTCAATCAAATCATTATCTGTTAGATGAGTTTCAAAAGAGTGCTGTTAAATATTTTAATGAATATGATAAGAATATAGTTGAGCTTTATGCCGGAAGCGGTATTTTTTTCTGTTGCTATTAAAAACAAATTGGAAAGTTTAAATATTGATTATAAATTAATATCTTCTGAGATAAGTTCTGATGCTGTAAATATTGCAAAAGATATTATAAAAGAAGATGCAAGCGAAACATTAAAAAAAATAAATTATAATGTAGATTCATTATTTGTTGATCCTCCTCGTGAAGGATTATATAAAAAAGTAATAGAAAACATTATTAGAATAAAACCAAAAAAAATTATATATATTTCTTGTAACCCTATGACATTTGCAAGAGATATTAATTTACTGAAAGACTATTATGAGTTAATAGATTTAAATATAATAGATATGTTTCCAGACACTTATCATATAGAATTAATTTCTTGTTTAGAGATAAAATAATTATATTGATATTAGTAATAAAAAATATATAATTCTATTTTAGGAGTTATAAAAAATCATGAAAATAATTTTTTTAGGCACTGGTACATCAGATGGTGTGCCTATGATAGGCTGCAAATGTAATGTTTGTAAAAGCAAAGATAAAAGAGATAAAAGAACAAGGTCATCTGTTTTAATACAGCATAAAAATAAAAATTATATAATAGATACTTCTTTAGATTTTAGAGAACAAATGCTTAGAGAAAAAGTTGATAGTTTAGAAGCAGTGTTCTATACACATCATCATGCCGACCACTCTTCTGGAATAGTAGATTTACGTTCATTAAATTTTATGATGCATAGGCATATAGATTGTTATGGAAATAAAGATACTATGGACGTATTAAAAGATAAATACGATTATATATTTAACCCCGTTCAAATAGGCGGAGGAATTCCTGATTTAGAGTTTCATATTATAGAAAATGCTACTAAATTTGATGATATAACTGTAACTCCAATTCCTGTAAAACATGGTATATTAAATATATTAGGCTATAGATTTAATAATTTTACATATATTACAGATGCAAGCTCAATAAGCGATGAAAATATAAAACTTATAGAAGGCAGTGAGATTCTAGTATTAAATGGATTAAGATATCGTCCGCATAGTACGCATTTATCACTTCAAGAATCTGTTAATATAGCAGATACTATTAAAGCCAAAAAAACATTTTTTACACATTTAACACATGATGTTTTACATAAAAATTTAGAAAAAGAACTGCCAAAAAGCATGTATGCTGCATATGATGGCCTAACTTTAGAAATATAATACGTTTTAATATTGATTATAAATATTAATAGTATATACTTATATATATACGATTATGTATAAAAATATTTTTACATATTGGAGGATATGATGTTTGGTTATCTACAAAAAATAGGTAAATCCTTAATGGTACCTGTAGCCGTATTGCCGGCAGCTGCTATCCTTTTGGGTATTGGTTACTGGATAGACCCTAATGGCTGGGGAGGCGGAAGCCCTGTTGCTGCTTTCTTTATTAAGGCAGGCGGTTCTATTATAGATAATATGCCTATATTGTTTGCGGTTGGAGTTGCTTTTGGTATGTCTAAAGACAGAAATGGTGCTGCTGCTTTGGCTGGACTTGTAGCATTTCTAGTTGTAACAACTCTTTTAGCGCCTGCTACTGTCGCTATGATTCAAAGCAAAGAGGTTGCTGATGTAGCTCCTGGTTTTGCTAAAATCAACAACCAATTTATAGGTATACTTTGCGGTATTATAGCTGGAGGTTTATACAATAAGTTTTCTGAAGTAAAATTACCAGAATTCTTAGCATTCTTTAGCGGAAGAAGATTTGTACCAATAGTTACTTCTGGTGTTATGATGATAGTATCATTCATATTAATGGTTGTATGGCCTGCTATTTATGGCGGTTTAGTAACTTTTGGTGAAGCTATCATTAGTCTTGGTCCTATAGGTGCTGGTATTTATGGTTTCTTTAATAGACTTTTAATTCCTGTTGGTTTACACCACGCTCTTAACTCAGTATTCTGGTTTGACGTTGCTGGTATTAATGATATACCTAATTTCTTAGGCGGTCAGGCTTCTATTGATGCTGGTACTGGTATTATCGGACAAACTGGTATGTATCAGGCTGGTTTCTTCCCTATTATGATGTTTGGTCTTTTAGGTGCTTGTTTGGCTTTCATTAAAAATGCTAAACCTGAAAACAGAAATAAAATTCGCTCTATAATGTTGGCTGCTGGTTTTGCTAGTTTCTTTACTGGTGTTACTGAGCCTATAGAGTTCTCATTCATGTTTGTTGCTCCTGTATTATATCTTATACACGCTCTATTAACTGCTATATCTTTAATCATTGCTTCTAGCATGAAATGGATTGCTGGTTTTGGTTTCTCTGCTGGTTTGATTGACCTTGTTCTTTCTACTAGAAACCCTTTAGCTACTCAATGGTATATGTTAATTGTACAAGGTATAGTATTCTTTGTGCTTTATTTTGTTATTTTCAACTTTGCTATTCAGAAATTTAATCTTAAAACTCCTGGAAGAGAAGATGATGATACTGATGAAATAGAAGTTACTGTATCAAGCAGCAAAAACGCTTCTTATGCAGATAAAGCTTTATTACTTCTTCCTTTACTTGGAGGACTTGAAAATATAGTTGATATTGATAACTGTGCTACAAGATTAAGATTAGAAGTAAAAGACAATACTATAGTAAATGATGCTGAAATTAGAAAACATTTCCCTGGAGTATTAAGACCTGGTAAAACTTCTGTACAAGTAATAGTAGGTACTGATGTACAATTCTTGGCAGATGAGTTTAAAAAGTTAGCAAAAAAATAATATATTATTGTTATTAATTATAAGAGGCATGGCATTATTTTTAATGCTGTGCCTTTTTTATTTATTATATAAAATATTCAATAAAAAATAATATATAAAAAATAATTGCAATAAAAATATTTTCATTATATAATTGTTTATTGAATTTTTATTTTAAGGATTTTATCTTATGCCAGCTAATTTAAAAGAAGCTCTAACCTTTGACGATGTATTATTAGTACCACAAGAATCAGATATTCTTCCCAAAGATGTATCTTTAGAAAGAAAATTAACTAAAAAAATCACATTAAAAACTCCATTAATAAGCTCTCCAATGGACACAGTAACAGAATCTCAAATGGCTATAGCAATGGCACTATGCGGAGGATTGGGAGTTATACATAAAAATATGCCGTTAGAACAACAGGCAAAAGAAGTAGCAATTGTAAAAAGTTTTAAAGATATAGAAAATAAAGAAAAAGCAAGCATTGATGAAAAAGGCTCTTTGATAGCTGCTGCTGCTATAGGAATCTCTGATGATAGATATGAAAGAACAGAAAAATTAATAGAAGCTGGTGTAAATATAATAGTAATAGATACAGCGCATGGTCATTCAAAAAATGTATTAGATGCAATAGCAGATATTAAAAAGAAATACACTCAAGTCGAAGTTATAGCTGGAAATATTGCTACAAAGGACGGAGCTAAGGCTTTGATAGATGCGGGAGTTGATGCTATAAAAATAGGTATAGGTGCTGGCTCAATATGTACAACAAGAATTATTGCGGGAGTTGGAGTTCCTCAGCTTACTGCTATAGAAGATGCTTCAGAGATAGCTAAACAGTATAATGTTGGAGCTATTGCTGACGGCGGTATAAAATATTCTGGAGATATAGTAAAGGCTTTTGCTATAGGTGCTGATGCTGTAATGGCTGGAGGACTTTTCTCTTCTACTTATGAGGCTCCTGGTGAAGTTATTATAATAGACGGTAAAAAATATAAACCTTATAGAGGAATGGGTTCTGTAGGTGCTATGCTTCATGGAAGTAAAGACAGATATTTCCAAAGTGAAGTTGTAAACAAATCTAAGTTTGTACCTGAAGGTATAGAAGGCGTTACTGAATATAAGGGGCATGTTTCTGATGTTGTTTATCAAATTACAGGCGGTATTCGTTCTGGAATGGGATATATTGGTGCTAGAACTATAGAAGAGTTACAGAAAAAGGCGGTATTCTTAAAGATAACAAATCAAGGTCTTGCAGAAAGCCATGTACATGATGTAAAAATTACTTCTAAAGCACCTAATTATTAAAACATATTTTTATATAAAATAGATTTATATAATTTTATTAATTACTCAATAGATAATCTTTAGATATATCTTTATTTTATAATTAAATATATATAATAATAAGTATTAATTTATGATATTATAAAAAAGTTGTATTTTCAATACAGTAAAATATAACTTTATAAAAAATTAAAATGTTTGTAAAAAAAGCCCGTAGAAACTTTAGCTTCTACGGGTTTTTTATAACTTAAAAAATTAAATAATATTATTTATCTTGTAATACAGCAATTCCTGGTAATTCTATTCCTTCTAGGAACTCTAAAGAAGCACCGCCTCCTGTAGATACGTGAGTCATCTTGTCAGCAACACCAGATTTATTAACAGCAGATACACTATCGCCGCCGCCAATAATGCTTACAGCTCCAGAATTAGCAATAAACTTAGCCACCTCAAAAGTACCTTTAGCAAAATTAGCCATTTCAAATACACCTAATGGTCCATTCCAAACAACTGTTTTAGCATTTTTTAGTATGCCTTCAATTTCTGTTAAAGTTTTAGGTCCAACGTCCATACCCATCCAGCCAGCAGGTATAGCAGTAGAATCTACAACTTTTATAGCAGCATCATTGTCGAATTTATCAGCAATAACGTTATCAACAGGTAAATATAAAGTTTTGTTTAATTCTTTAGCTTTATCCATAATCTCTTTAGCAGTAGAAATATAATCATCTTCGCATAAAGAAGCACCTATTTCTAAACCTTTAGCTTTAAAGAAAGTATAAGCCATACCGCCTACAACAATTAAAGTATCAACTTTGTTAAGTAAGTTTTTAAGTACAGATATTTTAGAAGAAACTTTAGCTCCTCCAATTATAGCAACAAAAGGACGAGCAGGGTTAGCAACAGCATCACCCAAATACTGTATCTCTTTCTCCATTAAGAAACCAGCAACAGCAGGCATTCCAGCTTTAGCAGATACTATACCAGCAGTAGAAGCATGTGCTCTGTGTGCAGTACCAAAAGCATCATTAACATAAACATCAGCTAAATCAGCTAATTGTTTTGAGAATGCTGCATCATTTTTCTCTTCTTCAGCATGATATCTTAAGTTTTCAAGAAGTAATACATCTCCAGCTTTTAAATCAGAAGCAAGTTTTTTTACTTCTTCACCTATACAATCATTAGCAAAAATAACTTTATTGTTAGGAAGTTTAGTTTTTAAATAATCATAAACAGGTTTTAGAGAATATTTAGGATTAGCTTCGCCTTTTGGTCTTCCTAAGTGGCTCATAAGTATAAGAGAAGCACCCTGAGAGAGAATATACTCAATAGTAGGCATAGCAGCATCTACTCTTGTAGTGTCTGTAATTTTAGAGCTAGTTTCTTTATCAAGAGGCACATTGAAGTCAACTCTCATTATGACTTTTTTGTCCTTTAATGTCTATGTCTTTTACTGATTTTTTCATTTTTATATCCTTTTAATTTTTATATTCATTAAAAATTTAAAGGGTGCTATAATTTAATATTATGCACCCTTATTATAGCCTAATAAATTAGTTATTATAACTTATTATTATTTTTTGTTGTACATATATAATAATAAATCAATTACTCTGTTAGAATAACCCCATTCATTATCATACCAAGAAACGATTTTGAAGAATCTTTTCTCGCCTTTTAAGTTATTTTGAACTGTAGCTAAAGAATCGTAAATAGAGCTTCTATTGTCATGTATGAAGTCGCTAGATACTAATTCTTCATTACAATAACCTAAAACACCTTTCATATAAGATTCAGAAGCTTTTTTCATTAAAGCATCGATTTCTTCAATAGAAGTATCTTTTTCACTTCTGAAAGTTAAATCTACAACAGATACATCTGGAGTAGCAACTCTGAAACTCATACCTGTTAATTTACCTTTAGTAACTGGTAAAACTTCACCAACAGCTTTAGCAGCACCAGTAGTAGATGGGATAGTGTTCACAGCAGCAGCACGTCCGCCTCTCCAGTCTTTTTTAGAAGGACCGTCTACAGTTTTTTGAGTAGCAGTATAAGAGTGAATAGTAGTCATAAGACCTGTTTCTATACCAATACCTTCTTTAAGAAGTACATGTACTAGTGGAGCTAAACAGTTAGTAGTACAAGAAGCATTTGATACTACATGATGATTAGCAGGGTCATATTCTTCATGGTTAACACCATAAACGAAAGTTCTTAAATCACCTTTACCAGGAGCTGAAATGATAACTTTTTTAGCACCTGCAGCTATATGACCTTCAGCTTTTTCTTTATCAGTGAAAAGACCAGTAGATTCGATTACATATTCAACACCTAAATCTTTCCAAGGAAGGTCTTTTAATTCTTTAGTAGCACCGATACATTTAATTTTGTTGCCGTTTACTACTAATACATCTTCGCCTTCAGTAGTTATATCAGCTTTCATTCTGCCATGAACTGAGTCATATTTTAATTGATAAGCAAAATATTTAGCATCAGTACTAACATCAACAACACCTACTACATCTATCTCTTTACCTAATAAACCGCGTTCTACTAATGCCTGAAAAACTAGACGACCAATACGTCCGAAACCATTTATTGCTACTTTTACAGCCATAAAATTACTCCTTAATTAAAATAATATTCTATATACGAACATATAAAACTATATTTTATGCTATCATAAATAAAAATTTAAGTCAAGGATAATTTAATATTTTTAATTTTATCAAACATTATTTTATTTGTTTTATTTTCCGACATAGTTAAATTATATTATTTAGTAAAAAATATAATTGAAATTTATTGTTTTAATTATATATTAAAAATGGTAGGGTTTTTAAGTAATGAATAAATTATTAATTATTTCATTATTGTTTGTTTTTATCATATCTTGTGAGAAAAAGATAGTTTATGAAAGTAAGCAATATACTGGTAATATGACAAATAATATATATACCAATGATATAGATGTTAGAAGCAGAAAATTTGATGCTATAGGTTTAATAAAAAAAAGTTCTTTTACAATGTATCCTGATATAAAAATAGAGGATTTAATAACATCTTTTAATACAGTTGAATGGGAAGATTTTATAGCAGAAGATGATTATATGCGTTATGTGGATATTATAGGCACAATAGACACTAACAAATATATTTTTCAATTTAAAATACTTGACCATTATAATTGGGAGTTATATGCTTTTGAAATGAACAACAAAGCTTATACTACAGATAGAGCTTCATATAGGCTATATTCTCTCTATACAAACCGTATTGTAGAAACTAACGCAGTAATAAACACTAATTTATAAATACTATAAAAAAATGATATTGATTGATTTATTAGATAATTTTATCATCAGTAATAAAAAATTATAAATGCTCTGATATAAACTCTTTTATTTTTTTCCAATACAATGTTTCATTATGTTTTGCAGAACTTATATGATAAGCACCTTCTACAATTAATTTATCTTTCTTTGATGAACAAGCATTATATAGCCTTTCCATCATCTCTAAAGGCACTAAATCATCTTCACTTCCATGAATAAATAATATAGGAGTTTTTGTTTTTGATACAGATTTTAAAGCATTAGCCTCTGAAAAAAAATATCCTATTCTTAGTTTTGTTATTAATGATATTGTTGGTATAAAAGGAAAGTAGGGTAGGTGATAGCTTATTTTTAGCCTATTTCCAAGCTGTTCATTAGCATTAGTATATCCAGAGTCTTCTATTGCAAGTTTTACATTTGAAGGAATGCTTTCAGATAAAGCAATCATTATAGATTCTGCCCCCATAGATATACCAAATAAAATAATATCAGCATTAGTATTTATTGATAATATATATTTAATCCAAGCGAGAATATCCTCTTTTTCTAAATACCCCATGCCATAAGAGTTGCCTTCGCTTAATCCATGAGTTCTCAAATCTATAAGAATAACATTATACCCCATATTAAAAAACTTCTCACCATAATACCTCATATTAGAGCCTTTACTCTCATATCCATGAACTATTATTGTGTAAATATTAGAGTTTTTATTTTCTATAAAATGAGCATGCACTTTCAAATTATCAGAAGTTTTTGTGTATACATCTATTTGAGATTTTTCAAACCATTCTCTTCTTTTTTCTTTTTCTAAAATCTCTTCTTTAGTTTCTTCTTTGCTGTTTTTTTTGATTTCTAGTACTCTTTTTTTGCCTTTAATTAAAACTAGCTGTACATAATAATTTGATATTATAATAATAGCTAAAAGTAATATTATTAATATTATTATGAATATCATATTATTTATTAATTGCCGATTTTAATTGCCAATAGTAGTACCGAATTTCATTCCTATTTGTGCACCTATATCTAATGAAGCTAGATTTCTGCTTTCAACAAGAACTTTTTCTGCCCCTCTTAAATCTATGCCAAAATCAGTACCAATATATGCTCCAACTAATAAAGCAACATTATCTTGAATATTGAAAGAATAATCAAAAGTAAGCTTAATATATGTCATTACCATATTTTTCATTACATCATCAATTTTTCCAACATCATAATAGCTAAAAGTTTTAGTACTTGTATTATCATTAAAAAACTCTGCAGAATGTGTGAGATATAAAGGCACTTTTACACCAATTCCAAGACCAATGGCAAAATTACTATAATGAAATTTAGGAAGTATACCAATTTGCATATTTTCAAAAGTATAATATTCTCTTACATTTACATCTTTTTGAGTAGTTTCATCTTTATAAGAGCTTTTAAGCCCAAAAGAATCATGAGAATAACCTATATCTACGAGTAAACTAATTCCTTTCTCTTCATCAGTTACTAAATAACCAGCTTGAAAACTTATACCAGCATCAAATCCAACAGTACCGCTATTTTTTCTATAAGTGTCTTTATAACTTTGAGGAGCATCTTTAGAAAAGTAAACATTATAAAAACTAAAACTAGCCCCAATAGGTATAGTAGCACCTAATTGCCAGCCGCTCTCTGCAAATGATAATTTAGCAAATATAAATAAAAAAGATAAAATAATAATTTTTTTCATAAAACTCTCCATAAAAACAATTTTAAATAACCTTAAAATAATTTTTAATAAAATTTAATTCATTTCTATTTTTTTAGCCTCATGCCATAATTTATCCAAATCATAATACTCTCTTCCTTCCTGTGTAAACAAATGTATCACCAAAAAGCCATAATCTGTTAAATACCATAAAGAATCAGAATTATTATCATTTTCTGCATAAGGAGTAATGCCTTCTTCTTTTAGTTCTTTATAAACAGCATCAGAACCAGCCTTCATTTGCGGAGCAGAAGAAGCTGTTGCTATAATAAAAAAGTCTGAAAGGGTAGTAACACCATCTAAATCTAATATTACTATGTCTTCAAGTTTTTTATCATCTAAAGCTTTTGCTGCTTTTAGAGTTAGGCTTTTAGCCATTTCTCTGTCTATCATTTTTTTTGTTTTGTTTGAATCATTGAATTTCATAGTAATCATACCCCAAAATTAATACTGCATTATTTAAAAGCCTTCTATCAGTTTTAGCATATATTCTGCTAATTCTACATTCATTAGCAACCATAAAAGACTTTTCTATTTCGCCGTTTCTTATAAGAACAATGCTATTATACACTTTAGCAGGAAAATTTCCATACTCACCAGCCGCAAATCCCCTATAACGCATTCTAATATTTATTCTATCTGCAAGCCCAGAAACATCAGTGCCATTTAAAATTATTAAACTAACATCTTCATTGTTTAATTCGCTTCTCTCTGTTTTTAATCCCACATATAAAGCCAAATCTTCCATCTGTTTTACAAAAGCACTTCCTTCAAGTAATGGATTAAGTATTCCTTTATCATCAACTCTCGCATCTATATTTTGTACTATTAAGCTTTTTTCATTGCTGTTTGATATTATCTTTAATATAGCCTTAATATCCGGAGGTCTCAAATTGCTTTTTATTTTTGAGTAAATAGCATTTCTCATATCTTTTCTAACTATCATAGATTTAAGCTCAGGACTTTGTATAAAACTAATCATTAAATTAATAATAACATCTTCAAGTCTATATAAAGTTTCTATATCCTCATATTGTTTCATAGTAACATAGTGTAAATATGATACTACCTTGTTGCCATGAAACATCCATTCTCCAATATCAAAGTTAATATTATAAAGGCTGTTATTTTCTACATAATGAATAGGCTCTTCTACATACATCTTTACTCCGCCTATTAAATCTATTATGTCTGATATGCTGTTATTGTCGAGTGTGATTTTGTATGTTATTTTTTTATTGACTGTATTTTCTATAGCATTAAATACTGAAGAATCTCCGCCTTCTTTGTATAATTCTTTTAGAGGTATAGGGTTTTCTTTTTTATTTTTCCAAAGAGCTACATTTCTTGGAAGTCCTATTAATCCAATTCTATTATGTAAACTTGATAATACGCCCACATATGCCCCATAAGGCTCATTGTTTTCATCTATGAATAATACAGAGAAGTATAATTCTTCATCTTTTTTTATTGCTGAATCAATTTTACTGTATAGAAAATAATATAAAGTAAAAGCCGCTATAACAATGATGAAAGTAAAAGAAGATATTAATATAATTACAGCTTTTTTATTGGCATTGCTTATAGTTTTTAAGGCTTTATTATTATTATCGTTGTTTTTAATTTTCATAAAAGTATTATGGGTATAAAAAAACCATATCATTAACAGATATGGTGAATAGATGAACCGGTGACGGGTTTCGAACCCGCGAATGCAGGAATGAAAATCCTGTGTGTTAAACCTCTTCACCACACCGGCGTATATAAAGTAATTGTAGGTGTATAAAACCTATGTGAGCCAAGAAGGGTTCGAACCTTCGACAACCGCCTTAAAAGGGCGATGCTCTACCGACTGAGCTATTGGCCCGTTTTTTTATTTATCAATTTAATGTTTAGGTATATTACTATATTATTTTATTTTTGTCAAGTATTAAAAAATATTTTTTTGTATAAATTTAATTATTATTTATTTTGAAATATAAAAAAATGATAAAAGTGTGGTTTTATTTCAAGTTTTAGTATACAATTTTTTAGAATTATTATATTATTATCGAGGTTTTTTATGGAATTAAGAAAATTAACAGAAGAAGAAAGAAATGTGATAATATTTAAGGGTACTGAATATCCTTTTACAGGTGAATATAATGACTTTTTTGAGGAGGGTGTTTATTGCTGCAAACAATGCGGTGCAGAATTATACCGCTCTGAAGATAAGTTTAAATCAAAGTGCGGCTGGCCTTCATTTGATGATGAAATAAAAGGAGCTATTAGAAGGTCATTAGATGAAGACGGATATAGAATAGAAATTACATGTAATAATTGCGGTGCTCATTTAGGACATGTATTTCAAGGAGAGCATTTAACAGATAAAAATATAAGGCACTGTGTAAACTCTATTTCGTTAATATTTAAACCTAAAGAAAAATGAAGAAAAAGAACAAATAAAATTAATAAGGATTATAATACTTTAATATGAATACAGCTATATTAATATCATCTTTAATAATAATAATTTGTATAGTAGCTAGTAAAATATCTATGAAAGTGGGAGTGCCTTCGCTTTTGCTTTTTTTGGTTTTGGGAATGCTCTTCGGCTCTGACGGAATTTTAAAAATAGAGTTTGATAATTATGTTGTGGCAGAGCAGATATGTACTATCACTTTAATATTTATAATGTTTTACGGAGGCTTTGGTACTAATTGGAAAGTTGCTAAACCAGTTGCTAAAAAAGCGTTTTTACTATCATTTGTCGGTACTTTTATTACTTCAATGGTTACTGGAGTATTATGTTATTTTGTATTAAAGTTTGAATTATTTGAGAGTTTTTTGATAGCTTCGGTTATTGGTTCTACTGATGCTGCTTCTGTGTTTTCTATACTTCGTTCAAAGAATTTAAACTTAAAAGACGGGCTTGCTTCTCTTTTGGAGCTTGAAAGCGGAAGTAATGACCCTATGTCTTACATGCTTACTGTTATATTTTTAGGTCTTATTGGAAAAACATTAAATAGTCCTCTTTCAATAGTTTATATGGTATTTGCTCAGATAGTATTTGCTGTGATAGTGGCAGCTTTAATATCTTTTATGGCTTATAATGTTTTAAGAAAATTCAAGTTTCCAGTAAGCGGTCTTGATACTATATTTGTGCTTGCGGTTGCTTTGCTTTCTTATTCTTTATCTTCTATAGTTGGTGGCAATGGATATTTAGCAGTTTATTTGGTTGGCATAGTTCTTGGAAACAGCAGTATTAAAAATAAAGTAGCTTTAGTTAATTTCTTTGACGGTGTTACTGGTCTTATGCAGATGGTGCTATTTTTCTTGCTAGGTCTTCTTTCTTTCCCTTCAAGAATATCTAATGTAGCTCCTACTGCTATATTTGTAGCACTGTTTATAACATTTGTATCTAGACCTATAGCGGTATTAGCAATATTAACTCCTTTTAAGGTATCATTAAAAAAACAGCTTTTAATCATGTGGGCTGGACTTAGAGGTGCTGCTTCCATTGTTTTTGCTATATTTGTTATAGTAAATGGAGAAGCTATTAGTTATGATATATTTCATATTGTATTTTTCTTAGCAATCATATCTGTATCTTTTCAGGGTACTTTACTTCCTATTATTGCCAAAAAACTCGGACTTGTTGATTCTGCAGAAAATGTATTAAAAACTTTCAACGACTATGTAGATGATGATGATATGGAGCTTATACAAGTTAATATCACTAAAAATCATCATTGGGTTGGCAGAGAAATTAAAGATATAGAGCTTCCAGAAAACTCAATTATTATAACAATAGAGAGGGGAGATGAAACTATTATTCCAAATGGAAGCACTATTATAAATAGCGGTGATACAATTATACTTAATGCTAAAAGAACAAAATATTATGATATCACATTAAAAGAAATAAATATTAATATAAATCACCCTTGGAAAAATAAAGAATTAAAAGATTTGAAATTGCCAAAGGATAATTTAATAGTGATGATAAAAAGAGACGGAGGCACTATTATACCGCGTGGAAACACGATGATAAAATATAGAGATGTTTTACTTATGAGAAATAATGATTAGATTAATTATTATAAAATCAATACTTGAAAAAAAATATATTGATTGTATAATATTTTCAATAAAAATAAGAAAATAATTAAAAATTAAAATATTTGTAAGGAGAAAAAATTTATGGCAGCAAAACAGTTGTTATTTGATGAAGAAGCTAGACGCTCCCTTATGCGTGGAGTAGATGCTTTAGCTAATGCAGTAAAAGTAACTTTAGGACCACGCGGACGTAATGTTGTAATAGACAAAAAATTTGGTCCTCCTACTATAATAAATGATGGTGTTACTATCGCTAAAGAAATAGAATTAGAAGACCCATTTGAAAATATGGGTGCTCAAATAGTTAAAGAAGTAGCTACTAAAACTAATGATGTTGCTGGTGACGGTACTACTACAGCTACAGTTTTAGCTCAAGCTATGGTTAAAGAAGGTTTAAAAAACGTAACTAGTGGTGCTAATCCTATGCTTATTAAAAGAGGTATAGAAAAAGCAGTTAGCGAAATAGTTGCTCATATTAAATCTGAAGCTAAACAAATTAAAGGAAAAGAAGAAATCGCTCAAGTTGCTACAATTTCTGCAAACAATGATAAAGAGATAGGTGCTTTAATAAGCGATGCTATGGAAAAAGTTGGTAAAGAAGGTGTTATCACTGTTGAAGAGGCTAAATCATTAGAAACTAGCCTTTCATTAGTTGAAGGTATGCAATTTGACAGAGGTTATATTTCTCCATATTTCGTAACTAATGGAGACAGTATGACTGCTGAATTAGAAGATGCTTTAGTTCTTATTTATGATAAAAAAATATCTAACATGAAAGAACTTCTTCCTGTACTTGAAAAAATTGCTCAAACTGGAAAACCTTTCATTATTATTGCTGAAGATATAGAATCTGAAGCTTTAGCTACTTTAGTATTAAACAAAATGAGAGGAGTATTAAATGTATGTGCAGTTAAAGCTCCTGGTTTTGGCGACAGAAGAAAAGCTATGCTTGAAGATATTGCTATATTAACAGGCGGTCAAGTTATCAGTGAAGATTTAGGTATGAAACTTGAAAATACTGGTTTAGAGCATCTTGGTAAAGCTAAAAAAATCACTGTTGATAAAGAAAACACTACTATAGTTGAAGGTGCTGGTAAAAAAGCAGATGTTCAAGCTAGAGTAGTTACTATTAAAAAACAAATAGAAGAAACTGACAGCGATTATGACAGAGAAAAATTACAAGAGAGATTAGCTAAACTTTCTGGCGGTGTTGCTGTTATTAATATTGGTGCTGCTACTGAAGTAGAAATGAAAGAGAAAAAAGCTAGAGTAGAAGATGCTTTATCTGCAACTCGTGCTGCTGTTGAAGAAGGAGTTATTCCTGGCGGCGGTATCACTTACTTACATGCTCAATCTAAACTTGATGCTATTAAATTAGAAAATCCTGATGAGCAAGTTGGTGTTAATATAGTAAAAAGAGCTATAGAAGAACCTATAAGAATGATAGCACAAAATGCTGGTTTAGACGGTTCTGTTGTTGCTATTGAAGCTAAAAAACAAAAAGGCAATATGGGTTTCAACGCTCTTACTAATGAGTGGGTTGATATGTTAAAAGCTGGTATTATTGACCCTGCTAAAGTATCTAGAAGTGCTTTACAAAATGCTGCTTCTATTGCTTCTCAAGTATTAACTGCTGAAGTTATTATTACTGATATACCTGAACCTGAAAAACCAATGCCTCCAATGCCTGGCGGCGGAATGGGTGGTATGTATTAATAATTACCATTAGCTTAAAAATAATTTTTTAATAATAAAAAGCCTTAGCGATTATTTGTTAATCGCTTGGGCTTTATTTTTATATGGAGTTTTTTGGAGTATTTTTTTATGAAAGATAAAGTGTTTAGTATAAGATTTGCTACTATAGATGATGTTTCTACTATATTAAAGTTTATTAAGGAATTAGCTTCTTATGAAAAGCTTGAAAAAGAGGTTGTTGCTACTGAGGAAATATTAAAAGAATGGATATTTGAGAAAAAGAAGGCTGAAGTTTTGATTGCTTTAGAAGATGATGTTCCTATTGGGTATGCTTTGTTTTTTCACAATTTTTCTACTTTTTTAGGTAAGGCTGGTATATATTTAGAAGATTTATATATTAGAGAGAGTTTTAGAGGGTTGGGATATGGAAAGAGGTTATTAAAGGAGCTTGCTAAGATTGCTGTTGAGAGAGGGTGTGAAAGGCTTGATTGGCAATGTTTGGATTGGAATAAGAGCAGTATTGATTTTTATTTATCTATTAATGCTGTTAAAATGGAAGATTGGTATACTTATAGGCTAAGTCATGATAATTTAAAAGAGTTCTCTAAAAAATAATAATTTTGATATTTAAACTATTAAAATATCATTGACTTTTATTATGTATTTTATATATTTATTAAAGGTTAATGTTTTTTATTTGGATTTTTTGTGAAGTTTAAATTAATTATTTTTATAGTTGTTTTATCTTTTTTGTCATTTTCTTGCGGTACAAAAAAGATTTTATCTTCATTTGAGATTAGAGATGAACTAGGAAATTATTATATAAAAAAAGTTGATTTTCCGGCATCTGCTACAATAGAAGAAAAAGTAGAGATGGCTTCAAGAGTGATACCTACAACTAATCAATATAAATGGCAAAGTTTAGAGCTTACGGCTTTTATACATTTTGGTGTAAATACTTTTACAGGTAAAGAATGGGGTACAGGAAAAGAGAGTCCTAGTATTTTTAATCCTACAAGTTTGGACGTTGATCAGTGGGTGAGAGTATTAAAAGATGCTGGCTTTAAACTAGTAATACTTACAGCAAAACATCATGATGGATTTTGTTTGTGGCAAACTAAAACAACTAGTCATTCTGTAGCAAGTTCTCCGTATAAGGGCGGCAAAGGAGATATTGTAAAAGAGTTTAGCGATGCTTGCAAGAAATATAATATAAAAATGGGACTTTATCTTTCACCTTGGGATATGAATGCTTCTTCTTATGGTACTGGAGAAGCTTATAATGATTTTTATGTTGCACAGCTTACAGAACTTGTTACTGGCTATGGGGAACTTACAGAGCTTTGGCTTGATGGGGCTAAAGACCCAAATGCTCCTAATCAAACTTATGATTTTGAGAGATATTTAGAGGTATTAAAAAAGTATCAGCCTAATGCTGTTAGTGCCGTAATGGGTGAAGATGTTAGATGGGTTGGAAATGAACAAGGTTATGGAAGAGAGACAGAATGGGGCGTTCAAGGCTATAAACCTAATTCTTACAAAGATTCTGAAAGTTACAATTCTTCACTTGGTCTTGTTTTAACAGGAAAAGACCTTGGAAGCAGAGATATATTAAAAAAAGTAAATTCTGTTTATTGGTATCCTTCTGAAGTTGATGTTTCCATTAGACCGGGTTTGGTTTTATCATGATTATGAAAGTCCTAAAAGTTTAGATAAATTAATAGATATTTATTATAAGTCTGTTGGATATAATTCTGTTTTGCTTTTAAATGTACCGCCAGACAAAAGAGGTCAATTTGATAGCAAAGATATAGCTGTTCTTGGTCAGTTTGGTAATTATATAAAAACAACATTTGCTAATGGACTACTTAAAAATGTAACTAATACTTGGGTTAATGCAAAAATTGGAGATTCTAAAGAGTATGCATTAAAAACTCCTTCTGCAATTAATGTTTTACTTATACAAGAAGATATTATGAAAGGTCAGAGGGTAGAGAAGTTTAGTGTTGAAGTTTATAGCTCTGGACAATGGCAAAAAATAACAGCTAATAATAAAGAACCTAATTTAACTACTATAGGATATAAAAGACTTCTGAAATTTGATACTGTTCAAAATGCTGAGAAAATAAAAATAACTATAGATGAAGCAAGAACTAATGCTAATATATCTCAAGTTAATGTTTATTATTCTTCTAAATAAATAGCTTATGCCAATATGTAATAATAATAATTTTTTCAATTTTATGTAAAATAAATATGTTATTGTAAAAGATAATATTGACTTTATACTGAAATTATGTTATTTTATAATTGTATAGATAGAATATTAGAATAATAAAGTATAAAAATAAATGAGGTGAAGGTATGAATGTAGTTATAATAATCACCTCTGTTGTAGTTGCGTTTGTTTTTGGATATATAACCCGCTGGGTAATAGCTAAAATTAATCTTAATTCAGCGGAGATAATAAGACAAAATATGCTTCGCGATGCTAAAGAGCAAGCTGAAAATGAAAGAAAAAATATCATTTCAGAGGCTAATTTAGAATTACAAAAAGAGCGTAATAGATTAGAAAATGAAAATAAAGACAGAAGATCAGAAATTCAAAAATTAGAGAATAGAGTACTACAACGAGAGGCGAATTTAGACAAAAAAACTCAGTATTTAGAAAATAAAGAACATAATATTGAGAATAAATTAAAGAAAATTAAAGAGCAAGAAGAAAAATTAGATGCTCTTCTTGAGGAAGAAAAAAAAGAGCTTGAAAAAATAGCAGGCTTTACTCGTGAAGAGGCTAAAAATGCTCTAATGATAGAAATAGAAGAAGATGCCAAAAAAGCAGCTTCAAAGATAGTAGATAATATAGAAAAAAATGCTATAGAAGCTGGTGAAAAAAAGGCTAGAGAAATAATTGTTCAAACTATACAGAGAATATCTAGCGATGTAACTCAGGAATCTTCTGTTACTTCTGTTTCTTTGCCTAGTGAAGAGATGAAAGGAAGAATTATAGGCAGAGAGGGAAGAAATATCAGAATGCTTGAAACACTTACTGGAGTTGATATTATTATAGATGATACTCCTGAGGCTGTTGTTATATCTTGTTTTGACCCTGTAAGAAAGCATATTGCTAAAGTATCATTAGAAAAACTTATATTAGACGGACGTATTCACCCTGCAAGAATAGAAGAGATTGTTGAAAAAACTAGAAGAGAAGTAGAAGATTCTATTATGACAGCAGGTGAGAATGCTATTGCTGATTTAAATCTCACTACTATGCATCATGAGCTTATTAGACATATGGGTAGGCTTCAATATAGAACTAGCTATGGACAGAATATGCTTCTTCATAGTAAGGAAGTTGCTAATATTGCCGGTATGATTGCAGCAGAAATTGGTGCAAATGTAGAAATGGCTAAAAGAAGTGCATTTTTGCATGATGTTGGAAAAGCTATAGAGATTGAGGGTGAAGGTTCTCATGCTATGAGCGGAGCTGATTTGGCTAAAAGATGCGGAGAGAGAGAAGAGGTTGTTAATGCTATAAGAGCTCATCATAATGATGTGGAAACTCAGACTGTTGAGGCTGTTATAGTGAAGGCAGCTGATGCTATTAGTGCTGCTCGTCCGGGTGCTAGAATGGAATCTTTTGAAAATTATATTAAAAGACTTGATGATTTGGAAAAGATTGCTGATAGTATTGAGGGTGTTGAGAAATCTTTTGCTATACAGGCTGGAAGAGAGCTTAGAGTTATGACTAAGAGTGATGTTGTTGATGATGTTAAGGCTAAGCAGATTGCAAGAGATATTGCTAAGAGAATAGAAGATGAACTTAAATATCCGGGTATTATTAGAGTTACTGTTATTAGAGAAACTAGAGCAGTTGAAGTTGCTAGATAATAATAAAGGTTTATTTTATGGCTATTAAAAATATATTATGTCTTGGCGATATTGTTGGTGTTACGGGAAGATATGCTGTAAGAAGGCATTTAGAAGAGATTAAATTAGAACATAATATAGATTTTGTTATAGCGAATGGAGAGAATGCAGCTAATGGGGTTGGTATTACTAGAGATACTGCCTCAGAGCTGTTTAATTCTGGTATAGATGTACTTACTACAGGAAATCATGTATGGAATAATAGAGATGTATTTGCATTGATTGGCAATGAGAATAGACTTCTTCGTCCATACAATTATCCTAATGAATCTCCTGGGCTTGGTTATTATATATATGACGGTGATGATTTTAAAATAGGTGTTCTTAACCTAATGGGCAGAACTTTTTTAGAGCCTTTGGATTGTCCTTTCAAAAAAGCTAATATTGCTATCAAACATCTAAAAGAGAAAACTAATGTTATATTTATAGATTTTCATGCTGAAGCTACTGCAAGAAAAAATTGCTTTTTCTTATTATCTTGAAGGACAGGTAAGCTGTATTTTCGGTACTCATACACATGTTCAAACTGCTGATGAAAAGATAATTTCTTCTCATACTGCTTATATATCTGATATAGGCATGTGCGGAAGTTATGATTCTGTTATTGGTATGAAAAAAGAAGCTGCTATTGCAAGATTTGTTAGTAAAATACCTCATAGATTTGAAGTTGAAACTACTAACCCTATGATTAATGGTATAATAGTACAAGTAGATACTCAAACAGGAAAAGCTTCTTCTATTAAAAGAATTAATATAGTATATAATAATGATCAAGTTGAAAGACTTGAGAAGTAAATATTATGCCTAATACTAAATTGTTTTTCAGACATTTTTTTATTTTTTATATAAAAGTAGCTTTAATACATACATTAACTTATTTTATTTTTGGATTATTATTTTCAAATATTTTCGATTATTCTACTATTTATAGTTATAATGTTGTTAATAATTTTATGAGAGGTTTTGATTCTCCTTTGATATTATTAGGACCTTTTTTACAGCCTATAAGGGCTATATTTATTACTATTGCTTTATACCCTATAAGAAATATTATAGCTACTAAATTGGGTTTTTTGAAGTTATGGATAATATTAGTATTCATTGGCATTATAGCAACACCAGCGGCAGCTCCTTCATCTTTGGAAGGTATAATATATACTCAGCTCCCGCTTGAATATCATCTTATATCTCTTCCAGAACTTTTATTACAAACATTAATTTTCTCTATTTTGCTATGGGCTTTTGAATTATTGCCGAATAAAAACGAAAATTTTTCTAATAGATTATTCTTATTAAAAATAATTTTCTCTTTATTTTTTTCTTTATTTGGAATATTTTTAACTTCTGTTTCTGGTTTAATTATAATAAACTTTTTAGAAATTGATTATATGAATATTAAATTAGATAAAGAAACAATCTCATATTTAACTGCTATATTAATATTGACTATAATAGTTTCTTATGGTTTTGCAAATAAAGTTGCTAAAAATAAAATATGGCTTTTGCTTGTTATTCCTTTAATTTTTATTATATATTTAGTTTTGCCTTATTTTTATAATTACTTTTTTAACACAGCATACAATACAAAAATTGCTTTAATTCCATATGCATCAAGTTCTGTTTTAATGTCTTTTATTTATTATGTTTTATTTGTCTTGTTTTATGGACGCATAGTAAAAAACAAAAATATTAAAAATGATGATAAAACTTTAGAAATTAAAAACATTGAAACTAATGAAGAAACTAAAAACAATGAAGATACAAACAATATTTCATTAGACTCTCAAAATAAAGAAGATAATAAATAATTCTATGTTTTATTAAGACATATTATAATTAATGTCCTAAAAAATGTATAAAATGTATATTAATAATTGATATTTTTATATTTATTTCTGTTTTTATGAATATTTATAATGTTTTTTCAAAAAGACATTATTTACTTTTTGTCTTTTTTTTATATAATATCTACAAATATTGAAAAGTGTTTATTTTTGGAATTATTATGAAAAGACTATTTTTTTATATAATATTATTAATATATTCTACAGCATTATTTGGTTTTAGAGATATTGAGAGAGAGGATTCTTTCAGTTCTTCTAAATTCAATGATTGGCTTTTGATTGCTACTTTTAATTCAGACAATGTTCCTTCTTTTAAGTTTGTAAGCAAGCATGATGATAAAGAGTGGGAGAGTTTAGATTCTGCTAAAAATGAATATTATTACAAAGGCGATAATAGTAAGGCTGGAATATTTGCTATATACAATATGAAGTATTATCAATATAGAGGATATAATCCGCTTTATACAAAACAATTAAACAGTAAATATTCTAATATGCTTAAACGTTTTTATTTTTATAGATTTAGCGGTAAGGGTGCTGGATTAATTGCATTAGATAATTCACTTGTAGCAGTTGATACTTATTCAAAATATGTTTATATATATGGCATGCCTATAAGAGAAAAGGTTACTTTTGGTGTTGATGTGCCTTTAGAATGGGGAGCAGCTGATACTAATATGGCTAGCGGAAAAGATTTTATGCCTTTTTATATGTATGACCCTGTAGGACATGTTAATGAAGATGGTAGTGTTGTGCTTTATGACCAATACAAAGAATCTTTTTTAGATAAAGAAAAACGCTATAAACCTGTATTTAATAACAAATCTATATACAGATAATTGACATTATTTTTAAAATATATCATAATATTTATAATTATGAATAATTTTGATGAAAAGCCTATATTAGATTATATAAAAAAATATCTTCCATTTAGAGAAGAGCATATACTTTCAACGAGAGATTTATCTGTAAAACTTGCAAAGCATTATAATGTTGATGTTAATAAGGCATCTATTGCAGCATTATGTCATGATTTAGGTAAAAGATATAAAGAAGAAGAAATGAGAAAAATTTTATTAGAGTATGATAAGAAAGAATACCCTAAACATATTACTTCTGCTTTACTTCATGCCAGAGTAAGTGCAATAATAACAATAGAAGAGTTTCATATAAAAGATGATGATATAATATCTGCTATAGAAAGTCACACAGTGGGGCATGCTAATATGAGTATGTTTGAAAAGATTATATATGCATCCGATTATCTTGAACCTACTCGTAAATTGGAAACTGCTGATAAATTAAGAGAAGAGATTTTTATTAATTTTGATGAAGCATTTTTAAAAGTGGTATTAGAGTCAATATATTTTGTACTTTCAAAAAAACAGTATTTATCTGATAAAACCATAGAGCTGTATAATTCATTAGTGATTAAATAATAAAGGTATTTATGAAAAGAGCGTATATAATATTTGTAGCAGATTCAAAAGAATATAGAACTAAAAAAATCAATATAGATAATATTTTAACAGAACTCTCCATGCTATGTGATACTGCGGGCTATGAGGTAGCTGATAGATTTTCTTTTATACAGCAGAAAATAGTGGCAGGCACTTATATAGGCACAGGTAAACTTGAATCTTTAAAAGAGAGTGCTATAGCCGACAATGTAGAATATTTTGTTTTTGATAATGAGCTTAGCGGTTCTCAAGTTAATTCAATAGAAGAAGGCTCTAATATAAAAGCATTAACTAGAACAGAGATTATATTAGAGATATTTGCAATGCGTGCCAAAACACTTACTGCTAGAATGCAAGTAGAGTTAGCATTTTTGGAGTTTGAATATCCTAGATTAAAAGGTAAGAGAAGCAATTTAAGCCAAGTGAGAGGTGTAATAGGTTTAAGAGGAGGAGCAGGAGAGAAACAACTCGAGTACGATAGAAGAAGAGCAAGAGAGAGGATACATAAACTTAAAACTCAATTAAGCAAAGTAGAAAAATCTGCAAGCACTGGAAGAAAGGGAAGAGGCTCTACTTTTAGAATAGCAATTGTAGGTTATACCAATGCTGGAAAAAGCACTTTATTTAATCTTTTATGTAAAGAAGATACTTATGTAGAAGACAAACTTTTTGCTACATTAGACACTCATACAAGAAAACTTTATCTATCTGATGATGCACCTGTTGAGGCTATCATTAGCGATACTGTTGGTTTTATAGATAGGCTTCCGCATACTTTAATAGCTTCTTTTAAGTCTACATTATCAGAAGTGGTAGAGGCAGATTTACTTTTGCATTTGGTTGATTCTACAGATGAATACATTGAAGAGAAACTTATTAATGTTGAAGCTACAATAAAAGAGATAGAAGCTTCAAATATAAAGCGTATAATGGTATTTAATAAAGTTGATAGTTTGGAAGAAAATCAAAAAAACAAAATACTTACAATGTATGATGATGCAATTTTTATCAGTGCCAAAAACAATATAAACATAGATTTATTGAGAGAAAAAATATTAAAAATAATTTTGGAGTCTTTTAATAACGGTTGATAATTTATATTTTTAGTATATACTGAAATGACTATATTTTATCAATTTTAATTTTTAATAAATATGATTATGATTTATTGATGATATAAAATATTATTGAAAATTATTAAGTTTTGTTTGAAATATATAAAATAATGTATATTTTTTAGCTAAAAAATAGCCTTTTTGGTTCTTTGTGGCAACAAAAGAACTGGGGGGCGGGGGCTAGTCCCCGCGAATAATAAAAAAAGAAATTTTTCAATATATCATTAATACAAATTTTTTAAGGGAAACATATTATGCGTTTATCGAAATTATTTATGCCAACACTAAAAGAAGCTCCAAGTGATGCTATAATAGCTTCTAATAAATTAATGATAAGAGCAGCACTTGCAAGAAAAATATCTAATGGCCTTTATTCTTATTTGCCTTTGGGTGTGAGGGTATTAAATAAAATATCCAACATAATACGAGAAGAGATGGATGCAATAGGCTCTAATGAATGCATAATGCCTATACTTGTTTCAAAAGAATTATTAACTCCTTCTGGAAGATGGGAGAGATTTAAAAAAGAATTATTTAGACTAAAAGATAGAAATGATGTTGATATGGCAATGGGTCCTACTCATGAAGAAGCTTTCACTATTACAGCTCAAAATGAAATACAGTCTTATAAAGATTTGCCTGTTACATTATATCAAATACATACAAAATTTAGAGATGAGATTCGTCCAAGATTTGGGGTTATTCGCTCTAAAGAGTTTACAATGAAAGATGCTTATTCATTTCATATCACTAAAGAGTGCCTTGACAAGACTTATAATGATATGAGCGGTGCTTATACAAAAATATTTAAGAGAATGGGGCTTGATACAGTGAGCGTAAAAGCTGACAGCGGAGCAATGGGCGGTGAAGGAAGCGAAGAGTTTATGGTGTTAAGTGAAGTAGGGGAAGAGACTATTATTTTCTGCTCAAAATGTAATTATAGGGCTAATGTTGAAAAGGCTAATGTGATGGAAGATGAAGAGGCTAAATCTTATACTGATAAAGCATTAGAAGAAGTATATACTCCAGATATAAAAACTATTGAAGATTTAGAGAAATTCTTTAATACTTCTTCAAAGAATTTTATTAAAAGCATAATATACAAAACAGAAGAAGATGAAGTAATATTGGTTGCAATTAGAGGCGATTTAGAGATAAACGAAACAAAACTTTCAAATGCTTTAGGCGGACTTGATATAGAACTTGCTTCTGAGGATATTATAAAAGAAGTTACAGGGGCTAGAGTTGGTTTTGCTTCTCCTGTTGGATTAAAGAAAAAGATAAGAATATTTGCAGATAAGTCTATAAAAACAGTAGCTGATGCAATAATTGGCGGAAACAAAGACGACACTCATATAAAAAATGTTAATATAAACAGAGATTTTAATGTAGATGTATGGGGTGATTTTAGAGTTGCCAAAGAGGGAGATAGATGTCCTGAATGCGGAGAGAAACTTTATCAGAAAAAAGGTTTAGAGCTTGGACATATATTTAAGCTTGGTGATAAATATACTCAGGCATTTAATTTCACTGTATTAGATGAAAACAATAAAGCAATTACTCCTATAATGGGTTGTTATGGTATTGGAGTTAATAGGGCTTTGGCTTCTGTAATAGAGCAGAATTATGATGACAAGGGTATAATATTTCCTATAAGTGTTGCTCCTTATGAGGCTATAGTTGTTGCTATTGATAAAGAAACTGAAGAGTCATTCAAAAAAGCAGAAGAGATATATAAGGCTTTAAGTGCTATTGGTGTTGAAACTATGTTTGATGACAGAAAAGAGAGACTTGGTGTTAAACTTAATGACTGCGATTTGATTGGTGTGCCTATGAGAATAATAGTAGGTAAAAAATCACTTGAGCGTGGAGTTGTTGAGTTTAAGTTGAGAAGAGATTTAGAGAGTGTTGAAGTTAAGCTTGAAGATATAGTTGAATATGTGAAAGCAAAAAAGAAAGAATTATTTGATGAAATAAACTCTAAATTATAATAAAATATTTTTAGTATGATAGAGCTTATAAATAGTATTGATGATAATATAATAGAATCTATTTTTTTTATATCATCAAAAAGCGAATATATTACTTTATCTAAAAATTATATAAAAGAGTATATAGAAGATAAAAATCATAAAGTAGTTATAATAAAAGATGATGAAAAGATAGTAGGCTTTATCATATATTTTTTGCTCTCTCCAGAAATAGATATTTTATTTATAGCTACATATCCTCACAATAAAGGCTATGGCAATAAATTATTATCATATTTATTTGACGATGCTGAAAACAATAATGTAGATAGTATAAAATTAGATTTGCATGAAAATAATATTAATGCAAAAGAGTTTTATACCAAAAATGGATTTCAATCTATAGGTGTTAGAAAAAAATATTATAACAATAAATATAGTGCTTTAATTTTAGAGAAAAAACTATAAAACAAATTAATAGAATTTCTTAAATGCCAAGAAACAAAGTCCGGCAAATATAATATTAGGCATCCAAGCAGCTATAAATGGATTCATGTTTCCTCCATCTCCCATAGAACGAAACATCATAAGTATAGAATAATATACTAAAGCAACCATTATAACCATTACTAAACTTACTACCAATACACTTTGAGTAGAAAATTTTGAAAATAATGAAGCAAGCAAAACAATAATAAAGCCAGAGAAACAATATGATATTCTATAGTGAAAATCTGTTTCAAGGGTATTAGTATTTAAATTTACCTCTTTTCTTAATTTAATCCAATGCATCTCTTCAGTTAAGCTCATAGAGTCTAAAGCAGGTCTATTCATAAAATGTTCAGGTCTTTCAAGCACATCAAGCGGATAATTAGTTATTTCCTTTACAGATATATTTTTTTTATCAGTAAACTCAGCTAATATGCCTGTTTCAGCATACCATTTTTTTTCATTATCATTCCATCTCACGCTTGGTGATGATATTCTCATATCTATAGCGCCATCTTCTTTTAATTTTACAATAACAGTATTTGTAAGATAATTATCATTAAAATTAAAGTTCTCTATAAAATATATATAATTATTAGCTCCAAATATATTTAATGAGCCAGTGTATTCTCCTTTTTTATGCCCTCGTCCTAAATCATTAGCTTCAAAAGATATTTTATTCATAGGAGCTGCTACAAATTGCCAAAAACCAATAAGTCCTAAGCATAATGCTATTACTATAATAAATATTGGCGAAGAAAATTTAAATAAACTTATACCAGAATTTTGTACAGCCAACATCTCTTTATTTTTTACAAAAGTACCAAGAACATAAGTAGAAGAAAACATTAATGCTATTGGAAATAAGTAATATAAATTATGCGGCGTTCTTGCGGCATGGTATGTAATAAAGTATTTCATATTTTCTGGGTGTTCGGTGTAGTAAGATAATTTACTGCTTAAATCTGCTATAGTAACTAATATAACAAATAGTATTAGCGAACCTACAAACATAGATAAGAATTCTTTTAATAAATACGAGTTAAGTTTTTTCATTTAATTAAATTAGTCCACATTTATTCCATAGTTTTCATTCAAATAAGTTAATTCCTCACTTATACGTGTATGCAATTCTTTTATTTTTTCTAATAATGCAGAAGGTTTTGACTTACTGCTTTTACCAGAACCAAATATTTTGCTGATTTTTCTTTTAGCCTGTACTAATGTTTTAGCTTTAACATTAGGGTCTGGTATAAATTTAGAAGCATCGGTACCAAGTAAAGCCCCCATATAAAGCATTCCTTCATAACCAAAATTATTATCTATATCAGGACCAAAGCTTTTTAATTTATCAAAACTTTCTTTACCGTTTTGCATATACTCTATAGCCTCAGTATAAAACTCACTAGCTTTATACTGAAAAAATGGTATTAATTTATCATAATTATCATTAGGATAAATACTAGCCAAATCTTCTAAAGTCCAGCTTAATCTTAAAGATGATAAAGCTTTTTTAAGTGTAGGGGCAGAATCTTTAGTATGATAACGATATCCGTCTAATGCTAAAAAATAGCTAGCAGCTCCCGAAATTAAATTCCTATTTTTCTTAAAATCTATATCAGGTCCAAAAAACTCATGCATATATTTAGACCTTTGTTCATAACTATCAAAAGCTTCTTTAATTTTATGACTATCAACCATGTTAAAATCTTCTTGAAAAGCAGCATATAAACAATGCGGACAAACAGCTACAACATATATAAGAGGGTATACTGCTCCATATTTTTTGCTTTTCTCATAAGTTCTTCTTAAATCATCTCTTAAATTACCAGCAATTAATCTTCCCCCTCCAGTAAGAAGCATTTCATGATAGAACTCTTTGTTACATACAGGGCAAGTTCTTGGGTTTTTTTCAAAGTATGATATTTTTAATTCTTCAGCCATAAAAAATCCTATTTATATAACTTTATAAACGATACAAATGTTAAATTAATTATCGGTTTATTTTTATTTTTCAATATCACTTATATTGAGTTTACTTATTCTAAGTTCTTTAAATAGAGTATTATAATATGCTATGTAAAACTCTGGGTATCTTGCTGCATTAATTCTCACTTCACCCGCACTTTTACCAAGTATTGATAAATCTATAGTTTGACCATCTATGTATATGTATTTATTTCCATCTTCTTTTGTATACAATACCACAGGCTGTGATGCATAATCTAAAGTAGAATCGAATGATATAATATTTTGGTCTTCTGTTGCTACTATACCATCTATAAAATTGCCGTCATAGAACTTTTTATACCTTATTTCTTTTGTATTATCTTTAGTATTGTATATGATATTGAATCTATTATGTGCTTCATGTTCTACAGTATATTGATTTACATTGTTTAATATTGGGTTACTATCCAAAAAAAGTAAAAGCTGTATTTGTTTTTCTTGAGGCATAAAATAAGTTTCCTGTAGAATATTCTTTCATATATACAGCATATCCGTCATTTTCTGCTACAGGATATACTTTTTCTATTATTTTATTTGTATATACTAAATCTGAAAAGAAATTATCTCTATAAAATCTAGATACAGATAATATGCCTTTACTGTCTATAAAAAACAATATAGGAGAATTAAATGTAGAAACTACTAGTTTTAAATCTATAATTTTTCTGTTGTTTCTTAAATCCATAGCATAATTATTAAATGTACCAGAATTATTATTTGCATACCATATTTTATTATTTTTCAAATATGATATATGCATATTATCAGAATTGCTTGCTATGCTGATTAAGCTTCCTAATTCTCTATTTTTATCCAATATTTCTCTTTTGAAATTTCCATTTTTGCCAAACACATAAACAGGGGCATTTATTTTATCATCATAGTAAGCTATATGCAGATTATTATTTGGGTCTATTAATAATTCACTAATATAAGGTTCGCTATTTAAAGATGCAACCGACCAAGTTGAAATAGACTCAAAACTGCTTATTCTGTAATAATGTTTTGATAATGGCGGAGCATCTTTATTAATATCTCTTTCATACTGAGCATTTATATTTGAGTAGAAAATACTAATAGCGATTAATATTAAAAAGATTTTATTTCTTTTTAGTTTTTTTAATTTTTTCATCTTTTAATTTTATAACAGATTCTATACCTTCTTCTTTTGGTCTTATAAATCTGCACTTAATAACTTTTCCATTTTCATCAAGAACAGCTTTTATATGAGAATAGTAGAATATACAATGTTCTATATAAGCATTATCATCTACAATAGAGCCGTATATGTAGCTTACTCCTTTAATAAGTACATTTTTACCTATGCTAAGCGGGTGTTTATCGCTTCCTGTAACATTAACACCTCTCTCTAATGTAGTATTTTCTCCTATATATACATTTCCTCTTATTTGGTTTCCGGCATATATTTGTACATTGTTAGAAAGCACCATTTTTTGATTATCTAAGCAAGATACTAATGCATTATCTCCTATATAAGTATGCTCTCCAAGTTCAATATTACCTTCAAGTCTTGCACCATGGTCTATATAAACTCCATAGTTGATTTTTACGCCCTTACCTACATAAGCACCTTTTCCTATATATATATCAAGAGGCTTTTCATCTTTATCAATTTCTAATATCTGCTCAACTACACTGTCATCAATGAAGAAGTCTTCTCCGTCATATATTGTAATAATGTTTTTTAATTTATTGTAAACATTATTTCTAGCAATAGACTCCATTTCTTTAAGTACAGTTTTATCATTAAAGCCTAAAACAACTCTATTATCTTTTGGCATATATGTAGATATTGATAGATTATTATTAACAAACATCTCTATTAAGTCTGTTAAATAAAGTTCATTTTGAGCATTATTTGCTTTTAATTCTTTTATTAAATTTAAAAGAGGGTCAATTTTAAAACCGTATATACCAGCAACATATTCATGCATATTGTCTAAAAGCTCATCTTTTCCGTACTCAAATTTTTCATCTTTATAAGCCTTTACTAAATCTTCATCATCTTTAAGAGCAAGTATGTCTTTATATTCTATAACTCCCATTACCTGACCCTTACTTCCTTCTCTGTATTGGCTTTTTTTATGGTCTTTAGTTAATCCTCTAGTTCTTAATACTCTTCCATAATAGTTGCCGCCTTTAGGTCCGTCATACATAGCTGTCATTAATATCATGTCTGTTTTAGCTTTCATAAACTCATCATGAAACTCTTTCATAGTGTTAGAGTCTATTAGCCCCATATCAGCATATATAACATAACAATATTTAATGTTTTTTAAATCGCTCTTCTCAAGACCTACCTTTACAGCATGTCCAGTTCCTAATTGTTTTTCTTGATAAGCAAAATTAGTATTAGCCTGCTTTCCTACAGCATTAGCTACTTCTAAAGCCTTTATTCCAACAACTATAGTAATATTACTTTTATTTATACCATTTTTTACAGCAAGCCTTACTCTCTCTATACTAGGTACTCCCCAAATAGTATGAAGCATTTTTGATGTTGAACTTCTTATCCTTTTACCATGTCCTGCTGCCAATATTATTACCAAACTATCATTTTTAGAGAATTTAGATGATAATTGCTCTAAGCTTTCTTCTACATTCTTTATATTATTCGCTTCTTCTCTTTTTGTCATAAACTAGCTCCTAATTTTTTTTACTTTATTTATTTTTATTTTTATAGATTTGTTCAAATACAGGTTTTTTTATAATTTTGTTATCATTATTATTTATTTTATTATCTTTATTTAGTTTATTTTTGTCCAATTTTTCTTCATCGAGCTTTTCTTTTGCATTTAAAATATCTTCTAAGCTGTTTCTTTTATAATTATTAGGAAGATATGTATTTTTTGAATCTAAGGATAATTTATTTGTTTTAGAATTAGTAAATGTTTCATCATCGTTTAACCATTTCTGCAATACTTTTGCTATAGATTGCGATAGTGTATCTAATTTTTGTTTAGCTCTTATATTTCCGCCGAGGTTTGAATCTTCTTTGAGTATAAACTTATATAATTGCATGGCTTTTATAAAATTTTTACTTTCAAAGTTATAATAGTCAGCAATTTTTTCTATTCCGCCAAAATATGAAGCTGTAAGATAACATCTATATGCTTCTTCTATTTTTCTTTCATTAAAAAGTTCATTACCTTTTCTAATTAAGGCACTTTTAGTTTTATCATCTATACTCATATGAGTAATAATTATATATCAATAATATTAAAGTTCAAGTATAATTTGTAATATAAGAAGATATTATTTATATTCTATATACTTGCTTATTTAGGCTTTTATATTAAAATGCTACTAACAATAATATTGGAGTTTTTTATATATGTTTAATAGTGTTAAGGATAGATTAAAAGAGTTAATAAGAGAACAATATTTAATAATAGACGGTGCCACAGGTACAGAACTTCAAAAGAAAGAAATAAAAAAAGAATATTGGACTTTCAACGGCAATAATATAGAAGGCTGTAATGAGATATTGAATATAACAGCTCCTCATATAATGAAAGAGATACATATAGATTATTTGAATGCTAATGCCAATATAACAAAGACTAATAGTTTTGGGGCTATACCTTGGGTTTTAAGCGAATATGATATTGCTGATAAGGCTTATGAACTAGCAAAACAAGCGGCAGTTATAGCAAATGAGGCTAGAGATGAATATTTAAAAAATCCTAATTCTAAAGGCGATTTGGATAGAGATATTTTTATAGCAGGTAGTTTAGGTCCTGGAGTAAAATTACCTAGTTTGGGGCAGATTGGTTTTGATGAGATGTATAGCGGTTATACTTTAGCTGCAAAAGGTTTAATAGAAGGCGGAGTTGATATAATACTTCTTGAAACGGCACAAGATGTTTTGCAATTAAAAGCAGCAATATTAGCAGTTAATGATACGGCTAAAAAATTAAATAAAGATATTCCAATAATGGTTTCTGTAACAATAGAAAAAGAAGGCACTATGCTTTTGGGTACAGATATAGAGACAGCATACACAATACTTTCAAATTTGGATATATTTTCTATAGGTATGAACTGCGGTACAGGGCCTGACATGGCAATGCAGCACATAAAAAAACTTTCTGAAATATCTTGTTTACCAATATCAATACATAGTAATGCAGGGCTTCCGGAAAACAGAGATGGAAAAGCTTATTATAGCATGACACCTGAAGAGTTTGCTGAGATTAACAGCGAGTTTTTTAATTTAAGCGGACTTGCATTTATAGGAGGCTGCTGCGGAACTACTCCTAAACATATAGAGGCATTAGCAAAAAAAGTTAAAGGAGTAAAACCTAAAAAAACAGCATTAGAAAAGCAAAGGGCTTATATAGCTAGTTTATTTAATTCTGTAAGCATTAAGCAAGAGCCAGCACCTTTAATGATAGGTGAGAGAAGCAATGCCACAGGAAGTAAAATATTTAGAGAGCTTATGATAGCAGGAGATATGGACGGAATGCTTGATGTTGGTATAAAGCAAGTTAAGTCTGGAAGTCATGCTATAGATGTTAATGCTGCTTGGGCTGGGCGTAATGAAATAGAAGATATTACAAAAATTATTTCTGCTTATGTTAAACAAATTTCTTTACCTTTGGTTATTGATGCGATAAAGCCTGATGTTATAGAAGCAGCTTTAAAAGTATATGGAGGAAAACCAATAATAAACTCTGCCAATATGGAGCAGGGGGAAGAGAAGTTTGATGCTATATGTTCACTTGCAAAAAGATATGGAGCTTCTATTATGCTTCTTACTATAGATGAAAAAGCTATGGCATTAACTTGTGAGGATAAATTAAGAATGTGCGAACGTATGTATGATAGGGCTGTTAATGTGCATAAAATACTTCCGCATGATATTATATTTGACCCTTTAACATTTACACTTGCAAGCGGTGATGAAAATAGTTTTTTAGCTGGTGTTGAAACTTTGAATGCTATAAAAGAATTATCAAAAAGATATCCTGAAAGCTCTATAAGTTTGGGGGTGTCAAATATTTCTTTTGGACTTAAAGAAGAGGCAAGAAAGGTTATGAACTCTGTATTTTTGTATGAGGCTATTAATCATGGGCTTAGTGCTGCTATTGTTAATGTGGCTCAAATTCTTCCTATTTCAAAAATAGGGGAGAAAGAAATAGAATTAGCAAGAGAATTAATATATAACAAAAACAAAACTAAAGAGCCTCTTATAAATTATATAAATTATTTCTCTGACAAAAAAGAAAAGAAAGAATTAACCAATGTAACCAATGAAGAAAAAATAAAAAAACCTATAAGGGAAGCTATAAGAGATGCTATGCTTGACGGCGAGTGGAAAGATATGCAAAACTTACTTAATGAAGTTAAAGAAAATAGCGAAGAGTTTGGAGGAGAGAAAAAGTTTGCACAGGCTATAATTGATGAGATACTTCTTCCTACTATGGCAGATATTGGAGTTAAGTTTGGTGAGGGCAGTATACAGCTTCCTTTTGTTTTGGGTTCTGCGGAGGTAATGAAAAAGAGTGTTGATTTTCTTTCTGAGTTTTTAGAGAAAAAGAAACAGGAGAAAACTGCTAAAATAATACTTGGTACTGTTGCGGGAGATGTGCATGATGTGGGTAAAAATTTAGTAGAGATAATAATAAAAAATAATGGTTTTGAAACTGTTAATCTCGGTACAAAAGTTCCTATAGAGAAATTTATAGAGGCGTATCATGAGCATAATGCTGATTGTATAGGAATGTCTGGGCTTTTGGTAAAATCTACTGAAGTGATGAAAGATAATTTAGCGTATATTAGAGATAAGGGCTTAAAAATACCTATACTTTTAGGCGGTGCTGCTTTAACTAAAGACTTTGTTGAAAACACTTGCAAAAAAGTTTATGGAGACAGTGGGAAAATATTTTATTGTAAAGACGGTTTTGATGATATTGTTGCCATAAAAGAGATAATAGCAGACAGAGATAAAGAAAAATAATAATTTAAGAAAGCTAAGCCTAAGCTAACTAATAAGTTTACTATTAGCTTATTAGCAATAAATAAAAAAGTGAGCCGAAGCTAGCTAGTGAGTTTATTCACTAGCTTATTATATGCGAAGGCGAACATAGCAATAAATAAAAAAGTGAGCCGAAGCTAGCTAGTGAGTTTACTCACTAGCTTATTATATGCGAAGGCGAACATAGCAATAAATAAAAAAGTGAGCCGAAGCTAGCTAGTGAGTTTACTCACTAGCTTATTATATGCGAAGGCGAACATAGCAATAATGAGGACTAATATGCCGGAAATAAATCACAAAAATCATGAACATCATATAAATAAACCTCCTTTCTATGGAAGAAAAGTTTTTGAGTTTAATAAGCAAATAGAAAAAGAAGCCTTTGATATGATTAATAAAATTAGGCTTTTTAGGGTTGGATTTGGATATTCTGCAAAAAATCAGGATATGGAAAAATATAATGAAATGATTAAAACAAAAGTAGAGCCAAAATATGAGGAGATGAAAAAAAATATTATAGAAAATAATTTGCTTGAGCCTGTAATGATTTATGGATTTTATAAAACTGTTACAGAGAATGATAAGCTTTATATATATGATGTTGAAACTAATAAATTAAAAAATGAAAAAATAGAGCTACCTTTAGAGCGTATGGAAAATGAGCCTTACAATTCTATAGTTGATTTTTTTGACAAAGATGAAGATACTATTGGTTTTACACTTGTAAGCCTTGGAGAGAAGTATCATAAATTCTTAAAAAGCTTATATGATAATAATGATTATAAAGAATATTATTTTTATAATGCAATAGGCATACATATTATAGAGAATTACGTTGATATACTTCAAAGCCATATGGATAATTTACTTAACTTAAAAAACAACGGAAAAAGAAAGCATGTAGGATGCAGATATTCTTTTGGTTATAAGGCTCTTAGTAATATGTACGGCAACAAGATAATATTTGATAAATTAAAGCCTGAAGAGTTTAATGTAATACTTACAGAAAGTTATATGATGGAGCCTGAACTTAGCACTTGTGCGATAGTATCATTTTGCGAAGACGCTTATTATTTTGCTAATTAAAATTTTATACTCTTTTATTAGCTGCATGTTTTTTAGATGCATAATTTAGTACTATAATAGTGCCTCTTTTTATAAGTTTTATTATATGTAAATATTTTTTATCAAATAAATTAATCAATATTTATAGAAAATAATCACTATAAATATTGACATATAGTATTATTTTATTATAATTTTTTTTCATATTATTGTTCGGGGATTGATATGAAACTTGCAAAAATATTTTTAATGTCTATTATTATTGCTTCAAGTGTATTTGCTCAAGCTAATACAGTTTATATTTCGGATAAGGGTAAAAAATATCATAGAGGAAACTGCAGAACATTAAGAGCTAGTAAATATCCTATAAGTATTCAAGAAGCAAAAAAAAGAGGATACACAGCCTGTAAAGTATGTAATCCTCCTAATTAATTATCATTGTTTATAATCGCTATTATATTTAATTATTATTTGCCAAAAGAATAACAAATTTAAAAATCTTATAAAAATAAATTTATAATATTAATTACTTCTAAATATTTTTAAGTAAATCTACCACAAACTCGTAATTGTTTAAGCTCATTATATGCATCTTTTTATGTATTTTTAGCATGTCTTCAAAAAGTTTAGATGATAACTCTATTGCTGTTTTTCTCTCTTCTTCTTCTGATTTATCGCTTGCTTTTTTTAATTTGCTTAGCCATTTCTCTGGTATATATGAGCCTGATAATTTGTAGTATATAAAATATGCAGTTTTGTAAGTTAATACAGGGAAAAATCCTGGTACTAATATAGGCTTTTCTTTTAGCGGCAACTCATCAATGCATTTCAATAAAAATTCTAATCTCTCAACTTCGTATATTGGCTGAGTAAATATTGCCTTAACTCCAGAATTAGCCTTTTTAGCAAGTCTTACTTTTAAACTGTCATCATTTTTAGCATAACTGTTTATAACGCAAAAAGGATATATTGGCTTTAATGGTTCTTTGAAAGTAAACTCTCCTAAACTTTTTGATTTATTTAAGTTTTTTATTATATCAATTAATAAATTAGAGTTTCCTTCAAATACGCCTTTAGCTTGTTTTTGATTTCCATTAGCTATAGCATCACCTGTAACTGCAAGTATCATTCTTATATCAAAATAATTCGCTCCGATTAAATCATTTTGTAATGCTAGAGAGTTTTTATCACGCATTGTTTGTGTTGCAATAAATGGCTTATTATTGTTTAGCCTTTGCTGTAATTGTATTGCTGCTAATATTGGAGATATTTTAATGTTTGCAAAAGGGGAATCGGTTACTACAAATGCATCTGCATAATTTTGTATTTGAGAATTATTTATTTTCTCTTCTATATAGCTTAAATCATATTTTGCTTGAGGTGATATCTCTAGAGTAAAACAATACTCATTATTATTTTCTAACTTTTTTATAAAATTTTCTACATTATTATTCATTTAATATATAATATTCTATAATAGAAAAAAGTCAAACTTGATTCTTATTTATCTAAATAAACAAAGTAATAATTATATTGTATTTTCTTTTATATTGTTTATTTGTTTTTTTGTAGTAAAATATATTACATTTAAATATTGGTAAATTATATATGACAGATAAAAAAACTAAGCAAGAAGAAAAATATAAGTATTTAACTCAAGCAAATATAGAACCATTAATTGTAAAAATGGCAATTCCTACAATTATTAGTATGTTAACAACATCATTTTATAATATGGCAGATACTTTTTTTGTAAGTAAGATAAACACTCAATCTACTGCGGCAGTTGGAATAGTATTTTCTATGATGGCTATAATACAGGCTATTGGTTTTTTCTTCGGACATGGTTCCGGTAATTATATTTCTATTAAGTTAGGAGCTAAAGATACTCTTGAGGCTTCCAAAATGGCTGCTACTGGTTTTTTGTCTGCTATGATAGTTGGGTTTATTATATTAATATTTGGAATTATTTTTATAAATCCTTTAGCACATATATTAGGCTCTACAAATACAATACTGCCTTATTCAAAAACGTATATGAAGTATATTTTAATAGGTGCACCATATATGACGGCTTCTATAGTGCTTAATAATCAATTAAGACTTCAAGGTAATGCTTTATTTGCGATGATAGGTTTAATAAGCGGAGCTATAATTAATATAATATTAGACCCTATTTTTATTTTTTATTTTGATATGGGAATAAAAGGTGCTGCTATAGGTACTATAATAAGTCAATTTATAAGTTTTTGTGTGTTATTAATTGGTTCAAATGTATGGGGTACTCTTCCTATTAGATTAAAAGATTTTTCACCTAGTTTAGAAAAGTATAAGGCTATAATTGTTGGGGGGCTTCCTAGTCTTTGTAGACAAAGTATATCAAGTTTTTCAACTGCCTTTTTAAATACATCTGCTTCATTTTTTGGAGATGCTGCAATAGCCGCTATGTCTATAGTAAATAGGGTATCTATGTTTGCCAACTCTGCAATAATAGGTTTTGGTCAAGGTTTTCAGCCTGTATGCGGTTTTAATTATGGGGCAAAAAAATATGATAGAGTTATAAAAGCTTTTTATTTTTGTGTTAAAGTTTCTACAATTGTGCTTATAATATTTGCTTTTATAATTTTTATTAATTCTCATTATATAGTAAATCTATTTAATAAAGAAGATGAGGCATTATTCTCTGTTGCAAATAGAGCTTTACGTTATCAAGCATTAACTCTTCCATTGTGGGGACTTATAACATTATCTAGCATGATTCTTCAAACTACTAGAAAAACAATAAGAGCTTCAATACTTGCTTTAGCGAAACAAGGGATATTTTTTATACCTATAGTTTATATATTACCAAAGTTTTTAGGATTATTTGGTATAGAAATAGCTCAGCCTTTGGCAGATTTATTTACTTTTATTATATCAATACCTTTAGGTTATAGTATAATAAGAGAAATGAAAATAGAACTAAAAAACAATACAAAAGTAACTTAATTTTTGAAACTTAATAATAATATATTTTGATAGTTTTATTTTATATGATGTAATTGTATATAATGTTTTGACAAATAAACATTATAATGTATAATTTATTAGAATAATAGTTATTTTATGGAATTAAATACATATTATGAGAGAAATATTTTTACGATTAGAAAGTGAGAATGTTGAAAAAAGACTACAGGCCCTTGATGAGTTAGAAAAACAAATATCTACTGCCGATAAGAAAGCTGTTATTAAAGTATTAAAAGAACATATATTAGATTGGGACGAAGAGGTTAGGGCTAAGGTTGCTCATTTATTAAAAATATATATGGAGAAATAATATATGGCGAGAATAATATCTTTTTCTAGTGGGAAAGGTGGAGCTGGAAAAACTTTATGTTCCGTCAATTTTGCTAGTGAATTAGTTTCCAAAGGGTATAAGGTACTAGTTTTTGATATAGATATTAATTGTTCTAATGTTTTTATATTGTTGCAGGTAAAGCCTCAGTCTAAATTACAGCAATATTTTGAGGGAAATATATCTTTAAAAGATTGTATATTGAATAGTCCTTTTAATATAGATGTTATTAGTGCGGGAGTTAATATACAGAAACTTCTTCAGTTTGAGAGTGATTTTTATTTGTCAAAACTTGCCAATGATTTAAAAGATTTATCTGAAGAATATGATTATGTTATTATAGATTATGCTGCAGGAATTACTCAATCTATGTTAAAGTTTTATGAGATTTCTGATGATATTATTTTAGTTGCTAATCCTGAAATAACATCTCTTACCGATTTGTATAGACTTATAAAAATGATATGTTCTAATAAAATTACAGAGAAACTTTATTTAGTTGTAAATAAAGTAAAAAATATAGATTGGGCAGTTAATTTATATAAAGAGATAAAAAAAGTAGTTGATAAATTTGAACTTAATATAGAACTTAATTTACTTGGACCTATATTGTTTGATGAAGAGAAAGTAATGATGTCTATTCAAAAGAGAACACCGCTAATAATTCTTTATCCTAGAACTCCTATCAAAGGCGGATTTTCTTTGGCTGTTACAAGGTATTTATATGATACAGGCGAAATGAAAGATGATAATAATGTTAAGGATAAAGCTTTTTTAGATTTCTTTTAATCTTTAATAAGATAGAATATTTATCAATTGTGATAAAAACTAAATTAATATTACAAGAATACTTTTTATAGAGTTGCAAAGGTATTTTTTATTTCCTATACTGAGAATATATAATTTTCATATGTAGGAGGTAGATATGCTATTTAAAAAACTAGGGTTTACAAGTAAAGAAAATTTTAGAGCATTTATCACTGTTATAACCGCAGGGCAAATAATATATTGTGCCTTTGAAGCTTTTAAAGCTAGTTTTTATACACCGTTAATAACAATGTTAAATATCACTAATACTCAATTTGGTTTTTTATTTACATTGATAGGTTCTGCTATGTTCTTTTATATTCCTGCAGGTTGGCTAAATAATAGATTTACTCCCAGACAATTAATAATCAGCGGACTTATTATAAGAATTATAGGAACAGTATATATGGTAGCAGTTGTAAATGCATCATATATATCATTGTGTATAGTTGCTTTATCTTGGGGTATAGTAGATGCTTTCTTCTGGCCTGCTATTTTAAATGGTACTAGACTTTTTGCAAGTGAAGAGAATCAGGGTATTGCTTTTGGTTTATTAGAATCTGGCAGAAGAGCTATGGAACTTGGAATGAATGCTTTGGCATTATTTATATTTACAGCCTTAGGTTCTAATCCTACAGCTATGAGAATAATAATAACTATTTATACTGTTTTAATAGTATTATGGGTGTTTTTGGCATTTAAATTTATCCCTAATATAAAATTGTTAAAATCAGAAACTAGTACAGAAAAAAACAAAGAGGCATTATCAGGACTTATAAAAGCATTATTATATCCTGAGGTATGGCTTTCTGGTCTTATTGGTATGTCAGTATATACTGCCTATATAGCGGTTGTTTATTCTGTTCCTTATATGCAAAATGTTTTTGGATTATCTACTTCACAGGCGGTAGTTTTTGGTTTATTTAATGCATCTGGAATAGGTATATTGGGCGGTATAATAGGCGGATTATTAGGTGATAAAGTGTTTAAATCTCCTGTTAAAATGCTTTCTTATTCCTTATTATTAACAGTAGTAGTATTGTTGGGCGTAGTACTTACTCCAAAAAATCCTGATTATTTGTATGTAAGTATGATATTAATGTTTATATATTCTTTTGTTATATTTATATCAAGGTCTGTTTATTTTGCTCCTATAGGTGAAGCAAATATACCTAAAGAGTTTAGCGGTTCTGCTATGGCTGTAGCAAGTTTCTTAACTTATTCTCCTGTATTTTGGGCTTATGGAGTAAATGGGGCATTAATTGATATGAATAAAGATAATCCATCTCAGGGATATTATTATATATTCTTAATAGGATTGATTTTTACTATTATAGGAGCATTATCTGCAATAATTTTATCAAGATTAATAAAAATAAGAAAAGCAAAAGCTCAAGTAAATGAATAATTAAAAAAATCTATTTAAGGAGTTTTATATGTATTTAAGAAAAGTAATAGCACATAGAGGATTTTCTCATGAGTATCCAGAAAACACTATGTTAGCATTTCAAAAAGCAATAGAACTTGGAATAAAATGTATAGAAACAGATGTAACAATATTGAAAGATGGTACACTTGTATTATTTCATGATTATGAGACTAAAGACCATACAGATTTTGATGGTATTATAAATGATTTAGATTATAATGCTATACAGAATATAGATGCTGGTTCTTGGAAAGATGCAAAATTCAAAAACACTAGAATACCTACTCTAAAAGAGTTAATAGATTTATGTAAAAAAACAAATACAATAGTAAATTTAGAATTGAAAGGTGAAGCTTCAAAAAATGAAAAATATTGGGATAGTATAGTAGAAAATACTGTAAAAACTGTAGCAGACAATAAAGCTGAAGATTTGATATTTTATTCTAGTTTTGAATTTGACATGCTTAGAACACTAAAAAAAATATCAAAAAACTCAAAATTTGGAATACTGCTTTGGGAAGAAACAGCTCATTGGAAAGATATAGCAGATGAATTAAAACCTCAGTCTATGCATTTGTATGACCAAACTATAAATAAAGATTTAGCTAAAAATATTAAAAATGAGGGATATGAGCTTTATATATATACTGTGAATTCTATAGAGCTTGCTAATGAACTTTATTCTATAGGTGTAGATGGCGTTTTTACAGATATGGCTAATATATTTGATAAAAAATTGTATTAAAATTATAAACAAAAAAAGGAGGTAATTTAAGAATAACTTATTTACCTCCTTATTAAAAAATTATAAATGATTATCTATAGTAATAATATCTCATTCTATATGAGTTTAATTGAGTTAATTGTTCATCTGTAAGAACATCTAAAACTGCAACATCTTTTTCTATTCTAAGATAATCAATTTCTTTTTCTAAATCTTTTCTTTGATTTATTAAATCTTTTATTAGGTTTAAGTCTAAATCAATTTTTTCTCTTTCAAGTTTGAATTTATAATCAATGCTTCTTTTTTGATATTCTAAATCATTGATTTTTAATTCATATTCATAAGATATTTTTCCCATTTCTTCAAGCTGTGCATCTGTTAGATATATACCAGCGTTTCTGCAAATTCTGTATATATCACCTCTAGGACCGCCCATAGCCCTTGGCATAGCTCTTTCTCTTGGTCCTGGTGCAGGCGGAACATCACCACCTCTTGGAGCAGGCGGCTGAGCAAATGCCAATGCTGATACTAATGTTAATATAAATGTAGATAATAATAATTTTGATTTCATTTCTAGTAACTCCTGTTTTGTTTTTGTATTATATTAGACGAAGTTATAGTTACTAAAGTTCCCAAGTAATAATTAAAAATGCAATTATTTTTATAAAGTTATATATAAAATGTTGATTTTTTTATATATTAAATTATCATTATTATATAATGAATTATAGTTATTATAATTTATTAAATTTTTTATAGCGGAGTGTATAAATTATGGGAAAATTAGGAAGAGTTTTATGGTTAGTATTTGGAATATTACTTATTATATCAGGTATAGCTACTATATTTAATCCGGCAGAAACAGTATTGTTATTAGCATATATAATAGGCTTTTTAACAATATTCTCTGGAATAAGCACTATATTTTATTTTTTCAGTTTAAGACATTTATCAAGTTCTCTTTTAATTTTAGCAGATGGTATAATAACAACTATATGTGGTATTATAATTATATCTAATCTCACAATCAGCGGTGCATTTATACCATATATGGTTTCATTTTTTGTAATAGTGAGAGGTGTTATTGCTATATCTTCTTCTATAGAATTAAAAAAAGAAGGCTACAGTAAATGGGGACTATCATTATTTAGCGGAGTATTAACATTATTAGCTGGAATTGTATTAGCATTCAATCCTATACTTGGTGCTGTTTATGTTAGTGTAGTTATTGGAATTGGTTTAATACTTTATGGTATTGTTACTTTGCAGCTTTGGTTTGCTTATGGCAATTTCTTTAAGGACTAATATAAAATTTTAATATTAAAATATAAATAAAAAAATATTAATTTACTAATTGATAAAAAATAATATTGTTGTATAGTATTACTAATAACAATATTATTTTTTTTATTTTGAGGTAAAAGTATGCCAATATATGATGTAGAAATGATAAGAAAGTTTTATTTAAACTATTCTAATAAAGTTAATAGCATAAAACAAAAATTAAATAGAGCATTGACATTATCAGAAAAGATATTATACGCTCATTTGTATGATGAGAAAACAATAAAAGATTTTAAGAGGGCAGAAGATTATGCAGATTTTCGACCAGATAGAGTGGC
This sequence comes from Brachyspira pilosicoli P43/6/78, assembly GCF_000325665.1. Lineage (NCBI taxonomy): Bacteria > Pseudomonadati > Spirochaetota > Spirochaetia > Brachyspirales > Brachyspiraceae > Brachyspira > Brachyspira pilosicoli. The sequence continues at coordinate 246,874 of NC_019908.1, forward strand.
AATGCAAGATGCTACAGCACAAATGGCATTACTTCAATTTATGAATGCGGGAAAAACTTCTTCTGCAGTACCTGCAACAATACACTGCGACCATTTAATAGAGGCTTGTAAGGGTGCTGAAGAGGATTTAAAAAATGCACTTAATGTTAATAAAGAAGTTTATGATTTTTTGGAAAGTGTTGCTAAAAAATATGGGCTTGGTTTTTGGGAGGCTGGTTCTGGGATAATACACCAAATAGTTTTAGAAAATTATGCTTTTCCGGGCGGCATGATGGTAGGAACAGACTCTCATACACCTAATGCAGGCGGTCTTGGAATGCTTGCCATAGGTGTTGGCGGAGCTGATGCGGTTGATGTTATGACAGGAATGGAGTGGGAGCTAAAAATACCTAATATAATAGGAGTAAAATTAACAGGTTCTCTAAATGGCTGGGCTAGTGCAAAAGATGTGATATTAAAATTGGCAGGAATATTAACAGTTAAAGGAGGAACTAACTCTATTATTGAATATTTTGGAGAGGGAGCTAATAGTTTATCAGCAGCAGGTAAGGCTTCTATTTGTAATATGGGGGCAGAGGTTGGGGCTACTACTTCAATATTTCCTTATGACAATAATATAAAAGAATATTTAATTGCTACAGGACGCGAAGAGATTGCTAAACTTGCTGATGAAAATATAAATAATCTAAAAGCAGATGAAGAAGTGTATAATAATCCAGAGAAATATTATAATAAAATAATAGAGATTAATTTATCAGAATTAGAACCATATATAAACGGACCATTTACACCAGATGCAGCATGTACTATAAGCGAGTTTGCTAAAAAGGTTGAAGAAAATAAATATCCTACAGCTATGGAAGTTGGCTTGATAGGTTCTTGTACTAATTCTTCTTATCATGATTTAAGTAAGGCTTCTTCAATAGCTCGTCAGGTAATAGATAAAAAATTAAAAGTAAAATCAAAAATAATAATTAATCCAGGTTCTGAAGCTTCATATAATGCAGCTTTAAGAGATGGTATAATTGACGACTTCAAAAAAATTGGTGCTATTATAATGACTAATGCATGCGGACCTTGTATTGGTCAGTGGAACAGAGAAGAGAAAGACAACACAAGAGCAAACTCAATAGTAACATCTTTTAATAGAAACTTTGCAAAACGTGCTGATGGTAACCCTAATACTCATGCATTCGTTGCTTCTCCTGAAACTGTAATGGCTTTAAGCATAGCAGGAGATTTAAGATTTAATCCTTTAAAAGATAGTTTAATTAATGAAGAAGGAAAAGAAGTTAAACTCGATGAACCTGTTGGAATAGCTTTGCCAAAAAACGGACTTAGCACAGAAAATAAAAATAGACAAAATGCACCAGATAGCAGCATAGAAATTATAATAGATAAAGATTCCAAACGTTTACAATTATTAAAGCCTTTTGATAAGTTTAATATAAAAGATTTTGAGAATATGCCTTTGCTTATAAAGGTTAAAGGTAAATGTACAACAGACCATATATCAATGGCTGGACCTTGGTTAAAGTTCAGAGGGCATTTGGAAAATATTTCAGACAATATGCTAATGGGAGCTGTTAATTTCTTTAATGAAAAAACAAACTCTGTATTTAATCAGTTAAGCAAGACTTATGAAGAAGTTTCAAAAACAGCAAAAGAATATAAGCAAAAAAATATTTCTTCTATAGTAGTGGCAGAAGAGAATTATGGAGAAGGCTCAAGCAGAGAGCATGCTGCAATGGAGCCAAGATTTTTGAATGTTAAAGCAGTGCTTGCTAAAAGTTTTGCTAGAATACATGAAACTAATCTTAAAAAACAAGGTATGCTTGCTATAACATTTAAAGATAAAGATGATTATAACAAGATAGAAGAAAAAGATAAAATAAGCATATTAGGTCTTGATGATTTTAGGCCTAAACAAAACTTAACTGTTAAAGTAATTCATCAAAATGGAAGTGAAGAGACTTTTGAAGCGGTTCACACATATAATGAAGCACAGATTGAATGGTTTAAAAACGGAGGAGCATTGAATAGTTTAATGAAAAATTAATTTATATAAATTTAAATGTTTGATATTCTTTATAGTATCATAAATAAAATACAGTTCTTTTGGTTCTTTTATACCAATACCGAAGGCACTTCCTACGGTCGTAAAAGAACTGGAGGTGCGGGGGCTAGTCCCCGTAAATAAAAAACAATCAATAATAGGATTTTAATATGAGTAAAATAGAAATGAAAAATGGTAAATTGATAGTACCAAATAAAGTTACAATTCCTTTTATAGAAGGGGACGGAGTAGGGGCTGAAATTACGCCTGCTTCTCAAATGGTTGTAAATGCGGCTGTAAAAAAAGCCTACAACGGCGAGAAGTCTATTGAATGGCTTGAAGTACTTGCAGGAGATAAAGCTCAAAAAGAATTAGGAACACCTTTACCTGATGATACTATAAACACTTTTAAAGAATATCTTATAGGCATAAAAGGGCCTTTAACTACACCTGTTGGTGAAGGTATGCGTTCACTAAATGTTGCACTTCGTCAAACTTTAGACCTTTATGTTTGTTTAAGACCTGTAAGATGGTTTAAGGGGACTTCTTCACCTATAAAAGAGCCTAATAAAGTTAATATGGTTGTGTTTAGAGAGAACACCGAAGATATATATGCTGGTATAGAATGGAAAACAGGCACTGAAGAAGCAAAAAAATTCTATAACTTCCTAAAAAATGAAATGGGTGTAACTAAAGTAAGATTTCCAGAAACATCATCTTTCGGAGTTAAGCCAGTATCTGAAGAAGGCTCTAAAAGACTCATACGCTCTGCAATAGAATATGCCTTATTAAATAAACTTCCTTCTGTTACTTTGGTTCATAAGGGTAATATAATGAAGTTCACTGAAGGCGGGTTCAAAAAATACGGATATGAGCTAGCTAGAAAAGAGTTTGCTCATCAAACTTTTACTATGGAAGAATATGCAGAAATAAAAAAAGAGTTTGGAGAAGATAAAGCGAAAGAAAAATTAAAAGAAGCAAAAGCACAAGGTAAACTCATAATAAAAGATAATATTTGCGATGCCTTTTTACAAAACACATTATTAAAACCGGAAGACTATTCTGTAATAGCAACGTTAAACTTAAATGGTGATTATGTATCAGACCAATTAGCAGCTATGGTTGGGGGAATAGGAATAGCACCTGGAGGAAATATTAATTATAAAACAGGGCATGCTATTTTTGAAGCGACCCATGGCACAGCACCAGATATAGCAGGAAAAAATAAGGCTAATCCTTGTTCATTAATACTTTCTTCTGTGATGGCATTAGAATATTTGAATATGAATGAGGCTGCTAGTTTAATAATAAATGCATTAGAGAAATCTTTTGAAAGCGGATATGCTACAGAAGATTTGGCTAGCTTTATGGATAATGGAACTAAACTTGGCACAAAAGAGTTTGCAGAAAAAATTGTTTCTATAATGTAATAAAAAATAATATAGGGGTATATTTATGAAAAAAGAATATTTATTGTACAAACTTTATGACCATTCAAGCAAAAGAATAAAAATAGATAGTGAACTTTTTCAGAAATATAATGTAAAAAAAGGTTTAAGAAATGAAGATGGAACAGGGGTGCTTGTTGGGCTTACAAATATTGGAGATGTTGTAGGTTATGAAAGAGATAAAAACGGAAAAGTATGCCCTATAGACGGTAAGCTTTATTATAGAGGGTATGATTTAAATGATATTGCTAATGATATATTAACTAATAAACGTTTTGGTTATGAGGAGGTTTGTTATCTTCTTCTTTCTGGTAAGCTTCCAGATATGGAGAGATTGCAGTCTTTTAAAGAGTTAATATCTGATAATATGTATTTAGATAAAAAAACTATAATGAATATAATAGATTTGGAAGGGCAAAATATTATGAACATACTTTCAAGAAGTGTGCTTGAGATGTATATTCATGACCCTAATCCTGAAGATTTGTCATTAGAAAACTTAATGCTTCAATCTATACAATTAATAGCAAGATTTCCTGCTGTTATTGCTTATGCTTATAATATGTTTCAATATAGTGTTAATCAAAAATATTTAAATATTACATTGCCAAAACCAAAATATTCTATAGCAGAGAATTTTTTATATATGCTTAAGCAGGAGTTTAGCGAATTAGAGGCTAGAATGCTTGATTTGCTTTTGATACTTCATGCAGAACACGGCGGCGGTAACAACTCTACATTTACAGTACGTGTTACAAGCTCTACAAGAACAGATACTTATTCAAGCATTTCTGCTGGTATTGGTTCTTTAAAAGGGGATTTGCATGGAGGAGCTAATGCTAAAGTAATGGATATGTTAATTCATTTGAAAGAGGCTATAGATAATTGGGAGAGCAAAAAAGAGATAGATGAATATTTAATGAAAATGCTTAACAAAGAAGCTTATGACAAGAGCGGACTTATATATGGAATGGGGCATGCTGTTTATACTTTATCAGACCCTCGTGCTGTTATATTAAAAGATTTGGCTCGTCAGCTTGCTAAAGAAAAGAAAAAAGAAAAAGAGCTTGCATTTATGGAATTAATAGAAGAGAGAGCTATAGAGTGTTTTATAAAAGTAAAAGGAGAGAAAAAAAGAGTTTGTGCTAATGTTGACCTTTATTCTGGATTTATATATGAAATGCTTGGCATATCTAAAGAGCTTTATACTCCGCTTTTTGCTATGTCAAGAATTGTAGGCTGGTGTGCTCATAGAATAGAGGAACTTAATTTTGATGACAGAAGAATTATAAGACCTGCGTATAAAAATGTTTCTGACCCTCAAGAGTTTATTTCTATGGATAAGAGATAATTAAATATAATTTCTAATAATGAATTTTTTTAAAAGGAGTTTTATTTTGTATAAAGCTTCTTTTTATTATTAGACTTATTTCAATACATTAATAAATATTTATATTGTTTTTAGTTTAATAATTTATATTATATATAAAATAATATTATTTTATTAATTTGCACTTTGGCTAAACGTAAGAGAAAAACTTAAATATTGGCACTTTCGCGAAGCGTGCCTAAATGGTAAAAACTTTGACGAAGTCTGCAAAGTGAAGGAGGGAAAAATTTGAATAAAACAAATATATAGATTAATATAAAAAATTATTTGTTTAAATTAATATTTGCAGGGCTTTGCCCCACACCCCCACTTCTTTTGTTGCCACAAAGAAGCAAAAAGGCTGCAATATCATAATATTTGACATCTACTCCAAAAAATATTGGCTATAGTATTTGCGTTTTTTCCGACTTTGATGGAGTCCGCAAAGTAACCGAAGGAAGTGTCTGCAACCATATGAAGTACCTTTAGGTATAGGTGCGAAGGCTGTAAAAAGCTGAATAAAATAAAAATTTATATAATAAAATATACTTGGTTTAGATATTTTATTAAAACTTTTGAAAATATATTTAAACTTTATCTAATATAAGTGTTAAATCTTTTTTCTCTATTACAATATTTGCTTCTTTTTTTAAAACTTCTTTAGCACAAAAGGCAGCCTTTTTTTTAGCATATTTAAACATACTTAAATCATTAGCCCCATCACCAACAGCTAAAGTATCATCATAGGAAACATTAAGAAGCTTTTGCAATCTTACAAGCATATCCCCCTTGCTGTTTGAAAACATCATCTCGCCTCCAACTTTTCCTGTAAGTATGTTATTTTTTGTGTGAAAGATATTTGCAAACTCTCCGTCTAAATTAAGCTTATCTGCAAATAGGACAGTTGCATTTTTAAATCCTCCAGAAAAGCATACACATTTATATCCTTTTTTGTGAAGCTCTTGAATAGTTTCTTTTGCACCATTCATTATAGGAAGATTATTACAAATTTCATTAACAGTTTCTAATTTTACTCCTTTAAGTAAGGCAACTCTCATCTCTAAACTTTCAAAAAAATCAATCTCTCCTCTCATTCCTTTTGCAGTAATTTCAGCAATCTCTTTTGCAAAATTAGTTTCTCTTGCAATAATGTCTAGAGTCTCACCGTCCATCAAAGTGGAGTCAAAATCAAAAACTGCTAATTTCATTTATATTTGTCCTTATAGTGTATATCCTGAAGTAAGTTTAATATACTTTGGTTGATGAACTCCATCTATTTGTGATATTTTATCTATCATGTCGCTTTCTATTATTCTGTCAACGTTTATAGCCATTATAGACATATTACTTCCTTTTATATTTTCTGATACATTCATAGAACCAATATTTATTCCGTCGCTTGATAATGTAGTTGCTACTTTTGCTATCATAGCAGGTTGGTTTATATGCGGTACTATTAATATATGAGGCTGAGGTTTTATTATAACATCATAATCATTTAGCTTAACTATTCTTGCGATATTTTTAGCTATTAAAGATACAGATACATTATTAACCTCTTTGTCTGTAGTTAGTTTTACTTTTAATATGCCTGTAAATGTAGAAGGAGTTTCAGATTTTATTGTTTTTACTTCTATTCCTCTTTGCTTTGCAAGATAAGGAGCATTAACATAGTTTACATCTTGAAGCATTGAAGATAATGCACCTTTTAATACTGCTACTTCAAGAGGCTGAATATCTAAATTTATTAATTCTCCCTGTGCTGTTATTTCAAAAGATTTAATTTTGCCTGTTGATATTTGCATTATCATTTCCCCTGCATTTTCTGCGATATTCATATAGTCTTTTACAGGTTCTAATTTTTCAGGATTAAGTGAAGGTATATTAACAGCTGATTCAGTATATCCTCCAGATAATACTTGTTTTATTTGTTTAGCAACATCTAAAGCAACATTAATTTGAGCTTCTTTTGTACTAGCACCAAGATGAGGAGTAAGTATTAAATTATCATTTTTGTATTCAACTAATGGGCAAGTTTCTATCTTTGGTTCATTAACAAAAACATCAACTGCAGCAGCTGCTATAGTGCCGTTTTCTAATGCCTGTTTTAAATCCTCTTCATTAACAAGTCCGCCCCTTGAACAATTTATAATGATAGCATTTTTTTTCATCTTACATAAATTATCTTTGTTTATAATATTATTTGTTTCAGGCGTTTTTGGTATATGAAGAGATAAATAATCAAGTTTAGGTAAAAACTCATCTAAAGAAGTTTCGTATACAGCTCCTACTTTTTGTACAATTTCTTCTGTGGCAAATGGGTCGTATACTATAACTTTCATTCCAATAGAAAGAGCAATATGCACAACCTTTCTTCCAATTCTTCCAAAGCCCATAACTCCTAAAGTCTTTCCAAAAAGTTCATTTCCTGTAAACTTATCTCTGTTCCATTTAGCTTCTTTTGTAGAAACTACAGCAGGAACTATATTTCTTGATATGGCAAGCATTAAAGCAATAGTATGCTCTGATGCTGCAATAGTGTTTCCATCTGGAGAGTTTACTACTATTATTCCTTTCTCTGTAGCAGCTTCAACATCTATATTGTCAACACCAACTCCAGCACGTCCTATAATTTTTAAGTTTTTTCCAGCTTCTATGATTTTTCTTGTTACTTTTGTTTGGCTTCTTACCATTAGAGCATCATATTCGCCTATAATGTTAGTAAGTTCATCTTCGCTCATTGTTGGAAGAAATACAACTTCAGAAACATCTGCTATGATATCTTTAACGCATTCATTTATTTTGTCAGTTATCAAAACTTTCATTGTATAATCTCCATTTAATTTAGTTTGTTATAATTTTTAGTATGTATTTTAAAAACAATAAAATATTAATTTCTTGTTTTTTATATTTATTTTATTAGCATACTATAGTAAAATTTTTTATATAAAAAATTTTATTTGTTTAACTCTTCTATTAATTTTTTAACTCCGCTTCCAACTTCAAATTTATATCCTAGTTTAATTAAGCTTGCTTCCAAAGCACCAACAGCCATTATTAAATCTCTCTCGCATACAAATCCTAAAGTACCTATTCTGAATATTTTATTTTCTAAACTTCCCTGTCCATTAGCTACGATAATATCATAATCATCTTTCAAAGTTTTTCTTATATCTGGAACAGTTATTCCTTCTGGAGGAAGTATTGAAGTGATGGCATAGCTTGCATTATTATCATCTTCTACAAAAAGTTTTAAGCCTATAGTTTTTATAGCAGCTCTTAAAGCAAGAGAAAGTTTTTTATGTCTTTTATTAACATTTTCAATTCCCTCTTCTTTAATCATCTTCAAAGATGTATGAAGTGAGCTTATAAGACTTACTGCAGGTGTAAAAGGTGTAGTATCTTTAGCTAAAGATTTTTTATGCTCTTTCCAATTAAAATAAAAACTAGGATATTTACATTGTTCATGCATTTTAAAAGCTTCTTCGCTTGCAGTTAAAAATGAAAGCCCTGGAGCTATCATAAATCCTTTTTGAGAGCCTGATAATGCAACATCGATATTCCATTCATCAGTTTTAAACTCCATAGCACATAAACTTGTTATACCATCAACTACAGATAATGCACCATGTTTTTTTATTATAGAACATAGTGTTTTTACATCATTAGCAGCACCTGTAGAAGTTTCACTATGAGTGAGTGTTACTATTTTTATGTCTTTGTTTTTATTTAAAGCTTCTTCAAGCATTTGAGGTTTAATTACTTCACCAAGAGGTACTTCTAGTTTTATTACTTCTGCGCCTCTGCTTTCTGCAATTTTTGCCCATCTTGCTCCAAAGTTTCCAATCACTAAGCATAGTACTTTGTCTCCCTCATTAACTATATTTTCTAATGCAGCACACATTGCCCCAGTGCCGCTTGCTGTAAACAAAAATATATCATTTTTAGTTTGAAACACATATTTTAAATCTTCGTAAACTTCTTTTAATATGTTTGAAAATTCTTTGCTTCTATGTGCCATAGGGTGTTTGGCCATTTCTATTAAAGCAGATTCTGGTACTGGTGTAGGTCCTGGTATCAATTAAAAAAGTTTTGTCTCTCATAGTATAATCTCCTAAAAATACTCTGTTGTGGTATATTTAGATATTATATTACTTTATACATATTTTACAATACTGTATTTAGTAATATTTTAAATAATTTTTATATATTTATTTTTCACTTATGAAATAAATATTTTAATTTAAATCCGATGTGCAATTTGGACATTTTATAGCTTTAATATTTATATTAGAATAACAGTAGGGGCATACTTTAATTTCTTTTTTATCTTCTTTCTTTTCTTTTGGCATTTTTTCTTGTATTTTATTTACAGCTTTTATTATTATAAATATTGAAATAGCTGTTATTATAAAACTTATTATAGCATTAAAAAACATTCCAACACTTATAACAACAGCACCAGCATTTTTGGCCATCTCTAATGAAGTGTATGGACCTTGATTTTCTATTCCTTTTTTTATAACTATAAATATATTAGAAAAATCTATACCGCTAAGCATTAAGCCTATTGGAGGCATTAAAATATCTTCTACGAATGAGTTTACTATTTTACTAAAAGCAGAACCTATTATAATACCAATAGACATATCTATTACACTTCCACGCATTATAAAATTTTTAAACTCTTTGAGCATAAATTATACTCCTTAATTTTACTGTTATGTAATTATATAATATATTTAAAATTATTGTATTAGTTATGATACATTTATTTTTAGTAGTGTTATTTATAGTATTAAAAGTCTACAAAGCTCTATTTTTTGTGTATATAAATAATACATATATTAAAATAACAATTTAGTATATTTATGAAAAGATATTCTAAATGTATAAAAAATATACAATATGCTAAATAATGTCTGGCATGATTCTTGCATAATATATAGTGTAGCAAAAATAAAAAATGCTGCTTACTATTATTGATTGAAAAAAGGAGATTTGGTTATGTCAAGAATATTTTTACCTGCTTTACATTCTATATTAGATGATTTTGATAATTTTTCTAATTTTTATAATGAAGAAAATAGCGTTTCTAAATATAGCGATTACAAGATAGAGGAGAATGATAATAGCTATACTATAGAAATGGATATGCCTGGTGTAAGAAAAGAGGATTTGGATATTGGTATAAAAGAGAATATGCTTTCAATATATGCTGAGAGAAAGAGAATGTCAAAAACTGATGAGAAAGAAGAAGTTGTTTCAAAATATGAACAAAGCTTTAATATTAGCGTGAAAGGAATAGATATTGAAAACATTTCTGCTAATTTTGAGAATGGTGTTTTAACTCTTACTCTTCCAAAAAAAGAAGAAGTTAAGTATGAGAAAAAAATAGAAATAGCTTAAAAAATAATATAAAAAATAAAGGAGATTAGTATTATGTCAAGAATGTTTTTTCCAATGTTTAATAATAGATGTCATAGAGGGGAGGGTTGTATGAGAGATTATTCTTTGTATCAAAGAAATTATAAAATATATGAAGATGATAATGGCTATACAATAGAGATGGATATGCCTGGAGTAAAAAAATCAGATTTAGAGATTGGAGTAAAAGAGAACATACTTTCAATATATGCTGAGAGAAAGAAAGTTATAAAAAGTGAAGAGGGTGATAAAGAAGAAGTTGTTTCAAAATATGAGCAGAGCTTTAACATAAGCGATAAATCAATAGATGTTGATAATATAGCTGCTAATTTTGAAAATGGCGTATTAATTCTTACTCTTCCAAAGAAAGAAGAAGTCAAGTATGAGAAAAGAATAGAAATAGCTTAAAAAATATATTGCCTTATGGATGCATGCATTATAAATGCATGCATTTTTTATTTTAAAATAATTTAACTTTTAAAATATTGCGTGGCTTTGTTCTTAACAAAATACACACCGTGCATCACCCCGATTCTTTTGCAGATAGGCACCTACTCGGTACGACCGTAGGAAGAGCCTTCGGTATTGGTATAAAAGAACCAAAAGAACTGCATTTAACAAAATATATCTTTAGGTATATATTAAATTTTAGATATTATATTATATTATATTATATTATATTATATTATATTATATTGAAGATATATTGTAAAATGTAAAGTTATAGTATTTGTCTTTTTGCAACTTTGATGAAGCCCGCACCGCGACCGAAGGAAGTGCCTGTGCTGCGAAGGCGGGAAAAAGTTAAATAAAATATATAATTGATAATTGTTTGAGTATATATTTTTTATAATTTAAATATAAAGTTAGTAAGTAGTTTTGAAATATTATATTAATTAAATAATATAATCGTTAGCGATGCTTCTTAATCTTTTAGCTCCAAGTACATGGAAATGTCTTAGTTTTCTTAATGTTTCACTAGAGAATGTATTTAATGGTACATAAACTATCTCTACTTTTGTTGTCATTTTAGCAAACTCTTTTAATATGTTTGAAGGCGGAGTAGGAGCAACATAACCTAAATATTTATCCACAGAATAAACTATAGCAGTATACAATAACAAATCAGCATAATTTCTCACTATACCGTCTTTTTTAAGTCTAGCATATTCTCTCCATACATCATACGGAGCTTGCGGAGGCATTAATGAAGCGTACCCTCCAAAAAAGCATTTTGATATACCAGGGCCAACTAAAGTGTTACCTGGCTCTGTTGAATAAAGTATTAAATCGCTGTCATCATGTGCTTCGCTATACCAAACTATATTCCAATCATAATTTTCATCATGTTCCTCATCAAATATTACAACCATATGCCCAATATTACCTTTTATTTTGGGAATCTCTTTAACATATATCTCTTTTTTATAATAATTTCTTATAGTCTCACGCATATCAATACCGTCTTTAATGCTCACCTTAAAAGGCTCTATTTTTGCTTTATCTTCTGTAAGCATGTTTCTAATTTTGTTTCTAAGTATGTTCATATGCTTTTCCATAAGTACATCTTCAGGTATATGCGAAAGTAAATTAGTTCTCTTATTCCAAGTGTCAGCCCATTCACCGTCATATTTTTCTTTTGGTCTGGTTGTAACATGAACTTTCTTAAAAGAAGTTTTCCATATATTGTCATATTGATGAAGCTTTATTTTTTTGTCTTTTAATAAACCTTCCATTCCATTAGTAGCAGGGTCGCGGTTTAATTTTATTGTAGGATAATCTTCATCTTCATCTGTGTAGTAAGGATAATATTCCATACCTTCCATTACTTCCAAAGCATAATCATTATTAATCATGCACTTTGAAGCTGTAAGCATATCTATATAATCTGGAAGAATATAATTGTCTAATATGCATAAGTTTCTTAAATACTTCATCATATTCTTTTGCTGCAGCATAGATATAGGAAGCTTGTATCTTAATTTAGCCTCTCTAAAAAATACTTTCTATAATTTCTATTTTATCAAACTTCTCTAATTCATTGTTTCTGTATTTCTCATACATATAAGAAGTAAATGGAAACTCTCCAAGTACTTTATTTATAGAGTTTTTATGTATATTAAATATTTTATTGTTATCTTCACTATATTCAATTTTTTCATTATCAATTTCGTTTTTATCTTTTTTAAGTAAATTTAAAATATTATCCCAATGCGACATTCCGCAAACAAATAATATTCTTTCATGCTTTTGAGAGATATTAGCTAATTCTCTAGCCATAAATAATTCTCTCTCTTCATCTGTTTTAGTTTTTACAAATGAATAATTGTTTTTAACTTCATTATAAAAACTTTCAAGTCCAATTTTATTTAATAAATAATCATCAGGCATAAGATAATGAGAGTTAGTATTTATTGATGTAATATCTTTATCTATTGTATATAACGGAAGCTCTTCATCTATTGAAAGCCTTATAGCTTCTATAATAGAATCGCAAGGGTCAATAGGTATATAAACAGCTTCATTTTCTATTTCTCTTATAATCAAGCTAATAAATGGAAGTCTAGCAACAGCATTCTTTAGAGATTTATAAAAGTTCAAAGGTTGCTCTACAACTATAGCATCAGGCTTAAAATTGTAAAAAGCTTCCCTCACAGCTAAAGCAAAATATACTCTTGAATGTATAGAGGGAATAGCTAAAATATTATTATATCTTAAAACATTAGAATCAATATTAACTATATTACTCATAAAAAATTAATCAAAAAAAGAATCAATTATACTGTCAAGATTGCTAGTGTCTTCTAAATAAGTATCACAAACATCGCAAGTCTCTTGAGGTATTTTATCTTTTATAAATAAGTCAGTAGTAAGAGCAGGACAAGAAGAACTAGGTAATTTACCGCTTCTTGCACACACTTCTAATCTCACAACATTTTCAGGCTGAGAATACCAAGTAGGTTTTATATCTTTTAATGCAGCCACCATATATTTACCCCAAATAGGAGCAGCAACTCTTCCTCCAACTTGATGGTTACCAAGAGAATATTTGAAAGAGTCAAAACCAATCCATATACCAGTAGTAAGTTCAGGAGTGTATCCTACAAACCAAGCATCTTTCCAGTCATTTGAAGTACCAGTTTTACCAGCACCTCTTCTAGTAAATCCTGCCTCATACATAGCACTAGTAGCAGTACCTCCTCTAAGTACACCAGCTAATATATCACTAATCATGTAAGCTACTTCTTCGCTCATTACCTGCTTAGCTCCGCCTTTAAGAGTAATTTCTCTTTTTAATTCCTCTTCAAAATTATCCATCATAACGCCGTATCTGTCTGTAACATATCTTATAAGTATAGGCTCAACTTCTTTTCCCTTGTTTGCTATAGTAGCAAAACCTGTAGTAAGTTCTAATGGAGTAAATAAACCTGTACCAAGACCCAATGTTAAATCTGGGTTAAACATTCTTTTAGACTTAGCATCATCAGGCTGTGCTTTAAATATAGGCTCTACATATCTTATAGTATTTGTAATACCAACATAATTTACAACATTTACAGTAGCAATATTAAGCGAAACAGCTAAAGCATATCTTAAGCTAACATCTCCTTTGAAGTTTCCAGAATAGTTTTTTGGTATCCATACCTTTCCTTCTTCGCCTTCTTCAGGAACAAATCCAATAGGAGCATCGCTTACTATAGTTGCAGGGTTATAGTTAGTAATGTCCATAGAAGCAGCATATACAAAAGGTTTGAATGCACTTCCTGCCTGTCTTCTTGCTTGTGTTGCTCTGTTAAATTGGTTTCTTGGAGTGAATCCTGAACCGCCAACCATTGAAACTATATATCCGTTTCTTGGGTCTATTGCAACTAATGCTCCTTCTATTTGACGTGATAATTCTGCCTCATCTGCTTTCATTACTTCCATCATAATATCATTAACTTCTTCCATACCAAACATATCTGAGATAAGTGCTAATGAACTTGATGTGTCTTGGTTTAGAAGCGAGCGTACTGATATAGAGAATTTATTTCTTGCCATATTTTCTGGAAGCTCAAAGAGTAAAGAAAGCATTTCTACTTTATCTATAAGCTCTCTGTCATAAATAGTGCTTATATCCATAGAGCCGCCTTCGTATTTATCATTATATTCTTTTAATGCTTCTGTTAATAATTTTTGTGCAGCTTCCTGTTTTTCTATATCTATAGTAGTATATATTTTTAATCCGTCTTCTTTTAATGCTTTTTCTCCATATTTATCAATCAATTCTCTTCTAACATATTCTGTAATATATGGAGCTCTGTCTATTGAAGCACTGTAAGCAGTAGAACCTCTTCTTCCTATTTTTCCGCTATAAGAAGCCCAGAATTCTTTGTAGGCATTATCTGCTTCATCTTTGCTTATAAACTTCAAATCTGTCATTCTTTTTAAAACAACTTTATGTCTGCTCATAGATATATTTGGATTATTGATAGGGGAGTATGTGTTTGGAGAAGGCGGAAGTGTTGCAAGCATAGCACATTCTGCTAAATCCAAATCCTCTACATTCTTATTAAAATAAAATCTGCTTGCTGCCTGTACGCCATAAACAGAATGACCAAAAAATATTTGATTGAAATATAATGTTACTATTTCTTCTTTAGTTAATCTTTTTTCTATTTGAAATGTTACCCATATCTCTTTTAATTTTCTTATGATAGTTCTTTCTCTAGATTTTAATACTATCCCTCTTGCTACCTGCTGAGTTAAAGTACTTGCTCCTCTTGGTCTTTTACCAACTATCATGTTTCCAAGAGTGCCTCTAAATATACCTATTATATCTATACCATTATGTTTCATAAAATTATTATCTTCCATAGATATAATTGCTTCTATAAGATGAGGGGGTAAATCTTTATATTCTACTAATGCTCTTTGTTCTGAGAAAAACTCTGATATAACTTCGCCTTTTATATCATATATTTTTGTTGGTATTGTTGGTTTATATAATTCTACCGCTTGAACGTCTGGCTGTCTTATAATATCTGCTATTAAAAAAGCAAATACTAAAGTGCCTATAGAAAATATGACAACTAATACTGCTATATATATTTTTATAAATTTATTAAGGTTTACTGTATGATATTTATTTTTTAAATTAGATAGTTTTGTTTTAAAAAAATCTTTTGCTTTCAATTTTTTATCCTAAATGTTTTAAAATTATTCTATATATTATAAAACAATTATTCAATTAATCAAGCATATAAATTTTAATTGATTTTTAAAAAATTATAAAATTTTGGTTATTAATAGAGTAATATCATCAAATTGGGCAATCTCATCTCTAAATGTAACAGTTTCTTCTACTATATCATCTAATAATTCTTTAGGTTTATCATAGTCATTTTTAAGCAATTCTTTTAACCTATCTTCTCCATAAACTTCATCAAACCTATTGAAAGTATCAGTTACTCCGTCTGTGAATAATACTATTGTATCATCTGAAGAATATGATATTTTATTATTTATATAAGTTTCATTTTTTACAAATCCTAATGGTTTGCCTTTTGTATGCATTTCTTCTATTATTTTTGTATTTGAAGAATCATCTTTTCTAACTAAATATTGAGGCAAATGTCCGGCATTAGAGTAGGTTAAAGTTTTATTTTTTGTATCTATTACAAGTAAAAAACAAGTAACAAACATTCCGTTTTTAGAATCTTCATAAATATGTTTGTTAGTATATTTTAATATGCTTGCAGGGTCATCTATTTGAGAGAAATAAACTCTTAATATAGACCTTGTCATAGTCATAAAGAAACCAGCACCTAAACCTTTACCTGATACATCAGCTATTATAAGAGCATATTTACTGCTGCTTATTTTTATATAATCATAAAAGTCGCCTCCAACGTTTTTACTCGGTATGCTTATTGCAGCAATATCAAATAAATTATCATTTGGAAAATGTGTTGGAAGTACACTTTTTTGTAATTGCTCTGTATAGTTAATCTCTTCTGTGAGGGATTCTTTTATTTTAGATTCTTCAGATAAAAGCACATGCATATAATTTTCACCTAATTGCTGAGCCAACATTTCTAATAACATCAAATTACTTAAATTATATGCTTTATTAATGTTTCTTTCTGTAGCACATAAAAAGCCTATTATTTCATCTTTTATAATTATTGGTGCTGCTATAAAACTTTCTCTTTTATATCTTAATGATTTGTTTGGCTTGAATCTATGGTCTTTAGAAACATTAACCGAATAAACAGCTTTTTTCGTTTTTAATATTTCTGCAAGCACATTGTCTTCTACAGTAACTGCACCATATTGTAAAACATCTTCATCAATACCTATTGCAGCTTTAAATTTAAATACACCATTTTCTTTTAATATTACTGAAACTCTATGTGCCTCAAAAGCTTCGCATACTATGCTAATATTATTGTTTAATATTTCATCAACTGTCTCGCATCTATTAATAGATATAGACATTTCATATAAAGCAGCTACTTCATATGCTCTCGATTGTGCTTTCTCATAATTAATTTTATTTACTAAAGATAAAGATACTAAATGAGCAAAAGACTTCATTAATATAGTATCTTTTTCTACAAAATTACCATTTTTTTTATTTAATAAAAATATTGCCGCTATATTTCTCTTTCTAATTTTTACAGGTACAAATAATATATTTTTTAATTCATCTCCTATCATATCTTTTATAGGGACGAAATTTGAATCTTCTTTGGGGTCATTAGAATATAATGAAGCTGATGTAGTATAAGCTCTTACTGCTATTGGTTTATCATTATCTATAATAGAGCCAAAAAAATTATTGCCAAGAGGACCTATAGACATTTCGAAGTTTAGGTTATTTAATTCTTGGTCTACTAGATATAAAAGTATTGTATTTGAATTCATAACGGCTTTTATTTCAGATATAAGAGTTATTAAACTTTCTTCATAATCTGTTGAAGAATTCATTTTTTTTATGATATTAGAAAACACCTCAATTTGTTTTTCAGGGTTATCCATTATTTCATTTATATTCACTAAAACCTCTACATATTAGCCGTTTGAGATAGATTATATCATAGTGTGTTTTATAGTCAATAATATAATATATTTTTATAAAATAATAATTTTGTAAAATTGACAAATATTTTTATGTTTAGTGTTAATTTAATTATTGATAAGATATGTTATGTATTTTTCATTATGATAGAAAATTTTTTAGTAAATATTATATAAAGAATTATTTATGACTTTGAAGTGAAAAGCAATGTAAAAAGTTATTAAAACTTGAAATATAAAAGTTAGTAAATTATAGATTCATACATTAATTATTGATAATTATATTTTATATAGATGTATGATTTATATATATGTATTTTTATTTGTTTTCTATAGTCTTTTTTATCATCAATTTGTGCATAATAAACATTAATGCTAAAATTAATATTAAATAAAAAGGAAGCAAAGATATTGATATATGATTTGCAATGTAACCGAATAATGGAGGCATTGCAAGAGTACCTATATAAGCACTAGCCATTTGTACTCCTATTATAGCCTGAGAATTTTCTGCACCAAAATTATAAGGAGTTGAATGTATAATAGAAGGATATATTGGTGCACAGCCTAAACCTGTAATTATAAAACCTATCAAAGATACAGTATTTACAGTAGGAATAATCATTAATATTATGCCTATAAGAATTAGAGATTCTCCTAATACTATCATTTGATTATCATTTAACTTCATTGTGATAAATCCTGATATAGCTCTTCCAATAGTGATACCTATATAAAATAAACTTCCAAATGAAGCTGCTGTTTTTATATCTACTCCTTTATATATATTTAGATAACTGCTTGCCCATAATCCTGTTGTAGCTTCAAGGGCACAATAGCAAAAAAAACATATCATAATTTCTTTTGCCCCTTTTATTTTTATTATTTCTATTAGGCTTAAGGTTTTTGTGTTTATTTTTTCTTTATTTTCTTTATCATTTTTATTCCATAAAGGAAGGCTAAAAAATAAAATGGCTGTAAGCACAATCTGCATTATTGATATATATCTGTATCCTGCATTCCAATTATTATTAGTGATAGCATAACCCATTATATAAGGTCCTATTGTTGCTCCTATTCCCCACATACAATGAAGCCAGCTCATATGTTTGCTTTCATAATGAAGGGCTACATAATTATTTAAAGAAGCATCTACACTTCCTGCACCTAATCCATAAGGTATAGCCCAAACACAAAGAAATAAATATGAATGAGTAATAGAAAATCCAAAAAGTGCAGCAGCTGTCATTGCTACACTAAATGCTGTTATTTTTCCTGCTCCGAATTTTTTGGTTAATCTATCGCTTTGCAAACTAGAAATTATAGTTCCTACGGATATAATCATTGATATTATACCAGCATAAGAAATTGCTACATTGAATTCTTTATACATACTAGGCCAAGCAGAACCAAGCAAAGCATCTGGAAGTCCTAAACTAATAAAAGATAAATATATAATAGAAAGAAGTAAATTAACCATATTAATATCCATAATTTTATTTTGATATTATAAGGCAAATAATTTTTTATTAAATACCTATTGTATTAAATAGTTAATAAATTTATTATTTATGTAATAATAATAAAATTGACAAATATTTTTATGTTTAGTATTATATAATTAATAATAAATATTAAGGATAAATATATTGAAGATAAAAGATATTGGTTTTGACGAATATTTTGAAAAGTTAGCATTAGAAAGTTTGAAAATTAATTCTTTAAAAGAAATCAATAACGAAGAACTTGTGCCTGCAAGAGTGATAAGAATTAATAAAAGATATTATACTTTGTTCTCTGATGAAGGTGAGTTTTTAGCAAGAATTAAAGGAAAGATTAGATATAACTCCGAAGTACAAAGTGAGCTTCCTGTTGTTGGTGATTGGGTATTAATGAAAAAGTCGGATAATAATGCTTTTATTGATACTATTCTCACTAGAAAAAATATTTTATATAGAAAAGCCAATGTCAAGAAAAATGATATTCAAGCTATTGTAAGCAATATTGATTATGCTTTTATTATAGTAGGAATTGATAATGAAATGCCTATGTCTGCTATTGCTAGATATTTATCTGTAGTTCACACTTCTGGTATTAAACCAATAATTGCAATAAGTAAAATAGATTTGTATGAAGATGCTGAATATAAAGAATTATTAGCTACTATAAAAGAAACTTATCCTAATGAAACCGCATTTGCTTACAGTTCAAAAACAGGAAAAAACGCTGATACATTTTTAAAATATATTAAGAAAGATACTTCATCAGTTTTTATAGGGGCCTCTGGTGCTGGAAAATCTACTATTATTAATTATCTTTTGAAAGATGAGAAAATGAAAACTCAAGAGGTGAGAGAGTACGATTTTAAAGGAATGCATACTACAACACATAGAGAGCTTTTAGTTTTAGAGAGCGGAGGCGTTGTAATAGATACTCCGGGTTTAAGAAATTTAGGTTTATGGGAAGATGATAAAGGTATAAAGAAAACTTTTGAAGATTTGGAAGAGTATGCTAAAAAATGTAAGTTTAAAGACTGTACGCATCAGCATGAACCAGATTGTTATATATTGGAGCTTCTTGAAAACGATGAGATACCTTATGAGAGATATGATGCTTATATAACGCTTCTCAATGAAAATAGAGAATTACAAAAAAGTTCTATAGAGATAAAGAAAGACAGAAAAATGGCTACTTAAAAAAATCACTAAACATAGAAATAATTATAAAAAGATGAATGCAAAAAATAAGAAATAATGCAGATTTTTATAATTATATTTAATCAAAAAAAATATAATGAAATTCTTTCAATGTAAATTAATTTTATTTGTCTCTCTATATATAAGCCAAAACGTAAATTTACTACAAATTTTATTTACAAAAAATTGACAAACTCTGTTGCATTTATTATACTATTTTTATAATGTGTGTTTTATAAATTAAACGGAGTTTTTTATGAAAAAAATTATTATTTTGATAATGCTTTTTAGTTTATCTTTATTTGCTCAAAGAAAGATGACTCCATTGATGGAAGCTTTAGAGAAAAAAGATAGCAAAAGAGCAATAGAACTTATAAACTCAGGGGCGGATATTAACACAAAAGACAGAATGGGAGAGACGCCATTAATAGAGGCAGCTGAAGAAGGACTTACAGAAGTTGTTAGCCTTTTAATAGAAAAGAAAGCAGATTTAAATGCTGTAAATGTTAGAAAGAGAACTGCTTTAAATAGAGCTTCATATAAAGGTTATACTGAAATAGTGCGTATGTTGGTGAATGCTGGTGCTGATATTAATATCAAAGATAAATACGGAAAAACAGCATTAAGCTATGCAAGCGAAAGAGGACATCAGAATATAGTTGAAATTTTAAAAGCAGCTGGTGCAAAATAATTTAATAAAATAATATTTTTAAAATAGTATTTACTAAATAATTTTTTATTAAATACTATTTTTATTGCCAAAATATTAAAAAAATATATTAAATTCTATTAAAATTATAATATTTATATTGATAATAAATTTAATTATAATATAATTCTCTTTACAAAATTTAATAGAGAGGATAAAAATGAAAAAAATATTAATTTTAGTTCTTGCTGTTATAGGAGCAATATTCGCAGTATCTTGCGGACAATCTTCAAATACAACAACTGAAACAGCAAATGCTGCTATGATTACAGTTGATGATTTATTAGGTAAAGAGTTTGCTCTTACTAATATGTATGAAGGAAAAACAGTAACTATTGCTTTTTCTGCTACTAATATGTTAGGCGGTAAAGCTGTTATCAACAATTATTTTGGCGGTTTTACTTTGGAAGGCGACAAAATTAAATTAAGCCCTATGGGTTCTACTAAAATGGCTGGTCCTGAAGAAGATATGAATGCAGAAATGGAATATTTACAAATATTAAATGGTGCTGATACTATTGCTTTAGACGGCGATGTATTAACTATTACTACTACTTCTGGTACTAACTTAATTTATACTTTTACTCAAAACGTAGAAATAGTAACTAATAATCAGTAAGAAATATTTAAGAAATATTTTTTATAACTAAATAATAGAGTGTTGGATATTATTCCGGCACTCTTTTTTTATTTATATGTATTAAAATATATATAACACTTAAAGAATTTTATGGTTATTATTATAGTTGAGATTTTACATTTTTTATATTATAATTCTTTCTTATTAGTTTAGATTATAAGTTATTATTTAATAAATGTTTTTTAAGGATATATACAAAATATGATTTCAGTTAAGAATTTAACTAAATATTATGATGATTTTCAAGCTTTAAAAGGCATTAGCTTTGAAATAAAATCTGGAGAGATTGTCGGTATATTAGGACCTAATGGTGCTGGTAAATCAACCACTTTAAGAATATTAACATCATATCTTTCTCCTACAAGTGGAGATGCTATTATAGATGGAAAAAGTATTTTAGATAAAGATATAGAGATAAAAAAAATAGTAGGATACCTTCCAGAATCTGCTCCTTTATATAATGATATGTGTGTTTTTGATTATTTGGTTTATATGGCAGACATACAGGAGCTAGATAGAAATAAATTATCAGAGAGACTTAATTATGTTGTTGAGGCTTGTTCTCTTAAAGATGTAATATCAAAGCCTATAGGAGAGCTTTCTAAAGGTTATAAGCAAAGAGTAGGGCTTGCTGGAGCCATTATACATGACCCTAAAATACTTATATTAGATGAGCCTACAAACGGTCTTGACCCTAATCAGATTGTTGAAATTAGAGAGCTTATCAAAGAACTTGGAAAAGAGAAAACAGTTTTAATATCTACACATATATTAAGCGAAGTTGAGGCTACTTGTTCTAGAGCTATTATTATAAACAAAGGAACTATTATTGCTGATAATGACCCTAAACATTTAACTGTTGATAATAAAATATCATCTATTAAACTTTCTCTAAAGACTAATGATAGCTTTGAAACTATAAAGACAAAGTTAAATAGTTTAGATAATATTCAAGATATAACTCTAGTTGAAGAAGATAATAATATAAAAACAATTATTGTAAAAACAACAGACAAAGAGCCTATTGAAAAGGTTTACAAATTTATAAAAAATACAGATTGGATAATATATGAGTTTGTAAAAGAGAAAGAGAACCTAGAGACAGTATTCCATACTTTAACTAAAGGAGAAAATTGATGACTAATATTTTTTCTTTTAATAAAACTAAAATAATATTAAAAAAAGAATTAAGACATATCTTTTTATCTCCAAT
This sequence comes from Brachyspira pilosicoli P43/6/78, assembly GCF_000325665.1. NCBI lineage: Bacteria > Pseudomonadati > Spirochaetota > Spirochaetia > Brachyspirales > Brachyspiraceae > Brachyspira > Brachyspira pilosicoli. The sequence goes on from NC_019908.1 coordinate 269,494, forward strand.
AGCTTATATATTTTCTGCAATATTTTTAATAGCTTCAGGAATATATTTTTTCTCAAGATTTTTTATATTATCGCAAAATGATATGCAAGATTATTTTTCAATTTTGCCTTTTATACTTTCTCTTATAATACCTCCAATTACAATGGGTTTATTATCAAGTGAGTTTTCAAGCGGTTCTTATGAGTTAATAAGCACTCAATCTGTAACTACATTAGATATTATAATAGGTAAGTTTTTATCTGCTGTAGTATTTATGCTTTTTGCTTTATTGCCTACAATACTCTATCCTATTACTTTGCTTTTTTTAGGCAGATTAGATATTGGACCTGTGATAGGCGGTTATGTTGGAAGTGTATTTTTAATATCAGCTTTATGTGCTATAGGTATATTTGCTTCATCTGTTACAAAAAATCAAATAATAGCCTTGATTGTTGCTTTGGCTATAATGGTATCTTTAAATATATTATTAAAGTTTTTGGGGCTTCTTTTTCCAAATACTTCTAATTTTATATTATTTATTAGCGGGGATTATCATTTTGCTAATATTGCAAGAGGCGTAATAGATTTAAGAGATATTGTTTATTTTCTTTCTGTAACAACTATATTTTTGTATTTAGCAAATATCATTCTTCAAAATAGAAAATAATATATAATAATTTAGGATAAACATATGAATAAAAATTTAAAAAAAATAATAATTCTTTTAGTTGTGTTAATTATCATTAGCTTTGGTGCTTTTTTTACAACTAAATATAAAAAACAGCAATTAATAGCAAATAAACCAAGAACTCAGATTTTTGAGCTTAATGAAACTAATGTAAACAAGTATCATCTTATATATGACAATCAGGATATAACAGTAGAAAAAAAGAATGATGTTTGGACTATAACTTCTCCAGAGAATAATTATAAAGTTGACCAAATGGAAGCTTTTGCTAATGTTAAGAACTTTAATACTCTTAATATAGATTTGATAATAACCAATTTAAGCGAGGTTGATTCTTTTGGTTTGGATAATCCAACTAATGAGTTTACAGTTTGGGACGGAAAAAAAGAACATAAAATATATGTTGGAAATAAAACTCCTGATGGCGAAAGATATTATGTAAAATATAATGATGAGTATTTTAGTGTTGAGTATGTTTATATAGAAGCTCTTAAAAAAACAATAGATATGTTGAGAGATAAAGAGATATTTGAAAGCCCTATAATTTTAGATTCTGTAACAACAGTAGAAATTGCTACTAAAGATTATACTAATACAATAAAAAAATTAAATAGAACTAATTGGGTTGTAGATGATTTGGCTGAGCAGACTGATTTGGATAAAGCATATAGAGATTATGAAACTTTATCTTTAGTTAAGGCATCTGCTTTTGTATATGACCAAGATTTAATGAAACAGTTATTTAAAATTCCAGATGCTGTTATTACAATATATATGCAGGATAATACTAAAGAAGTTTATGAGTTGGTATATACTGTAGATGATAAGATATATGTAATGCCTAAAAGCGGTATAGTTTATGAGGTGGATTATTCTATATATGATGCAGCTATGAGAAGCAAAGATTATTATGAAAAAAGTGATAGTGTAGAAGACAGTGAAGAAGTATTAGATTCTACAGATGAAGAAAGTCTTAAATTATACGAAGGTTTAGAAAAATAATTTTATAAAAATAATTTAAGGATAAAATTATGAAAAAACATATTCCTAATTTACTTAGCTTCAGCAGAATTATTTTGTCGCCGTTAGTGATATTTTTATATTTTTATAATTCTATCATTACGGCAATACTTGCTTTAATATTTTTGATTATATTAGAGATAACTGATGCTTTAGATGGTATGCTCGCAAGAAAGTTTAATATAGTGAGTGATTTGGGCAAAGTATTAGACCCTTTTGCTGATACTGTTTTTCATATTACTATGTTTACAATATTCTTGTATGAAGGCTCTATGCCTATGTGGATGTATATTATTTCACTTTATAGGGATATGTTTTCTATGTTTGTAAGAATACTTGGAGGGCTTAGAGGATTTGCTGTTGCTGCCAAGTTTAGCGGTAAATTAAAAACTGCTTCAAGGGCTATTGCTGTTGTGATAATATTTTTAATAAAGATACTTAAATATACTTCTATAGTTTTACCTTATGACAAGATAATATATTATAGTTTACTTGTTGTAACAATTATTACTATATATTCATTTTTTGATTATATGCCGCTTCTTAAAGGAAAGACAGATAAGAAATAAATATTTGTATTATTTTTACTCTATAATTGGAGTTAGTTACATTAAATAATAAAAAGTATTTTTAGTTGAAAATGTAGTTCTTTTGCTTCTTTTATATCAATACCGAGTAGGTGCCTATCGGCAAAAGAAGTGGGGGTTCTACCCTACGGGTACGCTTCGCAGGGGGGGCTAGCCCCCGAGAATAAAAAAACATAAAAATATTTTTGAGAGACTTAAAAATTTTTAGTCTATATTAAAATAATTATTTTCTATCAACTTTTTCCCGTAGCAAAAAGTTGCAAAAAGTACAAATACTATAGCGTTATATATTTTGGAATATGTATAAAGTATAAGATAATGCATATATTTTAAGTTAAAAAAATGCAGCCTTTTTTGCTTCTTTTCGGCAGAAAAAGAAGTGGGGGTGTGCACCCTACGGGTACGCTTCGCAGGGGGCAAAGCCTCCACAAATAAAAAACTTCAAAATTTTTACTATTAGCTTGAAAATGATAGCTCTTTTATCAATGCACTTGGCGTGTATATAGATGAATGATGATAGTCGGTATCATTGGCAAGCATTTCTATATTGTTTAGAAAATCTAATATGTTTCCTGAAACTATAAACGGATTTGCTGTGTGTGATAATTTACCGTTTTCTATTTTTATTCCTTCTGCTTGAAGAGAGAAATCTCCGCTTATAGAGTTTACACCTGCATGAGTACCTGTAAGTGAGTTTACTAATATGCCGTCTTTTATTTGTGATATCAGTTCTTCTTGAGTATTTTTATCATTTTCTAAAATTAAGTTATGGCATGATATTCCTATAGAAGTTTTAAATCCTCTTGATGCATGAGAGGTTGTTTTTCTGTTTTCTTTTCTTGCTGTGTAATTATTGTATAGATAGCTATTTAATACACCATTTGTGATGATATTTAAATCTTTTGTAGCAGAGCCTTCTCCGTCAAAATTAGTGTTGGCTAGTCCATTATCAAACATTGGAATATCTTTTATGTTTATAATCTCGCTTGCTATTTTTTGGTTTAATTTTCCTTGAAGTAGGGATAACTGTTTTTGAACAGCTTCAGAAGAAAATAATGATAAATAAGCTCCAAGCATTGTTCTCATAGCTTTGCTTGTAAAAACAGTTTTATATTTTCCGCTTTTTATCTCTTTAGCTTCCAATTTGCTTACAACATTATCAACTATATTTTTGCAAAAACTATCAACATCAAACTTAGTGTCTTTTGAAGAATAAACATCAAAAAAAGTTTTTACAGCATTAGAATCTTTTGCTATTACTTCAGCATAATATGATATACTGTTTTTTTTCTCTTCCTTGCATATTCCATTGCTGTTTATAATATGTTTAGAGAAATCATATCTTGCCAAACCGCATGAAGGCACATTTACAATTCTTTTATCTAATGAATATAGTTTATCTTCTATTGAAAGTGATATTTTTTTTAGTTCATCATTTGTTAAATTAGTTATGTCTTTATTAATTAAATTATATGCTTTCTCTTCGCTTTCTTCTATAAGAGTATTAAACTCTGGTTCTGATGCGGCATATTTAAGAGAGTTTTTAGCATTGTTAATTAAATTGTTTATGTTTTCATCATTAAAGTCAATTTTTTCAGTAAAGCTTACACCCACTTGACCATTTTTTATTAATCTTAAACCAATGCCTCCAGACTCAGCAAAAGTGTATTTATCTAAATCTCTCTCTCTAACAGTAAACTCTTCTTCACCGCTATTAGACATATAAATTTCTATTTTATAATCATTATCCAATTTATTTTTGACAATGTTAAATATTTCTTTTATTTTTTCGCTTCTTTCCATTTTTTATCTTCCTCCAACTGTAAGCTCTTTTACTCTAATAGCAGGCTGTCCAACTGTAGTAGGCACACTTCCAGAAATACTTCCGCATATTCCGTCAGCTAATTCTAAATTTGATGATACTGCTTCTATATTCATAAGAGTTTCATCACCGCGTCCTATAAGCGTAGCACCTCTTACAGGTTTGGTAATTTTACCATTTTCTATTAAATAGCCTTCAGATACAGCAAAGTTATAATCTGTAGTAGCAGGGTCCACAGAGCCTCCTCCCATCTTTTTAGCATAAAGTCCATACTCTATGCCAGATATGAGCTCTTCAAAAGTGGAGTTGCCTTTATCAATAAATGTGTTTCTCATTCTTGAAGTAGGGGCATATTTATAGCTTTCTCTTCTTGCACTTCCTGTAACTTTTTGATTCATCTTTATAGAACCAAGCTCATCAACCAAATAGCTTTTAAGTATTCCGTTTTCTATTAAAACAGTTCTCTGTGCATCATTTCCTTCATCATCAATATTATAACTTCCCCAAGCATTTTTTATAGTGCCATCATCTATAGCAGTAACAACATCGGAAGCTATTTTCTCTCCTAATTTATTACAAAAAACACTAGCATTATCAGCAACAGAAGTAGCCTCTAAAGCATGTCCGCAAGCCTCGTGAAATATTACACCGCCAAAAGCATTGTCTATTACAACAGGGTATTTACCAGATTTTGGATATTCTGAATCAAGCATTTTTATTGCAGAATTAGCAGTTTCTATAGCCATATTTTCCAAGTTAATATCTCTTATCACCTGAAAACCGTCTAATGCTCCTTTTGTTCTGCTTGAAGTTTGTGTGTTAGTGCCGTCTGAAGCCATAGACATCATTACTAATCTTATATAAGTTTGAGAGTCTTCTTTTAATATACCGTTGCTTGTACATACTAAAATATTTCTCTCTTTTTCCATATATCTTGCACTTACTTGTTTTATTTTATCTGATACTTTTCTTGCCGTTTTATCCAAATAGGCAAGAGTTTCTATTTTCTCATCAAAATTAACATCAAAAGGATTAATATGAACAGGGTGATTATCTTTTTCTTTAGACTTTATAAAATCTTTTACTATATGTTTTTTATTCTTTACAATAGAAGAGACACTTCTTGCTAAATTAATTAAACTATCATTAGTAGTGTCATTAGAATATAAATATATTGTTTTTTTATCAACTATTACTCTAAGTCCAACACCATAATTATTGCCAAGACTCATATCATCAACTTTTTTATCTAAATAACTTATATTATTAATCTTAGTATCTTCAAAAAATAAATCAGCATACTCGCCTCCATTTTTTAAAGCCTCTTCTAAAACACTATGCAAAAAATTGCTGTCAAACTGAAAGTATTTCATTTTTAGCTCTCCTTAATTTTTTTTGTTGCTGTTTTCTTAGATAAAAAGTCATCAGGTTTATTATGTTTACCCTTAGCAAATAAGTCTATAAGATATTTATTTATATAGAGTTTTTCTTTTTTTATTTTTAATTCAAAAAATAATCCTTCATTTTTTAGTCTCAATAATAACCTTGCTGCTTTATCTCTTTTCCATTTGAATAATTCCATTAAATCTACTATTTTAATATATGGCGTCATGAAGATTATGAAAAATGATTTCGTTTTTAAAATGCTTTTAAATTTTTTATCTTTGTCTAATTTGCTTTTTAATATATTTAAATTATCATATACGAAGTTAATAGTCTCCATACCATATAAACAAATATCTCTTAAAAATTTTAAATATATTATCACCGATTCATGATTAAAATGGTCAACCATATTAATTTGAAAAAAAGCATCTGGATATAATATTGGATTATCTAATAATTTTATTCTTTTAGAGTATAGGTTAAATATTATTTTAAATATATTTATGCAATTTTTATAATTTTTTAAATAATCATATGATATTCTTTGAAATACAAGTAGTTTTAATATAGGGTCTAAATCCAAATTATCTAAATATTCAATATCTTTATTATAATCTTCTGTTATATATACTTCTTTGCCTTCGATAGAGCTTACTATTTCTGATAAAACTTTATTATTATAATCTTTATTTATATATTTATTTATAAGATAAAAGTCTGCATGTTTTGAATTGTATTCGTTTATCATGTTGTTTGATAAAGCTTCTACATTTTTATAGCTGTAATTTTTATTTACTATAGAAGATAGTATGCTAAGTAAATATTCAGAGTTTTTTAGAGATACGCAGCATATTCTAAAATGTAGAAATACATTCCAAGTTTTAGCAAGTTCTTTTAAGATATTTATATTATCAAAAATTTCTATATTAAAGTTTCTATTCATAGCAATACATTTTAACATAAAAATTTATTAAATCAATTTTTTATATACTATTTTAGTACTATAATTCTATATTTTTTATTGAAGTTTTTTATTAATTGTTTATAATTCTCTAATTTGAAATAAGGTTTTAGTTTATGAATAGAAAAATAACAATAGCAAACGTTGAGATTCCTTCAAGATTTTTTTTAGCACCTATGGCAGGTTATACTGATTATGTATTTAGAAGACTTTCCAGAAGGTTTGGTGCGGGGCTTCTTGTAACAGAATTAGTGAGTGCTGCTGCTTTGGCTAGAATGATAAAAAAGACTTATAGATATATGGAGCATAAGGAAGATGAATATCCTATATCTTTGCAAATATTTGGAAATAAAGAAGATGATTTTAAGAAGGCAATAGAGCTTACAGATTTATCTGGTTTTTCATTTATAGATATTAATATGGGCTGCCCTACAAAAAAGGTGGTGAGAAACAATGGAGGAGCTGGACTTTTATCGGATACAGACAAAATGGTTTCTATACTAAATACTGTAAAAAGCGTTTCTCCTTTGCCTGTTAGTGTTAAGATAAGATTAGGCTTTCAGAGAGGCGAGGGCGGTGAGATAGAAAGGGCTTTAGCTTTAAAAGAGAATGGAGCAGTATTTCTTACTCTTCACGGCAGATATGCAAGCGACTTATATAGAGGAGTTGCAGATTGGGAAGCTATTGCTAAGGTAAAAGAGGCTTTAGGAGATGATTATATATTAATTGGAAATGGGGACATAAAAACAAAGGAAGATGCTAAAAGAGCTTTTGAAATATCAAAGGTTGACGGCATTATGGTTGGAAGGGCTGCTATTGGTAATCCTTGGGTGTTTAGAGAGTTAAATACTATATTTGATGATAATGCTGAGTATAATGATGATGATACTAGAAATTTAAAATCTGTTTTAATAGAGCATATAAACGGCTGCTGTGAACTTTATGGCGAAGTAAGCGGTATACATTTTATGCGTAAATTTATTATGAAATATCTTACTGGTTTTAGAATGGATAAAAAAATTGAGTTTATGAAATGCGAAAAATAAAAATGATTTGTTTAAGTTAATAGATGAAGTTGTAAAAGATTAATTTTCTTTTCTTCTAAAAAATATTAAAGTTATAAACATAATTATAGGAAATATTACAGCAAAAAATATACCTGCCTTTAAACCTATTTGCATTATATCATTGTTTGAAATGATGTTATTAAATATATTGATTATTTTTTTATTATTAGAGACAAGTCCTACAATTCCAGGCCCAATAGCACAGCCAATATCTCCAGCCAAAGCAAGCAAAGCAAACATAGCAGTGCCGCCTTTACTATAAGTTTTTGATGCCAAGCTAAATACAGAAGGCCACATTATAGCAACAGAAAGACCAACTAAAGCAGAGCCTATTAATGATATTAAAGCATAAGGGCTAAAGACTATTATAATATAGCCAATAAAACAAAATATTGAAGATATAGTAAGAGCCTTTTTTATATCTATCTTTTCAGATTTAAATCCGTAAATAAGCCTAACTATTCCCATACAAAAAGCAAACATGCTTGTACCAAATATATCCCCAAAACTTTTATTTACATTAAGACCAAGTTCAGCAAATAATGATACCCACTGTGCAATAGTTTGTTCACTAGAGCCCGCACATATCATAAGCAAAACAAAAACTAACACTATTTTTACAGATAATAATTTTCTTATAGAGACTGTATTATCAGCATTTTTATTTTCTTCATGAGTAACTAATACATTTATAGGTACATTGGCAAACAAAAATATATTTACTAAAGGCACTATTGCCCAGATGATAGATAAGTATTTCCAATTTTCTATGCCAAATAAATTAAAATATATTGTAGAAAATATTACAACTGACATAGAACCCCAACAGTAAAAAGAATGAAGTATATTCATAGCTTTAGTTTTTTGGTTTTCTGGAAGTGCTTCAACTATTGGACTTATTAAAACCTCTATTAATCCTCCTCCTATAGCATTGATAAAAAAACATATTAATATAGCAATATATGGATTAATAAAAAATGGAAGTATACCAAGCAGTATTAAACCTAAAGCAGAAAATATATGTGCTAAAATTATTGGTATTCTATAGCCTATTTTATCTATAAACTTAATGGCTAAAAAATCAATTATCATTTGCATTGCAAAATTAAAAGAAGATAATAAACCTATTTGTGTGAGTGATATATTAAAATCTTTTTGAAATACTATAAAAATAAGAGGAGGAAAAATATTTATTATAGCTTGAGTTATATATCCATTATAACTTGCATATAATGTGTGGGTGTAATTTAATTTCATTATTAAACCTATATGAATATTGCATGCTATTATACTATTTACAATATAAAATTCAATTAAGTTATATATTATTTTTGTATTGACTATTTTTTGTTTTTATTTATAGTAATTATTATGAATAAAATAATAAATTCAAATCTTCTGTCAAAATATTTTTATATAAAGCAAAAAGAAATATTTATATCATTTTTAAAAAGGGTAGCAGACTTTACCCCAAGTGTTTTGGTAGGGCTTTTTATTCTTGTTATAACAGCAAAACTTTATGGAAGAGAAAACTCTACTATTGGTGTTGTTAGTATATTTATATGCGGATTAATGCGTCAAAGTTTTACAGCATCAAATTATCCTCTTGTAGCTTTTAGAATACTTTTACTTGGGTTTCTAGCTACCATTGCTGAACAAAATATTTTTTTAATAATAATACTTAATTTTGTAGTGCCTTTTTTGATAGTGTTTTTATTATCTGATGATTTTGTGCCTAGGGGATACTTTATATATGGTTTTGCTTATGTGATATTTCAAGCTTATAATATTCCGATAGAAAATATATCTCTTAGAATGGAATCTATTGGTTTTGCTTTGATAATTATATTTATATTTTTATCATTAAACAAAATAATCACTAAAAATAATAATAATGCTTTGGCTTCAAAATGTATTGGAATTATAAACAAAAAATTATTATTACTATGCAGCAAAAAATGTGATTTAAAAAAGATAGATGATTTGTTTTCTAGTATAAAACTATATACATCTTCTATATATACAGATTCATTAAAAAGAAACTCTATTATGAGCAATAAGAATATTAATGATTTTGAGTTTGTATTATTTTTGGAAGAGATTAATCAGTTAATAGAAAAAGAGTATAAAAATATTAATAATTTAATAGATAGTGATTTTGATTATTTTTCTAATTTATATAAGCTTTTAGAGAATATTAGAGAGTTTTTAAAAAATGATATTACTAAAAAAGAAGAAGAGTTTAATTCTATAACAAAACAAATAAAAACTTTTAATGATAATTATACTCTTAGCGATGAGAATAAAAATTATGAATGGCTTTATGTATTAAGAAAGCTTGATAATATACTGCATAATATGTTTGAGAATAGGGCTGATGATTTAGAGATAGAAAAGGAGTTTTATTTAAAATTTAGAATAATAAAAAAAGAGTTTAATATTAATAAATGTCATTTTAGATTTGCTTTAAAGATGGGCATTATAATGTGTATAACTTTTACAATTAGATATTTTTTGCCTGAGAAAATAGCTATACGTGGATATTGGCTTCCTATACTTTCTTATATAATGATGTATCCTTTTTATGAAGATGTTAAGGCTAATTTAAAAATTAATCTTATAGGAAATATTATAGGAGTTTTAATATTTGGTGCTGTATTTAGATATATGCCTTATTATATGATTATACCTTTTATAGGGTTATGCTTTGTATTATCTTTAGCTTCTATTAATACTTTATTTAAAAAAATATACGGAACAATGTCTGCATTAATATCTTCTTTTCCATATATGACGAAATTGCTTTCTACTTCATCGAGAGTAGGATTTATTATGATTGCTTTGTTTATAGTATGGTTGTTTGACAATTTTATAATGAAAACTGAAAGCCATAAGGGTATGGTTGATAAAATTAGCGAGCTTATAGAAATAGATACTATGATAATTAATCAAATGAAAAGAGTTATTAATAGTGAAGATACTTCAAGCTATTTGTATGAAATATTATTAAAAGCTTATATGATAAAAAACAATATTATAATACATGAAAAAAATCAAACTAAATATAAAGGCACTCCAATTACAGATTCACTTATAGAGGCAAATAGAAAGTTTATAGTAGAAGCTGAGCAATTAATATATTTGTTAAAGAAATACAACAGAAAAGAAGATAAAAATAATATGCTTATGTTTATTGAAAATATATCATTTATTTTAGAGAATATAGCAAAACTATTTAAAAATGAAATTGATGATTTTAACAGCAAAGATTTAAAAGAACCAATAAAAACTGATTCTTATATATTTTATAGACTTCAAAATTGTTTTGATTCTATTAACTCTGTAAATGCATCTATAAAAGATAATATGAATAATATATTTTAAATATACTGATAATCTTCTGTAAAATTAAATGTTGTTGAAACTATTATGTCTTTAGTTTTAATATTGTTTTGCATAGCTTCGTATATAATGTTGTATGAATTGCTTATATGTATTAAATTATTAAATGTTTCTTCTTTAAATATTTTATTAGAAAAACCGTCTATTAATGCATCTTCTATATATTTGTAGCTTGTAAATTGGCTTTTTAATATTGTATAATTGTTAGAGCCTATATTAACTTTTACTCTCTCATCAAACCTAATATCTTTAAAAGCATTTTCTGTGCATATTTCTGGCACAAAGTTAATAATCTCTTCTCTTATGTTTTTATCTGTTATTATATTTTTTATATTGTTTATAAACATTTCATAATTTTTATGACTCTTTTCAAATTCCAATACATATTCTATTACAAAATATTCAATTTCTTCTCTCGTGTATGGATATTTTTTATAACTATAATCATATTGAAGAATAAAAAAGAATTGCTTTATAGAGAAAAACTCTTCTTTGTTGTCCCATTTATCAATATATTCAATTATAGCATTTTCAATACTTTCGCTATGATTATTATTTATATAGCATTCTGTAACAATTTCACCATCAGGCATTTTAGCACCATACACTTTAATAATATTTACTCTAGTGTTTGCAAGCATAAAAGGAATTTCTCTGCTTATAGCATACCACAAAAAAGAAGAATAATTATTACTATCATCATTTTTTATATATTCATTATAAAATTTTTCTTTTTCAATACTGCTTCCAAGACCTATTATAGGGCTTTCACATACACTAAATCTTTTCTTATTTCCAAGTATATAAGTATCTATCTCATGATGAGAAACACCATTCAAAAAATCAATCATTCCATTAAAAGCACAGTAAACAAAATCATCAGCGACCAATTCTATAGCCTTATATTTATCATTAGCTATAACAGAACAGTATTCATAAAAATCTTCTCCTATTATTGGAGCTTTTATGTAAAAATAAACCGAACATAATACGCTGCTTTTCTCTTCAAGCTCTACAATTTTAGGCTCTATTGTTACATCATAAGTTAAAAGCCTTATAGTTTCATTTTCTATTTTATTTTTATCTTGTATGTTTTTATGAAGTCTATTTAAAAGTAGTTGTTTGTATATATTCATAATTATATAATAACATTTAATTTATATTATTCAATATTTGTTTTATGGATACTGGTGTAAAGTTATGAATATCTGAAGCTACGTTAAATGCTCTGGTATTGTATTTTTTGTCTTGATGCCAATGACCATGAATTAAAATTGAGTTTTGATGATAGCCTTCCCATTCTAGTATAGGGTAGTGGAACAATATTATTTTTTTATTTTCAAAATTAAGTACATGATAATCTTTAACAAAATTAAAAAGAGAATAATCGAATTTTTTATTTTCTAAAAATTTATCATTACTGCCTTTTATTAGATATTTGTTTCCATTTAAGTTTTTTAGAAGCTCTGTAGTTTTTATATATCCTTTTTCATTAGAGAAATCGCCAATTATATATATGTCATCATTATTATTTACAACAGAGTTCCAATTATCAAATATAGTTTTATGCATGTCAGCATATTCATTAAATAATAGCTTTCTTTTAGCATGCATACTGCCGAAAAAATGAGTATCTGAAGTAAAATATATCATTATTCTTTAAGCATTTCCTAAAGATATATATTTTATTCCTCTTTCAGTCATTCTTTGTTTATCGTATTGATTTCTGCCGTCAAATATAACAGGTTCTTTTAATAATTCTTTTATTTTATCAAAACTAGGTCTTCTAAACTCATTCCACTCTGTAACAAGTATTAAAGCATCAGCATTCTCTAAAGCATCATAAGAGTTTTCAGCATAATATATCTTATCTCCAAATATAGCCTTAGCACTATCAAAAGCTTTGGGGTCATAAGCTCTTATTTTAGCACCCCTTTCAAGAAGCATATTAATGATTGTGATAGCAGGAGCTTCTCTCATATCATTAGTTCTAGGTTTGAATGCTAATCCCCATAAAGCAAAAGTTTTTCCATTAATGTCGTTGTTATAATGTTTTAATATCTTTTCAACAAAAATTTTTCTTTGATTAATATTTACTTGATGAGTAGCCTTAAGTAAATCAGAATTAATTCCATAGTCTGAAGCAGTTTTTATTAAAGCCTGCACATCTTTAGGGAAACAGCTTCCGCCATATCCAAGCCCATGAAATAAAAATTGATTTCCTATTCTTCTGTCGCTAGACATACCGATTCTAACTAAATCAGCATTAGCACCTACTTTTTCACATATATTAGCAATTTCATTAGCAAAAGAAATCTTTGTAGCAAGAAAAGCATTAGCGGCATATTTAGTCATCTCAGCAGAACGCACGTCCATAATAATAATAGGATTGCCAGTCCTTGTAAATGGATTATAAATATCTCTCATAATATCTATTGCTTTTTCAGAATTAGAACCAATAACAACTCTGTCAGGCTTTAGAAAATCATCAACAGCAGCACCTTGTTTTAAAAACTCAGGATTAGAAACCACATCAAACTCACCATTATAATGTTTTTTAATAGCATCTTCTACTAATTTATGAGTTCCTACAGGCACAGTAGATTTATCAACAATTACCTTATATCCATTCATAGCCTTGCCTATATCATTAGCCACAGAAAGTACAAAGCTTAAATCACAGCTTCCATCATCTCCAGAAGGAGTGCCTACCGCTATAAAACAAGCAATAGATTTTTTTACAGCATAGTCTAAATCATCTGTAAACTCTAATCTGCCTTCAGATACATTTGATACTATAAGCTCTTCTAGTCCAGGCTCATATAATGGAGTAATTCCATTTTTTAATTTTTTTAATTTTTCTTTATCATTATCCACACATGTAACATAATTACCCATTTCAGCTAAACAAGCACCTGTTATAAGTCCGACATAACCTGTACCTATTATACATAATTCCATAATTGTGCCTCTCTTTATGATATAGACTTTTAATTTATTTTATCATATAATAAAGAAGTATATTGTCAAGTAAAATTTATAGATATAATTAATATTATCCGATAATAAATAATGGGTAATAATATTTTTTTAGAATATGAGGATTTTAAATGGATGATTATATAAAAAGTTTGCTTAAAGATTTCTTTGAAGAAGCTTTTGAAATGTTGGATAGATTAGAAGAGAATATTCTTATTCTTGATAAAGATAGAGATAATGTTGATGCTGTGCAGGAAATATTTAGAGCAGTGCATACTTTAAAAGGAAGTGCTGGGGCAGTGGAGCTTTTTGATACGCAGAAATATGCCCATAGATTTGAAGATTTACTCGATTTAATAAGAGATAATAAAATTAATGTTGATGATGCTACTATAGATATTTTATTAAAAGGAATAGATATTTTAAAAGAGCTTATTAACTGTGCTAGTAATGAGTCAGTATGCTCTATAAATATAGAAAGCGAAATAAAAAAACTAGATGATTTTAAAAATTCAAAATTAGGCTCAGAAACACAGACTAGTCTAGAAGAGTTAGATACTAGTAAGGTAGCAGATAATAAAACAACAGATGATAAAATTTCAAATATATATGATAATTTGAATTTAGATAATAGTATTATAAGTGCTATAAGAGAACATAAAGATGACGGCTTAAAAATAAAATTAGTACATGTTAAATTTAATGCTGAAAGCCCAATGAGAACAGTTGGAGGGGTTCAGGTATTCGTTGCTCTTAAAGATAAAGGGGATATTGTTACAAGTGTGCCTCCATTACAAAATTTGGAGGGAGATGAGTTTTATCAAGATGTAATATATTTATTAGCCACTCCTGAAGAAGATGATGATATAATTAATGATATAACTTTCCCAGAAACAACAGAGGAAATAAAAATAGAAGAGTTTATATTAGAAGATTATGAGAAAATAGCTGCTAGTAAAAAATCAAAAGAAGCTTCTTCATCAGCAAAAGATGGAAAAAATGTTAATAATAAAGATAAAAAAGTTGATAGACAAAGTTCTTATTTGAGAGTAGAAAGCGATAGAATAGATGCCATGATGAATCAGGTTGGAGAGCTTGTTACAAATAAAAGTTCTTATGTTCAATATGATGATGATTTGTCTTCTTATGGTAAGTTAATTTCAAATTCAATAAATGATATAAAAAAATATTATAGAGATACTATAGTGCAAATTCTTAGAAAGTTTGAAGATTATGCACAAAAAAAAGAAATTAAAGACTTGAGAGCTAACTATATTAATAGTTTTAATAGTAAGTTAAACGAAATATCAAAAATAGAAGATGATTTCAAATATACTTTAGATAGATATAGAAGTTCTTATCAGCTTCTTACAAGAGTAACAAATGAATTGCAAGAAACTGTAATGAAAATAAGAATGGTTCCTATAGCACAAACGTTCAATAGATTTCCTCGTTTAATAAGAGATTTATCTAGAGATTTAGGTAAAGAAATCAAGTTAGAAATGTATGGAGAAGATACTGAGCTTGATAAATCTGTAATAGAGACTTTGGTTGATCCATTGGTGCATATTATAAGAAATGCTGTAGACCATGGTATAGAAATGCCTGAAGAGAGGGTAAATGCAGGAAAGCCTAGAGTAGGCAGTGTAATTTTGCAGGCATCTCATGAAGGTAACCTCATTATTATTAAAATATCAGATGACGGTAAAGGAATGCAGCCTCATAAGATATTTGAAAGTGCTGTTAAAAAAGGACTTGTATCTGCTGATGCTAAATTAACAGAACAGCAAATGCTTGAATATATATTTGCTCCTGGTTTTTCTACCGCTTCCAAAATTACAAATGTTTCTGGAAGAGGGGTAGGAATGGATGTTAGTTAAAAAAAGTTTAGAGAAAATTAATGGTACTGTAGGTATTGATACAGAATATGGTAAGGGTTCTACTTTCTCTTTAAGAATACCTTTAACTGTAGCTATTATTCAGGCTTTGATAGTGGATGCAGAAAAAGAATATTATGCCGTTCCTATTAATAGTATATTAGAAACTATAAAAATAGAGCCTAGTGAAATACATGAATTGGAAGGCACTGAAGTTATTAAAGTAAGAGATGAGGTAGTTAATATACTTAGCATAAAAGAATTATTTAGACTTCCTTCAAGATATACTGATATTAAATCATATTATGCTGTTATTATATCTTCTGAAGATAAAAAAGTAGCTTTGCTTGTTAATAACTTAATAGGTGAGCAAGATATTGTTATAAAGACTCTTAAAGATACTGTAACAAAATCTGAAGGTATAGCAGGGGCTACTATCTTGGGTGATGGTACAGTTAGTTTTATACTTGATATTCAAACCATAGTAGGATTAGGTACTAAGAGAATTATAGAGAGAGGAAAAGTAAATACTGCAAATACATCTAAAAATGAACTTAGAAGTTTCATTAATAAATTGAAAAATAATGAAATACCAGAAGCTAATGGAATTGAATAATTAGAAATTGAATAATTAATTAAATAATTTTTTAATTAATAAAAACCTTCACTTTTAGCATCTTTGCTCATTAGTTCTTTTAGGGTTTCTTGTATATTGGCATTATTAAATAATATATTGTAAATAGCCTCTGTGATTGGCATATATATATTATTTTTTTGAGCGTACTCATATGCTGCTGTTGTAGCGTATACTCCTTCAGCTACTTGACCATGGGAGTTTGCTATAACATCTTGATATTTTTTTCCTTTAGCAAGCTCTCTTCCAAGTCTATTGTTTCTGCTTAATCCGCTAGAGCATGTTACTATTAAATCGCCTATTCCTGAAAGACCATACATAGTATCTATTCTTGCTCCTTTACTTAAAGCAAATCTTACTATTTCATGAAGACCTCTTGTTATAAGTGCAGCTTTAGTATTATCTCCTAAATTAAGTCCATCAACTATTCCGCCTGCTATTGCTATAATGTTTTTTAAAGCTCCTCCAATTTCTACGCCTTTTTGGTCTGTTGAATTATATATTCTAAATTTTGGAGGAACTGTTAAAGTATCTCTCACATATTCTGAAACACCTTTCTCTCCGCCTATTACTACTGCAGTAGGTACTCCCTTGGCAACTTCTTCAGCATGAGAAGGACCAGAGAGTGTAAGAATATTTACTTCTCCAGATATTATACTTCTAGCAACTTCGCTCATTGTTTTGCCGGTATTTCTATCTAGGCCTTTTGTTGCTGATATTATTATTTGCTCATTGCTTATATATGGTTCTATGTTTTCACAAGTATTATAGAATGCAAAAGAGGGGGTTACAATAATTACTATTTTAGCATCATTGATAACCTCATCAAGCTCCATACTAAATTCTATTTTCTCATTTAATTGTATATTTTGTAAATAATTGTCGTTTCTATGGAATTTTTTAAGATTGTTATAGCTATCTTCACTATGCACCCATACTTTAATATGATGTTTTTCAGAAAAAATATTAGCTAAAGCAAGTCCCCAACCGCCGGCACCTATAATTGCAACATTTTCCATTGAGTATTAACCTTTATTTAAATTTGCGGAAATATTATATAATTTTTATTGTGCAGTACATACTACATCATTGATTTTTAAATATGGTGATATATTTCTAGAAAAGCTTACTTTAACTTGAGTTTCACTTAATATTTCTACTACACCTGTTACAGTACCGCTTTGAAATGCATAAGAGTTAGCATTTTCATTAGCTGTTGGAGATATATGTTCTATATTACCATTAAACTTAACTTCTTCACCTTTATTTTGTGGTGCTGTAGTACCGTTATCCCCAAATTGTAAATTTATAGTTGAAGTAGTAGAACCATCTGTATCTAAAGTTACCCAAAGATATGTTGTAGCTAATACAGGGCTTGAACTTTTTAATCCTTTTCCAACTATACCAGCAGTTTTTTCTGATTGTTCAATAGGACCTGTATTTGCTTTACAAGATATAAAAAATATTATTGATAAAAAAATAGTTACAAAACTTATTATTCTCTTCATGATAATAACATCTCCAATTATATATCATAAGTATAATAAATTTATTTAATTTAGTCAATAATGATTTTTGTTTAATTCATTTTTTCACATACAGCTTCCATTATTTTTGCGTATGGAGTTACATTTTGAGTAAAATATACTTTTATTCTAGTTGCATCTAATACTTCTAAACTTCCTGTAAGAGTTCCTGTTTGAAATGCATATGTATTAGTATTGTTTTTATCAGTTGATAGCATTGTATTAGTAATTCCTGTTGCAGCATCATAAATAATTTCACCTGTTTCTGTTGGAGCAGTATCAGCACCAAATTTTAAAGATATTTGATCAGTGGTTGTTATTACCCAAAGATAAGTTTTTCCAAGTATTGGAAAGCTACTCTTATAATTATTAGCAGTTGTTAAATATTCATTTTCTGGGGCTGTAGTATTTGCTTTACATGATATTAAAAATATTATAAATATAGTTATTAAGATAATAGTTTTTTTCATAAAAAACTCCAAACTTATATATATTAATATTATCGACATATATATTTTAATTTTTAATAGAAGTAAATATTTTATTGAATTTTATTACATGTTATATTTTGAATATTTAGATATGGTTGGTAAAGTGTAGCAAAAGTTATAGTTATTACATTTTGGTTAACTATAGTGAATTTTCCAACTACTTTTTCATTATTAAAAGCATAATGCGGAAATTCTCCGTCAATATCAGAAGTTTCTATATCGAATCTTTGATTATTAATTGAAGGCAAAGATGTACTTCCTATCCAAATATAAATACCTATACCATTATCATTTGTTAAGAAAACATTTAGATTTTCATTTGCATTATTACCTACATTTTTTTTGCTAACATATTGTCCATAATATTCTGATTGTTCAGCTAGATCATTTTGAGCATTATATTCAGTTTGAAATAGAGGGCTTTGGCAACTTATTAAAAAAATAACTAGTAGTGAAATAGAAAAAATAAATATTATTTTAATAAACCTCAAAGCCTCCATTATTTAATTCCTTTTAATTAAGGATTATTAGCAGTACAAATTACATCTCTTACACTAAGATATGGAGGAGTATTTCTTACAAAACTAATTTTTATTTGGTCGCCTGATAATACACTGAAATTGCCAGACATTACACCATTTTGAAAACTATAATTACTGCTTCCTGTTTCCTGATATATCTTATCTATAGTTTCTTCTCCACCTATAGGAGCTGTTGTATTATTAGCAAGCACTATAGCTATAGAAATAGAAGTTGCTGTTGTTGTAACACTTAATTTATAATCTTGACCTAAAATAGGGTCTATACTTATATATGGATTAGCACTGGTACCTTGAATATTTGTTGCTGTTGTATCAAATTTTTTACAGCTTATAAACATTATAGATAAAAGTAAAACGGTAAATAAAAGTAGAAATATTTTTTTAGTCATAAGTAAAACTCCATTAAACTTATATTATATATTATAATAATATTTATAAATTAAGTCAAATTATTACTTACTTTATCGGATAAATAATTATAAAAATAAGTATATATTCGATTATATTATATTAAAATGTTTTAAAGCGTTATATATTCCATTGTTATCAACATCATCAGTAATATAATCAGCAATTTCTTTTACTTCTTTATTAGCATTGCCCATAGCAACACCAATATGAGCATGCTTTATCATACTAATATCATTTCCGCCATCACCAAAAGCAATAGTCTCTTCTAATTTAATTCCATAATGTTCTATGATTTTATCTATACCAATATGCTTTCCTCCTCCTTTAGTATTAACATCAGCAAACGCTTTATGCCATCTGCTTGCTTCACAATTTTTAAATATTTTATTCATTAATTCTTTTTCTTTATTTTCATCTACAAATAAATTAATCTGTAATATATTATCAATATTTTCTTCTAAAAAATCATAATAATTATCAATAGCTGGTATTGGTAAATTAATAGATTTAGATACATTAGTTACATCATCAGTTATGTAATTAATATATATTCCGCTATTCATCATAATAGAACATGGAAATAATTCTTTGTTTTTTAAATAATCCATTAAAGAATATATTTCTTCTTTTGCTATAGTGTGTTTATATATAGATTTATCTCCTATGTAGCAATCAAAACCATTAGCTGTAATATAACCATCAAAAACTAAATCATCTATGTTGTTTATATGTTTTTTTATTCTTCCTGTAGCTATAAAAACTTTTATTCCTTTTTCTTTTAATAGCCTTATAGCTTCTTTTGAAGAATCAGAAACCTTATGTGTCTTGAAACTTACTAAAGTTCCGTCTATATCAAAAAATACAGCTTTTATCATAATAAAAATCCTTATTTATATATTGTTAATCTATTAAGTTAAAATGTTTTAATGCCTTATAAACTCCGTCATTATCCACATCATCAGTAATATAATCAGCAATTTCTTTTACTTCTTTATTGGCATTTCCCATAGCAACACCAATATGAGCATGCTTTATCATATTAATGTCATTCCCTCCATCACCAAAGGCAATGGTCTCTTCTAATTTAATTCCATAATATTCTATAATTTTATCTATGCCTACTTCTTTACCTCCATATTTAGAGTTAACATCTGCAAAAGATTTATTCCATCTGCTAGATTGAGAATTCTTCAAAACATTATCAATTAAATACTTTTCTTTATTTTCATCTACAAAAATATTTAACTGCAAAATATCTCCATAATTGTTACTAATATAATCTCTAAAATCTACAACTTTAGGTACTTTTATTTTAGATAAAGCATAAATCATATTAATAACACTGTTTGTATAATTAATAAATATATCATTTTTAGTAATAATTCTGCAGTGAAATCTATTATTTTTAATATAATCAATTAAAGCAAATAAATCATTTTTATCTAAAGAAACTCTATATATCTCTTTAAGTTTATCATTTTCATTAACAAAACAATTACATCCGTTTACAGTTATATATCCATCAAATTTTAAATCATGTAAATCGTTTATTTGAAATAAAGCTCTTCCTGTAGCTATAAAAACTTTTATTTCTTTTTCTTTTAATAACCTTATAGCTTCTTTAGAGGAATCAGAAATTTTATGCGTATTAAAACTTACTAATGTTCCATCTATATCAAAAAATGCTGCTTTTATCATAATATATTAACTTATTAATCCATAATGCTTCAAAGCTTTATATACTCCGTCATTATCCACATCATCAGTAATATAATCAGCAATTTCTTTTACTTCTTTATTAGCATTCCCCATAGCAACACCAATATGAGCATGTTTTATCATACTAATATCATTTTCTCCATCACCAAAAGCAATAGTCTCTTCTAATTTTATTCCATAATGCTCTATGATTTTATCTATACCAATATGCTTTCCTATATTTTTTATATTAACATCGAAAAAAAATTGGATGCCATCTGCTTGAACTAGAGTTTATTAATACATTATTCATTATTTCTTTTTCTGTATTTCTATCTGAAAATATATTAATCTGAAATATATCATTTATATTATTATCTATATATTCTATAAAATTATCTATAACATTTGCTTTAACATTTACCATATTATAAAACATTTCTATAGTTTCATGAGTGTTTGTATAAATATCCTTACTTGTCATAATAGAGCAGGGCAGACTATGGTTTTCTAAATAATTGCATAAACTTTTTAAATCATTTTTGTTTAATGTAATTTTATATATTTCTTTTTTTTCTATATAACATTCTGAACCATTAAAAGTAATGTATCCATCAAACTCTATATTATCCAAATTATCTATTTGATATAAAGCTCTTCCTGTTGCTACAAATACTTTTATATTTTTTTGTTTGAGAGTGAGTATTGCTTTTTTTGATAATTCAGATATTTTATGTGTTTTAAAACTCACCAAAGTTCCATCTACATCAAAAAATGCTGCTTTTATCATATAATTAATAACCTATTTTATAAAAATTTAACTGCTATATTATATATCAAATCATATAAAAAAGCGAGTGAAAAGTTTTTGCTTTCAACTCGCTTAATAATATTCAAAGTATCTTAAAATATATACTTTTATTTTATAGATTTAAAATTCAATGTGTAAGTTATTTCAAATTCTTCACCATTTGGATCATTACCTTTTAGATATTTGTATTTTATTGTAAAGTCTTTGCTCTCTCCTAATTTAATAGTAAAGTTATTATCGAAAGAGATTTTAGTATTTTCTGTTTCTTCATAACTGTCAATGATAAAACTTGCTCTATCAGGATTATATTTTAATTTTACTTTAGGAGTACTAGAAGTAGCAACAATACCGCTTCCGTTTTCTTCTAAATTATCAGTATCTATATAATTTAATAAGCTATTATATTTATAAATACTAGATGCCAATATTATATAAGTATCATTTTCTTTTATGTTTTTAACAGTATATGATTTTGTACCTGTAAATGTTTTTTGAGCATCTAAATTTATCTGCAAATCTTCTTTGCTTACTATTAGAGTATTGGCACCAACACCTCCAGAATAATAATCTTCTAAATATTCTACTTGAGAATTAGCATCGCTTGAAATTTTAGCTCCTATGCCGTAAGTAAAATATCCATGATTTTGTATTGTATATGTAAATGGAGGGAATATAGTTCCCCATTTTCCTTTTCCATCAGAACTTTTTACGCTAATATTTTTCAAGCTTTTAGCAGATACAGTTATCTCATCTAAAGTAGTAGACTCTAAATCTTTTTTTGGTAAGTAAGGAGAATAACCTTGTCCTTTTGCATCATGCTTAGCCATATTAGTAAACTCAAGATGTATTTTAGGCTCATATGTAGTAGGGGAAGCAACAAACTCGTTTATATAATGCTCAAATAACACAACGCTTCCATCATCTTTTACATAACCAATAGGGTCATATTCAAAGAAAGGACGTTTTTCAGCATACTTTTCTATAGCCTCAAAACCCATAGGTACTTTTTCCCCGCCAAATACCGTATCAACTTTTGTAATAGCACCATAAGCAAATATAAACTTAGAATAAGTATCAACTGCTATTAAATATTGCTTAAGCGTTACAATGGCAGCTTTACCGTTTATAGAATAAAAATTAAATCTATCAATTCTTCCTGGTAAATATCCGCTGCTACTGTAAAGAGGATTTTCACTCTCATATTTATATACAGTTAAATCTGTTATATCTGCTTTCATTAAACTGCTGTCAGCATAATTTTCGCCGTCTATTCCTTTGTAATATTGTGCTGGTTTATTATTCCAATCAGAACCATTCGCTTCCCAAATTCTGCCGTTATTATCATACAAAGAAAGTATATATAGGAAGTTTATCCTTTTGGAAGCTAGCTTTAAACAACCAAGTTTTAAATTTGCTTGCATCATATCCGCCGTAATTTGGTCTATTCCAATCTCCATTTAAAAATGGGTCTTCGTTAGGGTCTACAGCTTCAGGAGGAGTTTCTGGGGTTGTATCTATATTTTCTCCTTTTGATGAATCAACTTTTTTATTATAATAATATCTTGAGTCAAAAGGTCTTGCACAAGCTATAAGCATGAGCATAATTGCTACTAATAATATATGTAATTTTTTCATTTTATAACCTCTCATTGCATCAATAAAAAACACTATCCCTATTTAAATATAATAAAAAATAGTAAAAATCAAGAGCTTTTTATCATTTTTTACTATTAAAGCTAAAAGAATTTTTCATTCTTTCTCTTAATTATTTACATATACATCTCTTAAAATAAAAATATTAAACTGATATTTTATATTCTAATAATATGTAAATACATTCATGATAACTAAAGAATAAAATCCTTATTATCTTCTTTAATAAAAAACTCTCTTTATTAATTTGTTGTATAATTTCTAATAAAATAAAAAGCGAGTAATAAAAATTTTACCCGCTTTTATATTTTTATTTTAATTATTTATTTTCTCTATATGCATCATACAATAATCCAGCATCTGACTTAGGGTCTTCCCAGAAATCTATAGAATGTAGTGTCATACTAGAGCGTATCATAGTGTCTTTTTCTGCACCATTTATAATAGCACTTCCATCTTTTCTTAATACAACTCTAGAATATTTTCCTAATGTTCCGCTCAAATTAGTACATTCATATTTAGCTGCCCAAGTATTAGGAGCATCAGAGTCAAAACGTGCTAATTTGAAATAATATTTTTTAGTTACTTGATTTCCAGATAAATCACCCCAACTATCATCTGCTATACCATCTAATATTAGAGTAAACTCTGTACCATCTTCATTAAACTCATATCTAGTTCCATTTACTGTTTCTCCCATACTATGAGTAAATGTTCCTCCAGGAGGAATTGAAGTATTTCCTCTCTTGTCAAATACAGCATTTTTTACTCTGTCTACAAATATAGGTCCATAATCTTGGAAATTCTCATCTAATACTGTACCGCTTACAGATATAGTATTATTTCCGCTATCATTTTTCACTATAGTTATAGATATACTCTCTGAGCTATCAACAGTATTTGTATAAGTAGCCTTATATTCTGTATTAACTAAGCTCATATTGTAAGTTCTTGTTTTCTTCTCACCGCTATTATAATCCTCTTCGGTAATTGTTAATGTACTTGCATTATTTTCTAATTTGTATGTATATAATATTAAGCTCTTACCAGCATATCCGGCATTTTTCCATTCTTCTAAATTAATTTGGTCTTTGTCTCCAGTAGGTGATTTTTGATAACCTATATAATCTCTCCATTTAAAAGTTTTGCCTACGAATTCTTTTATTGATGATTCAAATTGTTCTTTTTGTTCAGGAGTAGCTTCAGTATTATTATTTAAAGGTACATATGGAGATTTACCAGGTTTGAATTTATTATGTTCAGCATAATTATCATATCCATGTTGTTTTGGAACATAGCTTGTAGGTACTTTAACAAATTCTTCCTCATAATGCTGATACAAAACTACGCTTCCGGATTTATCAACATATCCTATAGGGTCGTACTCATAAAAATGTTTTTTGTCAGCATGATATTCTATAGCTTCAAACTCAATAGGTACATCATCACCTGCTACATTTTTTGTTCCTGTAATAGCTCCAAAAGCAAATACAAATTTAGAATAAGTATCAACAGCTATTAAATATTGTTTTAAAGGAGAAACAGAAGCTTCACCATCTATAGAATAAAAACGGAATCTATCCATTCTTCCAGGTAAATAACCTACGCTATCATAAAGAGGATTTTCTTTATTGTATTTATATATCTTAAGAGAAGTAATACTTACATCTCCTACTACAGTGCCATAAACTTTATTTTCTCCGTCATTTGCTTTATAAAAGTCAGCTGATTTATTTCTCCAATCTAATGCGCCAGATGACCAAGCTCTGCTGCTGTCGTCAAAAAATACGTAGATTGGAAGCTTATCTCCTCTAAAACTAACTTTAAATAACCATTTGTCAAATTGACTTGCATCATATCCGCCATAATCTGGTTTATTGTAGTCGTTATCTACTTTGAATGGGTCTTCATCTTCTGGAATTTCTTCTGGAGGAGTTGGTGGAGGATTATTAGATGAATCTCCTCCGCTTAAAGACTCACTTCTCTTATTATAATAATACATAGGGTTGAAGCCTCTTGCACAAGAGCTTATAAATAAAACACTTAGCATTAATAATAAAAATAATATAAAATTTCTTTTCATAAAAATAACTCCGAAAAAATAGTATTAACTAACTATTGATTATCCTTTGAATGCTAAACCTAAAGTTAAACCAAAGTCTAATGAATTAATATAATATGATGGTAATTTAGTATCTGTTGTAAAATTAGGTCTTACTGTATTCATTAATTTTAATAAAGAATCCGGCATTGTTATGTATTGAGGACTGTATACATTAAATCTTGTATATACTCCTAAAATAACTTCAACTCTATCATTAACCGGCTGATTGTATTCTAAAGAAAATTTTATGCTAAGCATTAGAGGATTCATGTTTTTTATCATAAAATCTGTAACTATTATTTCACCAACTTCAGGAGTTAAAATTGATGCATCATCAGCATAAGCCAAATATGATGGTGATAAATCTGCTATTAATTTTCCTCCAACCTGAAGACCTAAAGCTAATTTGCTATTCAAAAAATAAGCCTTAGTTCCTACTCCAAAACTAACTACAGGAGCATAGTTCACGTTAATATACATATTAACAGTTACGCCACCTATTGTATTTCCAGCAACCTGTCCGGCAAATCCGTTACCAACACCAATAGAACCATATAAACTCATACCGCTGAATTTTGCAGGGTCTAATCCGCCAAACCATTTTTGTGATCCAAATAAATATCCAAGCTCTGCCTCTCCGTCCATAGTATATCCTACAGAACCTTTCATGTATGCAGCACCTATCTTGTCTAAGTCTGATGCACTAATAGATGGCAATGTTGCAGTGCCGTTAAAATTAGCCCTTAATCCCCATACAAATCCTTCGTCGAAAGAATAAAGGTTTAATGCTATCACAAAAAATATTATAATAAAATTTAGTTTCTTTCTCATAATATAAACTCCATTTGTTGGCTTGTCTCTAATAAAAAGCATATAGTATATTTTATATAAGTAAATATACATAATGCATTTTTTGTCGAAAAAATATTTTATTATATAAGTTTTTTAACAAAAAATAAAACATTTTATACATATTTTGCTACATTATTTTATTTTTGTATATTATTTTTTGTACACTTTTTAATAAATGTCTATTAAAGATTATCGTAATTTATTTGAATCTGCTTTTGTAAAATTATTAAATATATATCATAAAAATATTTTTTATTTAATATAAAACATAATATAATAATATTGATTAATTGTAAAAAACAATATATTATAAAAATAATGCTATGTTTAGGAGTTTTTTATATATGGGCGATAATTCTATAAAATATAGTTCACCTGGCAATTTAATTTCATTTGAGATTAACAAAAATTATAGTATATCAAATTTCAATGTAGATGAAAGTCTTTTAGATAAAAACCAAAAAGAGCTTTTGGAAGAGATGATTGTATCTAGCATGAATGATGCTATTTCAAAAGTAAAAGATTTAAATGTTTCTGATGATAATAAAAATGATAATTATAAAAATCCTTTCAATGCTTTTAATATGAAGGATATGGATAAAGCATTTGCTGATATAACAAAGATGACTACAATAAAATATGATGAAAATGGAAAACCAATTATAAATATATCTTTAGATGCTATAAATCCAGATATTATATCTAGAGTAAATGATATGATTAACAACAATAATAATGATGATAAGGATAAAAATTGAGCGGTATTGATTCTTTAGATAAGCTTACACAGATGATATCTAGACTTCCTGGAATAGGGGGAAGGAGTGCTATGCGTATTGCTTTGTATTTGTTTGACAGTGATGATGAATATTTAAGCGAGTTATCTAATTCTATTTTGTCGCTGCATAAAAATATAAAGCTTTGCAGAGAATGTTATTCTTTGAGTGAGAATGACATTTGCAATATATGTGCAAGTGATAAAAGAGACAGAACAAAGCTATGCATAGTTGAATCTTATACAGATATGATTGCCATAGAAAAAACAGAAGAATACAATGGTATTTATCATGTTTTAGGAGGATTAATAGAGCCTCTTAAAGGAATAGGTATTTCAGATATAAGAATAAAAGAATTAATAGATAGAGTTAAAGATAATAGCTCAATAGAAGAAATTATTATAGCATTTGGTGCTTCATTAGAGGCAGATACTACAGCATCGTATATAAATAAAACTTTGAGAAACAATAATTTCGATAAAAAAATAAGCCGCATTACGTATGGTATATCATTAGCAAGCGATATTGAAAATGCTGATTCACGTTCATTAGCAAGAAGCATTGCAGACAGAGTAGTTATGCAGTAGGGTAGTGTATACTGAAACAAATATATTCTCTCAAGCTCTGCACATTATAGAGAAGTTATCAACTTTTTTGTCGCTCTCGCGGTGCGGACTTCGTCAAAAAGTTTTTGTCCTTCGTACACGCTTTGCGAAAATGCACATAATATAGCTAATTATTTATGAATATGTATTAAATAATAGGATAAAACATAAATTTTAGTTTAAAAATGCAGTTTTTTTGGTTCTTTTATACCAATACCGAAGGCACTTCCTATGGTCGTAAAAGAACTGGGGCTACTACCCTACGGGCACGCTTCGCAGGGGGCAAAGCCCAACAAATATTTAAAATTAAAAAATATAAATTTTTACAAACTTAAAAATTTTAGTGAACTAATCAAAGCACTATTCTGTCATTGCCTTGCCTTTTTACCAACTTTTCTCTCTCTAAAGCATTTAGTATTGGTATAGTGTATTTTCTAGATAACCCTGTTCTCTCTTTAACTAATGCTATAGTGATAACATCATTTTTCTTGGTGTTCTTCATTATTAGGCTTTTTACTCTGTTATAAACTTCTGTATGATAATATAAGCCTTCATCAAGATATGTTGCATATTTTAATGCTGTTAGTGTTTTTATATCTTTTATTCCGTTATTGATAGTTTTTATAATTTTTTCATCTAATCCATTTAAGTCTTCTTTTTTTAATTTGTCAATAAGCATTTTTTGTGAATTGGTAAGCTGTACTGTATCTACATATTTTTTATATATATTATTGTCTAATGACATGATAATTTTATTTTCTAGTAAATAATCAATAAAAGGCTTTGTAAATGAAGTTTCTATATTAAGATAATTTTTTATATCTTCAAAAGAGAATCCGTCTTTTTTTACTTCTATTAGTTTTTTTATTCTTTCAGTTGATTCTTTTAAATAATCTTTTTTTACAAAATAGTTAGCAAGTTTTACAGCATATTCAGGCATATTTCCGCTAGCTAAACTATATCCATTAACACTCATTACTAAGTCAGTATATTTTTTTCTCTCAATTTTGCCCAAGAAATCTGAAGCTCTATCCATAATATTTTTTCTAATAAATGGATTAGTTTTCTCTCCCCAAAATACATCGCCCGTACCAATTATAGCACTTCCTCCATGGCTAATAAGTATTCCTCTCTCTTTCCAAAATACCGCTATAGGCTCATCAAATTTTAATCTTATAAATCTTCTGTCTATTTCTTTGCTGTCATCTTTATTGTTGTTATCTTGTTTTTTGTATAAAGGTATAATCTGAGCTACTAAACATTCTGTACCAATTGCAAACTCTGCATTTTTTATCTTTTTCAAATAATCAACATCGCTATTTCCAAGTAATTCTAATATTATTTCATCTGTTAGAAAAACATTCTCCTCTTTAGAGCATAATAAATGCCCTCTTCTTATCTCTTCTTTTTTTATGTTTTTTAAATTCAAAGCAACCCTCGAAGTAGAATGCACAATCTCTCTGTCTTGATGGTATGACTGAATATTTCTTATAGATACTTCTCTTTTAGTAGGGTAGTGTATAAGAGTGTCATCTCTTTTTATATCTCCTCCTTTAATACTTCCTGTAATTGTAAGTCCAGCTCCCTTTATAGAAAATACCCTGTCTACATAAATATGAGTTTTTATCTCTTCTTTTGTTTTATCATTTAATAATATATCTGTAACTCTTTCTTTTAATAAATCTATATTAGTGCCATTTAAAGCAGATACTTTTATTGTTTCTATATCTCTTTGAAATATTCTGTATAAGTTTTTTTTAATACTCTCTTCAGATTCTTTTAATTTATTATCATCAACAAGGTCTATTTTATTTATTACACATACAATGTTTTTTATACCCAATGCCAAAGCTACTTTAGCATGCTCTTCTGTCATATTCATCCAGCCTTCATTGGCACATACAACAAGCATCACCAAATCCAAACTCCACATTCCCGCAACCATATTTCTAATAAATCTTTCATGCCCAGGAACATCTATTACCCCAATAGTAATGTCATCATTAGGCTTAAAAAATCCAAAACCCAAATCAATAGTCATCTCTCTTTTCTTCTCTTCAGGTAAACGCATCATAGCAATACCTGTTAAAGCTTTTATTAATTCTGATTTACCATGATCAACATGCCCAGCAGTTCCTATAATTTTGTTCATTGACATTTCCTTAAATTAAAAATTACTAGCCCTAATTAAATTAATATTTTATTAATTAATATCTTTTATAAATATTCTTTTTCTATATGCTTTAAGACATTATATACATACTCAATATCTCTCTCTTCTATTGTTAAAACATATAATAACACATAGTCTTTCTTTATCTTTGATATAATAGGAGTATCTAAATTATGTAAATATTTTATAGTCTCTTTAATGTTTTTAGGCTTAAAGCTTATAGCATAAGAAGAGTAGAAAGTATCAGCCATAGCACCGCCTCCAGTCTCTACATATTCCTCAACTACATCAAAACCCTTCAAATCATTAATAATTCTAAATGCTTTTTGTTTTACAGCTTCCTCTCTAATAGACAATAATCTTTCACAATAACCCTTAAATTGTCCTTCTGTATTTAATCTTTTAATAACATTTTTCTCTAATATAGAAAGTACAGTTTTACCGCATCTAAAAGCTCTCATAAGAGGGTGTTTGTATATTTTAGCTATATATTCTTTTTTTCCAACTATAATGCCCGCCTGCACACTTGAAAACATCTTATCCCCAGAAAAACATACCAAATCAACACCAGCTTTTAATGCAGATTTTATATGCTCTTCTTCAGACATGCTCTCATCAAATATGCCAGCCCCCTCATCATAAACTAATGGTATATTGCTTGGTATGGCATCTTTAATTTTTTTAAATGATGGACTTTTTACAAAACCCCTAATTTTAAAATTGGAAGCATGTACTTTTAATATCATTGCTGTGTTTTCAGTTATAGCTTCTTTATAATCATTTATTGTTACTATATTTGTAGTACCTATTTCAACAAGCTTAGCACCAGCTTCTCTTAAAATATCCGGTATTCTAAAACCGCCTCCTATTTGTACCTGTTCTCCTCTAGATACTATAACTTCTTTTTCTTTAGCGAATGTTTTTAATATTAAAAATACAGCAGCAGCATTATTGTTTACAACTAAAGCATCTTCAGCACCTGTGAGTTTAGCTAATAATGTGTATAAAAACTCTCCTCTTAAACCTCTTCCTTCTTTGTTTATATTGTATTCGAGGTTATTGCTGTATATATTTAAATCTTTTACTTCCTGCCATATATCTTCATCAATAGGAGAACGTCCCAAATTGGTATGCATGATAGTGCCTGTAGCATTTATAACTCTTTTTATAGGGAGATTAGATTTTTCTTTTAATCTCATTTCACATAATTTAATGATATCTTCTTTGCTGTAATGAGCATTTGGATTATTTTTTAATTCTGCTCTTAATTTCTCTAATATTTCTCTGATAATATCAGTAACTATAGGACGAGATAAAATTTTATGATATGGTTTAATAGAATTATCTTCCAATACGACATTGGTTTGAACTAAGTTAAAATTGTTATTCATTTTTTAGCCTCCTTTTCTCAATAAAAATATAATATTCCTCAAGAATAAGAGACTATTTTCAATGGTTTATTAGTAATTTAATCATACTATTTTTAATAATCGCTTATTTATCGGAAGAGGCAGGAGTTGAACCTGCCAACGTTGCTATAACGTCCAACGCTTTTGAAGAGCGCGGAGCCCACCGGGACTCATCTACCTCCAAGCTTTTTTAATGATATATTACTTTTTATTTTATGTCAACGATTTATATTTTTTAGTTTAATTAAAGGTCTAAATCTTTTACACTTTCTATTTTTGTGATTAAATATGTGAGAAGCAAATTTTTCAATATAGGCTCTACATCTGCATTAAGATTCATCATATATAATTTTATTTTTAGAGCTTGTAAGTTTTTATAAAGTTTTAATATTTTTGCTATTCCAGCACTATTAATTTCTTTAGTGTTTTTTAAGTCAAGTATAACAATAGGCATTCTAATAGAAGCAGCTTCTTCAGATTCATTAGCGAATCTATATATTTCTTCAGAACTACAAAGATTAGCTTCAGGAACTATAGATATATATGCATCATTAAACTCTATAGCCATTTAATAGTCCTTCTGTTAGAGATAAAAAAGAATGTGGGCAGGGAGGGATTCGCACCCCCGTAGACTCACGTCGACAGATTTACAGTCTGCTGCCATTGACTGCTCGGCCACCTACCCATATCAACTTGAAAATTGATGTTTGACATACTAACATAAAATAAAAAAAAGTCAAGCCCCTATATTGTTATTTATTAATTTATTTTTTATTGTTTTGTGTTTTTTTTATAAAAAAATTAAAAAAAATACTTGACAAAAATAATGTTATGAATTAATCTAAATACATATAATTTTTGGAGAGTATATTTTTATGCTTTACGCATCATTCAATAAAATCAAGCATTCCCAAATGCTTTCTTTCACTTCTCCAAGTCATAAATCTATCAAAACAAAAAAATCTATAAAATTCAGGCGTTAATAGTCCTATATATCCGCAATTTTATTAATCTAACATTAGTATTTTAAATTTTTTTTAAGGAGTATACTATGACAGGTTCATGGGTGATAGACTATTTTTTGTATGGCTGTGTAATTTTAATTGCAGTACCTTTAGCAGCTTTTTTATATAAAACAGTAACTGATAAAAATAATAGTAAAGGAGATAAAAAATGATACTTGGAAATTGGATTATATTAATATTATCATCTTTAATTTTAATTGGAATTGGTTTTTGGACTCAATTAAAAATAAAAAAAGGAAGCTCTGAAGGTTTCTTACTCGGAGCAAAATCAATAGGGGCTTTTGTTGGTGCTGGTACATTGATGGCTACTGGCTACAGCGGTTGGGGTTTTATTGGTTCGCCTGGCACTACTTATGCTTATGGTGCTATAGAGATATTTGCTAACTTTTTCTTTGCTCCTGCTATTACTTTTGGTACATTGTTTTTTGCCGGATTTATGAAGAAAAAAGCTGAAGAAGCTGGCGGTTTTACTGTACCTGAATATATTGCTAAAACTCATAATGGAAATAAAACTCAAAAAAGAATAGTTCATGGTCTTGGCGGAATTGCTACTTTTGTATTTTTATCTGTATATATAATAGGACAAATAAGAGCTATAGGGTTAGTTGCTTCACAGTGGCTTGGAGTATCTGAACATTTAGCTTCTATAATACTTATGATTGTAATTATAATATTTACTGTTCAGGGAGGATTGCTTGCTGTTGCTATTACTGATACTATAATGTGTATTGGTATGTTAGTAGCTTCTATAATAGTTTATCTTACAATAATAAAAGATGTTTCTATGACAGAGCTTATTAATAGTGTAGGAGCTATTAAGCCAGAGTTTATTAATCCTACAACATCTAATCCTTATGGGGAAGGAAAATATAAAGTATTTTTAGTATTTATATATGCGTTTTTATTTACTACAACATTGCCTTATATGTCTGTAAGATTTTTATCATTTAAAGATAAGATTAATATTCCTGTTATGGCTTTGATAATGGCACCTATGGGTATAATACTAAGTTTAGTTCCAATAGTTGGACTTTATATGTTTTATAAAAATCCTAATCTTCCTAATCCTGATAGTGCTATGCCTGTATTTTTAACTTCATATCTTCCGCCTGCTATTGGAGGAATGATTATATTATTTATATTGTTTGCAATGCTTTCTACAATAAGTTCTGTATTACAAGCATTAGCTTCTTCTCTTTCTCATGATTTATTTGTGGCATTCACTGATAAAGCAGAAAAAAGCAGCACTGTAATAAACAGAATAGGGGTAGTATTTACTGGAGTTTGGGGACTAGTATTAACTTATATAGCTCCTCAGGGAATGCTTAATCAAATAGCTTATATTGGAACAGGCGGACTTATTGCTATGTTTGTTGGACCTATTATGATGAAGCCGTTTATACAAGCTAATATTACTGCTTGCTTACTTTCTATGATTACAGGTTTAGTAACAAGCACTTTATTTATATTAAAATTAAATGTTGGCTGGGTAGAGGCTCCTATATATGCTGGTTTATGTGCTTGTTTTGTATATGTAGTTTCTGCTTTGCTCATAAAAGAAAAAACAGAAGAGAAAGAATCTGATGAAGAGAAAACAAATATTGAAAATTGTATAAACTCTGTTGCTGCCGAAGATGTTGATTAAAAAATAATTAATGGGAAAATCATATATCATCATTTAATATGGTCATATGTATATGGTCTTCCCATTTATTATTAATTTTTAAATATTTCTTTGCAAGTCCTTCGTATTCAAAACCTAGTCTTCTTGCCAAATCTAATGAAGGTTTATTATGCGGCATAATATTTGCCTCTATTCTATGAAGTTTCAATTCTTTAAATACTATGTCTATTGCATATTTTAATGCTTCTGTCATATAGCCTTTTTTTGTCTCATCTTTATCTAATTTATATCCAACAGTGCAAGATAAAAAAGAGCCTTTTACTATATTAGCAAAACTAATCATTCCTATTATTTTTTTTCTATCTTCTATTTTAAATAGATAAAATTTAAGCATTCTTGAGTTTTTAGTATCTTCCATTTCTTTTTTTATAATATTTTTATGTGTATTAAGTTTATAAAATATATCAGGTCTGTATGGGTCAAACTCTTTAAAGAAATCTTTGTTTCTATAATAAAAATCAAAAATAGAATTAGCCATTTCAAGATTAGGCTGCACTAAAAGTAATCTGTTTGTATTATAACTTTTTTTAATCATTTTTATTACTATCTTATTATTTTTAATTTATCTATATTAAAACCTTCAAGTTTCAGTAAATATTCCTTTTTTTCTATTCCTCCGGCATATCCTGTTAATTTCAAATCTTTAGAAACTACTCTGTGGCATGGTATTATAATTGGTATTTTATTTTTACCTTCAGCGCTTCCAACTGCTCTAAAAATACTGCCAAAACTGTTAGATATTTTTTTTGCTATATTGGAATATGTTTCTATTTCTCCAAAAGGAATCTTATAAGTTTCAATCCACACTTTATATTGAAAATCGCTTCCATATACTGCTATTGGTATATCAAATATCTTTCTTTTTAAATTAAAATATTCATCTAACTCTTTTTTAGCTTCTTTTATAATTTCTGGTTCTTTATCAGTGCTTATACTATAATTGCTTTGAAAAGAAATAGAAGTGATATAATCTTTATAATGAGTTAAATATAAGTTTCCAATAGGGCTTTTATACAAAAACACTTTATCATCTATCTGACTATTTTCAAGTCTTATAATATTCACAGATGAACCTTTTTAAGATTAATGTTTTTTGTATTGGAATATAATTCATACACTTTATCTGGATTCATTGCAGCAGTTGCATATTCTAAAACATTTACGCTAACTAAATATTCAGCATTAATAGAAGTTACATATTGAGCTGTATCTCTTGCCGTATAATAAACAGCATAATCCAAAGCAACACCGACAAAATCTAATATCAATACTTCTTTATTTTCTCTAGCAGCATCTATAAAATCCTTATGCATATAAGAAAATCCAGATACTCCCTCATCATCAGCATCAACACCCTTTTGAACATAAATATAATCTTTTTTCTTTTTTAATTCATCAACAATAGCAGAGCCGAAAGTTCTAGCAACACAATGACGAGGCCAAAGTGTTAAAATATCTTCATCGCCAGTTTCTTGGTCCATTACTCTAATTTTAGAAAAAGGTTCTTTATTATGAGTAGAAGCAAAAGATATATGATTTGATGGATGCCAATCTTGAGTAGCTATTATAGCATCATATTCTCCATTTTTTATAAGGTCATTAATTACAGGTATAAGTCCAATTGCTCCATTAACAGCCATAGGACCGCCTTCCATATAATCATTTTGCATATCTACTATTGTTAGTATCTTAACCTTACTCATAATGGAAACCTAAAAATTATTTTTAAGATATTTTTTGTAATCCTATACTCTCTTGTATAGGTTTTAAAGCTTCTATAGTTTCTTTTATTAATTCATCTAATGATATATTAAGTCTTTCAGCACCGTTATTTATAATACTTCTATCAACTTTAGCAGCAAAAGCTTTATCTTTTAATTTCTTCTTAACTGATTTTACTTCCATATCATCTAAGCTCTTTGAAGGTCTCACCAAAGCACAAGCCAAAATAAAACCTGCAAGTTCATCTACAGCATATAAAGTTTTTTCCATATTAGTATTAGGTTCTATATCTGTACATATTCCAAAACCATGACTTTGTATAGCTCTAATAAAACTTTCAGGCAAGCCTTCTTTTTCTAATATCTCTTTTACTTTTATGCAATGTTCATTAGGAAACATTTCATAATCCATATCATGCAAAAAGCCAACCATTGCCCATTCTTCAGCATCTTCGTTATATTTATTAGCAAAATATCTCATTACAGCTTCAACTGATAGGGCATGTTTAAATAGAGATGGTTCTTTGTTGTATTTTTTAAATAACTCTATAGCTTTTTCTCTTTCTATGCTTGCCATTGATAACTCCAAATATGAAAACAATTATATAATATATTATTCTATTTTTCAATATAAAATTTTTATATAATAGTAGTTATTTTTATCTATTTTTATGTATATTATTAAGAATAAATTTATAATATTATTAATTGATATTTATTTTTTTTATTGTATAATAAGTTAAGTTAATAATTTAAGGATATTTTTTTATGTCAGATATTAGAGTTCGTTTTGCTCCATCTCCAACTGGTTTTTTACATATAGGAAATGCAAGAACAGCGTTATTTAATTGGCTTTATGCTAAATCTATAAAAGGAAAATTAATTTTAAGAATAGAAGATACAGATCAAGAGAGAAGCACAAAAGAAGCTGTTGATATGGCTATAAAATCATTAAAATGGCTTGGAATTGATTGGGACGAGGGTCCGGAAGTTGGCGGAAATTATGGTCCATATTTTCAATCTGAAAGACTTGATATATATAAAAAATACACTGAAAAACTTATGGAAGAGGGTAAGGCATATTATTGTTTTTGTACTTCTGAAGAGTTAGAAAAAAAGTCTAATATGCAGAAAACTCTAAATCAGCCCATTATTTATGACGGCAAATGTAAGGATATACCATTAGAAGAGGCTAAAAGAAGAGTTGCTAATGGAGAGCCTGCTAAAATAAGATTTAGAGTGCCTAAAAATCAGCAGATAGTATTTGAAGATTTTGTTAGGGGCGTTGTTAAAACTAATAGTGATGAAATTGGCGACATTATCATTGTTAGAGAAAATGGTTTTCCTACTTATAATTATGCTGTAGTTATAGATGATATGCTTATGAAAATTTCTCATGTTATAAGAGGAGAGGACCATATATCTAATACTCCAAAACAAATACTTATTTATGAAGCATTGGGAGCAGAAGTTCCTAGATTTGCTCATACTTCTTCAATACTTGGTAATGATAGAAAGAAATTATCAAAAAGACATGGTGCTGCTACTTTAATGGAATATAAAGATGAAGGATTCTTGCCTCAAGCTATGAGAAACTTCCTTGCTTTACTTGGTTGGACTCACCCTGAAGCTATGGAAAATATGAATGATGAAGATATGATTAAAGCATTCACTTTAGATAGATTTTCTAAGAGTCCTGCTATATTTGATACCGCTAAATTAAGACATTTAAATGCTTGGCATATTAAAAATCTTGATTTGGACGAGGCTACTGAATTATTTTTACCTTATCTTATACAAGGCGGATTCTTAAAAGAAAATTATACAGAAGAAGAACATGCTTGGGCTAAAAAACTTATATCTGTAATAAGACATAATTGTGTTGTTTTATCTGATATTGTTAAATATGTTCCTGTATTTTTTGAAAATGATTTTGAACTTACAGATGAAATGAAAGAGATTGTAAATAAAGAAGAAAGTAAAAAGCTTCTTCAGTTTATTAAAACTAATATAGAAAATGCTAATGAAATAACTGACCAATATATGAAAGATTTAATAAAACAAGCTCAAAAAGAAACTGGTCTTAAAGGCCCTAATTTGTATCACCCTATAAGATATGTAATAACAGGAAGCAGTGCTGGTACTGAGTTATCACATATATGCGAGCTTTTGGGTAAAGAAAATATTTTATACAGATTATCTAAATATATATAATAGGGGTATAATGTATGCTTAATGGTAAACCCTTAATACTTGCAGTAGATGATGAAGAGAATATACGTAATCTTATAACCTATACTCTTGAAGCACATGACTTAGAAGTATTAACTGCTGAAAATGGAAAAGTTGCTATAACAATATTAGAACATAATCCTGTTGATGTTATTATTACAGACTTACTTATGCCTTCTATGACAGGGCTTGCTCTTATTAGAGAAATGAAAAAGAGAAAAAACTCTATACCTATAATAATTATAACAGCTTATGGAAATACTGATATGGTAAAAGAGATAATAGCTGAAGGTGTATTTAGACTTATAGAAAAACCTCTTGATTTTGAGACATTAGTTCCTATAGTAAATGATGCTATAGAATATAAGAAAAATAATAAAAAATAAATAATATATATTTATAAAAACAATAAAGGCTTGAGTTTAACTAAAAACTTAAGCCTTTTTTATATAAAAATAATTATAATAATTTTTTAAAAGTTTCTTAATTGTTTGATAGTTTCTTTTTTGTTTTTGCTATCTATTATAGCACTTCCTGCAACTAGTAAATTAGCTCCTGCTTTTATAACATCGCTGCAAGTGTTTAAATTAATTCCTCCATCAACGGATATTATAATCTCTCTTTGTCCTATTAGTCTTTTTGTATCTTCAATTTTTTTTATTGAATTTGTTATAAACTTCTGCCCACCAAAACCAGGATTAACTGACATTATAAGAACATTGTCAATATCATCTATAAGAGGCTCTATAACATCAACTCTTGTATGAGGATTAAGAACTATTCCAGCCTTTACATTATGTGATTTTATTTGCATTATCAATTTATGTAAATGAATATTTCCTTCATAATGTACGCTAATGATATCAGCACCAGCCTTAGCAAAATCATCAATATGTTTTTCCGGACTTACTATCATTAAATGAACATCAAGAGGCAAAGATGTAATTTTTTTTATGTCGGATACAATTTTAGAGCCGAATGTTATTTGAGGCACAAAGCTTCCGTCCATTATATCTAAATGCAAATAATCAGCCCCTGCTTCTTCAAGTTCTTTTATAGTAGATTCCAAATTAGCAAAAGATGCTGTTAGTATAGATGGTGCTATTATTATTTTATTCATTTTTATTATCCTTGTTATTAATATTTTATATATTTTCTATTTCTTCTAATGCTTTTTTAGCAGCATTTATCTCTGCTTCCTTTTTGCTTTTTCCAATTCCAGAAGCATATTTTTTAGTCTTTACATAAACTTCTACTTTAAACATTATATTATCATTTTCATTATATTCATATGATTTGTATGTTGGTGTAATTTTATATTTTTTTTGTACAATTTCTTGAAGTATAGTTTTATAATCTTTATCAAAATTATTAATGTCTAATTTATTTAATATATCTTTATAAACTCTCATAACGAAGTTTTTTGTATTTTCTAAATTTGAATCTAAATATATTGCTCCAATTATAGCTTCAAATAAATCTTCAAGCATATTGTCTCTTTCTCTTCCGCCTGAAGCTTCTTCACCTTTGCCAAGCAAAAGAAAATCTCCAAGCTTTAACTTTCTTGATATACTAGCTAATGTATTTTGAGAAACTAAATAAGCTTTTATTTTTGATAGTTTACCTTCTTTTACATTATTATATTCTTTATAAATATGTTCTGATATTATAAGAGAAAGCACAGAATCACCCAAAAACTCAAGACGCTGATTATATTTCATGTTTCCATTTTCATTTGCAAAAGTTCTGTGTGTTATTGCTTCTAAGAGATAATTTTTATTTTTGAAACTATATTGTAAAACTTTTTCGCAATCTAATAATATTTTATTTATCATAGTAGGTTTATGATACAATGAATAAAAAAGTAGTCAACAATAAAATATATATTTTTTATTATAGGATTGCTAAAAAGGCATTTTATAATATAATAATTCATAATTTTTTAAAAATAGTATATATATATATTAGGTAAGGATAAAATGGAACAATTTATAGATGTAGTAAATTTTGAAATAGAAGCAGGACATGGCGGAGCTGGGGGTGTGAGTTTCAGACGAGAAGCACATGTACCTATGGGCGGTCCAGACGGTGGAAACGGCGGAGAAGGCGGCGATGTAATAGTAAGAGTTGATGCGAGGATAAATAGTTTTGGAAAGATAAAAAGCAGAAAAAGATTTAGAGCAAGGGACGGAGAGCCTGGGAGAGCAAGGCTAAGCGACGGAAAAAAAGGCGATGATGTTGTTATAAGAGTTCCTATAGGCACAGTTGTTTATGATGATGATACAAATAATATATTAGCCGATTTACTTGAAGACGGACAAAGCTTTACTGTTGCAAGAGGCGGTAAAGGAGGCAAAGGCAATAAGTTTTATGCCACTGCCACCAATCAAGCACCAGACTATGCTCAGCATGGTTTAGACGGCGAAAAACTTAATATAAGATTAGAAGTAAAACTTATAGCCGATATTGGTCTTGTAGGCATGCCCAATGCTGGTAAATCAAGCTTACTTGCAAGACTTACAAGAGCAAATCCAAAAATAGCATCATATCCGTTTACTACACTTACTCCAAATTTGGGTGTTTGTTATTTAGACTATGAAAGAAGTTTTGTTATTGCAGATATTCCTGGTATTATAGAAGGAGCTAGTGAAGGTGCTGGGCTTGGGCTTACTTTTTTAAGACATATTGAAAGAACGGGAGCATTATGCTTTGTTATAGATTTAACTGATGAAGATGTTGTTGATACTTATAAAAAACTTAGAAACGAATTAAAACAATATAGCAAAGAATTGATAAAGAAAAAGTCTATAATAGTATTAAATAAAACTGATATGCTTGAAGAAGATGAAATAAAAGAAAAAGTAAAAGCTATAGAAAAGATTATAAAAAAAGAATATAAAAACAATAAAGAAACTCATTATGAAGAGCCTGAAATATTTGCTTTATCAGTATTTAGTTTAGACGGGGAGCTTCTTGATAATGTTACAAATGCATTCTATAAGGCAAATGAAGATAGATACGACAACGCTAAAAAAGAAACTAAAGAGCCTTTGCTTCTTAATCAAAATAAAACTAAATCAAAATTAAAAACAAAAAGAGTATTTGGACCAGTAGTATCAAAAAGGCTTGGCAATTCTTTGGGAATAGATGTTATACCTCATAAAACCTGCTCTTATAATTGTATATATTGTCAGTTGGGTTCTGAAGAAAATACTAAAACTAGTCTTGCTAATTATTACTCTGTTGATGAGATAATATACGAATTAAAAGAGGCTTTGCTTAATAATAAAAACATTGACTATATAACATTTGCTGGTTCTGGAGAGCCTACTTTATATAAAGATTTAAAAAAGTTAATTTATGAAATCAAACAAATAACAGATATTCCTGTGTGCATTATAACAAATGGTTCTTTGCTTTATAAACAAGAGATGCGTTCTAATTTGCTTATGGCTGATTTAATTATACCTTCTCTTGATGCCGGCAATATGGATACTTTTAAGCTAATAGACCAGCCAAATAAAGAAATTGATTTTGATAAAATGGTTAATGGACTTATAGAGTTTAGAAGAGTTTTTGAGGGGGAGTATTGGCTTGAGGTATTTTTACTTAAAGGAATTAATGACAGCGAAGAAGAGCTTGATGATATAATAAAAATAGTAAATAAAATAAAACCTGATAAAGTTCAGCTTGTTACGGCAACTAGAAGAACGGCTAATGAAAAGGCTAAGGCATTAAGTGATGAAGAGATGGAAAAAGTAAAAAAATATTTTAATGCTCATTCTAGTATTGAAATAGATATACCAAGTGTATCAGATAAAGCAAAAGGAAACACTAAAAAAATTACTGAAGAAGATATAGTAAACTTTTTAATGAGGCAGCCTGATACTGTTCATATGATAGCTATTAGTTTTAATGAAGATGAAAAAAGGGTAGGCGAGTTATTAAAAAAATTAGTTGAAAGCGGAAAGGTGAGAGAGGAGATAGTTAATGGAGTACTTTCTTACGCTGTAAATATTTAATTTAAAAAAACAAAGGGCTACTAAAATAATAGTAACCCTTTATTTTTGCTTTTTTATTTAAGCATATACATTCAATCTTTCGCCCACACCAGGTCTCATAGGCTCTGATATAGCTTGAGGCTGAATTGCACTAGACATAATTTTGTCTATAGCTTGAGCTTGCATATCTGTAGATTTTCTTATCATGCTTAAAGAAACATCTTGTTTTAATGCAGCTGTAGAATAAGAATTGTAAGCAGAAACGTCCATGAAATCACCTCCATTTTTTTATATTATATATAAGTAAAACCTATATATAGTAATAATTGTAAATAAAGAATTATTTTTATCAATATGATTTTTATGAAATTAAGAAAAATAAAACATTATGGAATATATTATGTTTTTTATTTCTAGTTTTTTTATACATATAAAACTTTTTAATAAAAATTAAAACTTATATATATAATAAAAAATAATCAATAATTAAAACCTATTTATTGTAAAATTAATTGACTTTTTGTTTACTTATGTTAACATTATCAAAAATACTTTTTGGAGTTATTTTATGAAAAAGCTGATTATAGCTTTAATGATGATTGCATCATTAAGCGGAGGTTTATTTGCACAAAACATTGGAGAGAAAACAGGAAATGCATTTTTAGATTATATGCATGGCAGAAGTTTATTTGGTATTAACTTTGGTCCTACATTATATGCAGGAATTTTTGATAATCTTATAGGTGTTTTAGATATAGCTAACTTAGTTATACAGAGTGGAGGAGATACTACTGGAAGAAATTTAAATTCAAAAAATTATGCTTTTGGTTTGGGTTTCAGTTATGATTTTGCACCTGTTAATTTTATGACAGTTGGTCTTGATATTGGTTTTTCTGTTGGAGAGATTAGTGCTGGAGAAGATAGAATAACTTTCAGTACTATTCCTTGGTCTTTAAATGTTAAGTTTTTCTTTTGGAAGAATGCTCCTTTTGGATTTTTCTTATCTCCAAGAATTGGCGGTACAGCTTTAAGGGCTAATGGTTATGGTCCAAATATAGAGGCTAATGGTATTACTAGTTTATATTCTCATGGAGGTTTTTATTTGTCTCTTGAATTGGGTTGGAGAATACAATTATTCCCTAAAACTGGTGCTAATTGGCCTGTACAGGTTGGTATAGATATTTCTTTATTTGATTTTGGTTACTATGTTGCTCCTTGGGCTTCTCCTATATTTGATGTTCCTCAATTCTCTGGTTTTTTAGGGTATAAAGTATTTTCTAATATAAGAGCCTTAATACTTCCTCGTATAGGTATTACTTTGAGATTCTAATTTTATATTAAATAATAAAAAGCCTGTATGCATATTTTTATGTGTGCGGGCTTTTTTATGCCGAAAATTATTATATAAAAATATTTATTAAAAAATTATAAAAACTCATATTTAAAATTAATTATGAATAAACAAATTTTATATTGCAATAAAAATGAATATCCTGCATTTCCTTCTATAGTGAAATTAGAAAAAGATAAATATTTAGTAAGTTTTAGGCTTGCTCCAAAAAACAAAAAAAATTATTCTCATCTGCATTCTTTAAGTAAAGCCATTGTTTTAACATATTACAAAAACAAAATAATTAATACTACTGAAATAGCTAAAGAAGATGATGCTGCAAAACAAGATGTACAGCTTTTTAGAGTTGATGATAAAACTATAATTGCCTACTATTTTAGATATACTTTTCACCCGCAAAGTGAAATTGATTTATTAAAAGAAAATACTTTTTTGGAATATAATAATACAATAGCATTATTAAGCGGTATAGGATACTGTATTAGTTATGATAATGGAAAAACTTTTTCAAAGGCTAATACTATTGTATTAAAAAATGGAATGAAGAACTTTGCGGCGAGAGGAAGCATGGTAAAAGTAAATAATGAAATACTTATGCCTATATATGCCTATAAAAAATATATAAACAAAAATAATTCTAAGTATCAATGTTATGTTATATATACTAAAGATTTGATTAATTGGGATATAAAGAGTTTTTTGTGCGAAACTGAATACAGAAAAATTGAGAATAAAAAAAGTAAAGTAGAATATGTTGAGCCTTCGCTTATATATCATAATAATATATTATGGGCATTTATAAGGACGCATGTTAATGATGAATATGCTTTTACTTCTTTAAGTTATTCTCTAGACAATGGAAAGAGTTTTACTAAGCCTTGTTTTACGAATATTAAAGGCTATCCTCTAAATCCTTTAAAGATTGATGAGAGTAGAGTTTTATTAAGTTATGGCTACAGATTAAAGCCTTA
Organism: Brachyspira pilosicoli P43/6/78; assembly: GCF_000325665.1. Classification (NCBI taxonomy): domain Bacteria; kingdom Pseudomonadati; phylum Spirochaetota; class Spirochaetia; order Brachyspirales; family Brachyspiraceae; genus Brachyspira; species Brachyspira pilosicoli. The sequence continues at coordinate 313,932 of NC_019908.1, forward strand.
TGGGGTTAGAGCAATTTTAGTAAATGACTTGAATGATTTAAAAAATTACTCTGATTATGATATACAAAAAAAAGAGATAATTATAGAAGATAAAATGAAAAGTAGCGATTGCGGTTATCCTTGGTGTGTTAATAACAACAACAGCATATATTGCGTTTATTATGGTTATGACAATAAAGATAAAATAAGAAAAATATTTTTAAGTGTATTTACTTTAGATTAAAAATATAGTAGACTTTGTTTATTGGGAGAGAGATGTTTATGGACGATAAAGATATAATGAATCCTGAAATCTATGAGATAAAACCAGATGAATGGGAAGTTGTAGAAGATGATAAGAATATTGGTTATAGGCTTCTTGCTTATAAATTATCATCTTGGAGTGAGGATACTCATTTAATAGTAAATATTAATAAAGAGAGTAAAAATAAAACTATTATAATTAATTGGAATAGTAAAGACTTTGTGTTTCCTTCTCATAAGGCTTTTTTTAGATTTGATGATGATTTGCCTGATAATTTAGATTGTAAGGCTACTGAAGATAAACTTTCTTCTATTGTGTTAGACAGCGATTATGTTTATGATAGCTTGCTTAATCATAAACTTCTTATAGTTAGAGCGTCACTTGAAAAAAGCAAAACAACAAGGGTATTTAATATTTCAAAGTTTGCAGAAGTTGTAAGAAAGTAAATAACAAAAGTACTAAAATTAGTACATAAAAAAGGTATTAAATTTATATAAAAATTAATACCTTTTATAAATTGTTTATAAAAAATTAAAACTCTTTTATTTTGTTTCTGTCTAAAGTTTTTATTAATGCTTTAGCTATCTCTATAGAAGCAACTACATCATCATAAGAAGCATAACAATAATGACTATGAGCATATCTTGTGGCAACACCTAAAACAACGCTAGGGCTTCCTAAATTAGTTTTATGATATATAGCACCATTGGTAGAGCCTTTTTCACGTACTATTACTTGATGGGCAATATTATTTTCTTTCGCTATATTTATAGTATATTTATTTAATCTAGGGTTTGTAATCATGCCTCCGTCTATTACTCTAAGCTGAGAACCTCTTCCAATAGCTCCATGTGCTCTATCTCCATAATAAAAAGTATCATCAGCAGGAGATCCCTCAAAAACTATAACTAAATCAGGCTTTACTTTATTAGCAGCAACAGAAGCTCCTCTTGCTCCAACCTCTTCTTGCGATGTCATCATACCAACTAAATTAACATTTAATTTTTCATCTTTTAATGCCTTTAGAGTCTCTATTACGCACACAGCACCAACTCTATTATCTATAGCTTTAGCACAAAAACTTTTAGTTCTCTCATCATATCTAAAATCAACATCAGGCACAACAGGGTCGCCTATGCATATTCCAAATATATCCTCAGTCTCTTTTTTGCTTCTAGTACCCACATCAATATACATATCTTTTAATGTAGGTAATTTTTTTCTATCTTCATCAGTCATAAAATGAGGCGGCTTTGAACCTATAACACCTTTAACATATTCTCCATTTGATGATTTTATCACCACAGAATTTGATACAATGTTTGGTATATGCCAACCTCCAAGAGGTATAAAAGATAATGTGCCATTTTCATTTATATGCTCTACCATAAAACCAATTTCATCTATATGGCAGTCTAAGGCTACTATTGGTTTATTTTTATCTATTTTTTCTAAACCTAAATACAAATTATTAATAGAGTCTCTTTCACTGTCTATAAAATTTGCTTTTTCCTTTATAATATTTATTACATCATCTTCAAAACCTGATGGTCCGAATGCATTAGTTAAATCTTTTAATAATGTTAGTGTATTATTCATTAAAAAATCCTAAAATAAATTTCATATCAATAATAAATCATTTAAATAAAATATCAATAATATACTATTAAAATAATAAAGATTTAGATTGTTTTTATTGTTATTATACTATAATATAAATCTCAAAAATTAGGTGTTTGTATGCTGAGTTTAAAAGAGATTAATAAGATAGTAGATAAAAATTACAAATCAAAATATGATAAAACAACTTCATTTATAGATAACAAAATTATTTCTAAAATTTTTATTAAAGATAAAAGCAGTTTGGTTTGCGTGAAAGCTATAAGATTTATTATTGGTGCGTATTTAGAATTAAAAGAACCTTGTAGGCTAGATATTCCTGATGATATAGGCTATTCTTTAGATGAAGAGAGTTTTAGAGAGGCATTAGAAAATATATATATTAATTTTGCTGAAGACAATAAAACTAAAAATGTTCTATATCCATATTGCATATTTGCTTCTAATAATCAAATTAATAAACTTTACAAAAATGCAAAAAATATTGCAAGCAAAAGATTTAAATATGCTTCTTTTATAATGGAAGCTATATTTTTATCTTCAAAGAATATTGGTTTTTATTTAATTTATGAAGCTTCAAAAAAGTTTAAGCAAGTTAGTGTTAGAAATAAATGCCGTGATATGTTTTATACTATTTCTCATAAAATGAATATGACAGAAGAAGAGTTTGCTGATATTATTATGCCTAATTTTGGATTTGATAGAGAGGGGATTCGCATTGTTAAAACAGATGATAGAATATTTAGAATAATTTTAAAGGATAATTTTTCTATTGATATTTTTGATGAGTCTAAAAATAAAGCGTTCAAAACTTTACCAAAAGATTTTCCTCTTGATATAAAAACTGAATTAACTACATTAAAAACTGAAGCTAAAAAACTTATTAAAATGCAAACAGAAAGATTAATTTATGTTTGCATGAATGGTAGAAAATGGCAGTTTAATAATTGGAGAGATTTATTTTTATATAATCCATTTATGAAGATTTTTGCTGTTAATTTAGTTTGGGGTATATATGATAAAAAATATATTTTATTAAAGAGTTTTAGATATATGGAAGATGGGACATTTAATGATATAAATGATGAAGAGATTTTTATTAAAGATGATGATATTATAGGTTTATTAAGCCCAATAGAAGTAAAAAAATCTATTATAGAAAAATGGCAAAAACAAATTTTAGACTATGAAATAGAACAGCCTTTTAATCAACTTTCTACAAAAACAAAAACTGCTTTAATAAAAGAAATACCTAAACTTGTAACTGTCGGCACTGTTAGAAATATTGCTAATAGGTTTTCTATGATTAGAGATGATGTTAATGGAATTGTTACTAGAGGATATGTTTTTTATGATGATTATAATGATGCTTCTATTTATATAAAATTATCTAATGTTTATTATGCTTCTAATAATAATGATGAAACTGAAATAGAGATAAAATTCAATGAATATGTTGATGAAAGATTTAAATATGGTTTTTATTTAATATTATCTTCTTTGCTAAAATGAGTGCAAATAATGTGATTTAAAAGTAAAAAAGCTATTTATTTTTATCTAAATATTGTTTTAAATGTCGATATCTTAATTGACAAAAAATATTGCATATTATATTATATAGAGAAAGGTAACATAATATGGTAAGCGTTATAATACCAGTCTATAATACTGATAAATATTTATCCTATTGTTTGGATAGTTTAATTAAACAAACTATTAAGAAAATAGAGATAATATGTGTTAATGATTGCAGCAGTGATAAAAGCAGAGAAATAATAAAAGAATATTCTCTAAAAGATAAAAGAATAATATTAATAGACAATAAAATAAAACATGGTGCCGGAATATCTAGAAATATTGGTTTAAATATTGCTAGAGGAGAATATGTTTTTTTTATGGATTCTGATGATTATATTTCTAGTAATTTTTTGGAAGAATTATATAATACAGCAAAAAAATATGATTCTGATTATGTAAGCAGTTTAAATATATATGATGTTATAGATTCAAAAGAATATGTATCTCATCTAAATAAAGTAAGTTTTTTAAGTGATGATAATTTAGAAGGAATATCAAGTGCTAATATTAAAAACTTATCTCCTACAGATAAAGAAACTATTGAAGAGTCAACTTGGTCAAAACTATGGAGAAGAGAGTTTTTAATAAATAATAATATTTACTATTCTTCTATACTTTGCTATCAAGATACAGAGCAGTTTTTTAAATCTCTTATTCATAACCCAAAAATATCTTTTAATCATAAGCCGATATATTATTACAGACAACATATTCATACTATTTCTACTAAAAAAAATACTGATATAAATTATTTTAAAACATTATTTGTATTATTAAAAAATTGTATGGATTATTATAATGAGGATTATGTTCCTTATCTTATGAAAAATTTTTTTGAGTTATCAAATAGGGCTATAGAAAAATTTGCAGATAAAAATCTAGCTTTAAATACATTTATAGAAGAGTTAAAAATATTAGATTTAGATGAGAGTTATTTTATTAATGAAAGAGAATATTTAAAAGATTTAATATCTGATTATTCTATATTAGTTTCTAAAGATTATGCTTATCAAGTGTAAATTTATTATTTAAATTTTATTTGACAAATAAATGTTTTGTGTTATAGTTTTAACTAACTGACTAACTTAGTCAGTAAAAGAGTTCTAATGATGAATAAAACTATAAATATACCAGAAGAAAAAAAAGAAGCTGTCATAAACGCATCAATAGAAGAGTTTGCTAAACATGAGTATAAACATGCCATTTTAGAAAATATTGCTAGTAATGCAAATATATCTAAATCTTTACTTTTATATCATTTTAAAACTAAGAAAAAATTGTATGAATATGTTTATAATTATGTATATGAGTATATAGAAAAAATAATTGCAGATTCTAACTTTTACAAAATAAAAGATTTTTTTGATCTTATGGAATATTCCTTTTATAAAAAGTTAGAAATGATGGAGAAGCATAAATCTATATTTGATTTTTTAATACATGGATATTTTGATGAGAGTGAAGATGTAAAAGAAATTGTTAATAATTATAAGAATAAAAAGCAAATTGATATAAATAGTTATTTTAAAAATATTGATAAAACTAAGTTTAGAGATGATGTTGATATAAAAGATATTATAGAAATGATAACATACACATCTGAAGGTTATTTACAAAGCAGAAAGAAAATGACTAACAAAATAGATAAAGAGGATATGATAAAACAGTATTCTAAGTGGATGAAAATGTTTAAGCAGATTGCATACAAGAAAAAATATTTATAAGGCATAAGGAGGAATTATTTATGTCTGTAATAAAAGTAGATAATATTAGCAAAGATTATGGAAGCAAAAGAGGAGTATTTAATTTATCTTTTGAAGTGAATAGAGGAGAAATATTTGGAATGCTTGGTCCTAATGGAGCAGGTAAGACAACAACTATAAGGCAATTAATGGGTTTTATAAAGTCTGATAAAGGAAGTGCCAAAATATTAGATATGGACTGTTTTGTAAATAGAGAGAATATACAATTGAAGTTAGGATATTTGCCTGGAGAGATTGCTTTTATGGACGAGATGAAGGGTAGTGATTTTATAAGATTTATTGCTGAGATGAAATCAATAAAGAGTAAA